>CACXIR010000029.1 GCA_902767785.1 Fibrobacter succinogenes | reverse complement strand
GGTGCGGCCCGGCTCGATCCAGGCTTCGCCCTGGAATTCCTTGTCGATGCCCGCCATAATACGGAGCAGCGTAGACTTACCGGCACCGTTCTGGCCGATGATGCCAATCTTTGCACCGTAGTAGAAACTGAGGGAAATATCCTTCAGCACCTCCTTGTTAGGCGGGTACGACTTGGTCATCTTGTACATGTAGAAAACGAATTTTTCTGCTTTATTCTGTTCGGCCATATTAGCTCGCTTCGTGGTGTGAAATGTGTGATTACGCTAGTGTCATCTTGAGCGAACCCTTAAGCCGCAGGCGATAGGGGGCGTCAAAAGATCTAGTAGATCCTTCGACTTCGTACTTCGCACTCCGCTCAGAATGACACAGCACCAGTCTTCTTCTTAAATGTAATAAAAATGTTTTCTATACTTGTTCCGTATGAGCTTTGTCCGCGCCATTATCGTCTGTCTTGTGCTTGCCTATTTTGCACACGCGCAAGACAGCTCGCAGGAACACTTCCAGCGGTTCTCGGCTCTACCCGTCCTCGCCTACTCCGAGGACACGGAGCTGGAGTACGGCGGCATACTGGTGCTATTTTTCAAGCCCTTCGAGGGAAGTTCCCATGTGTCCACCATCGACTTCGTGGCACTGGGCACCACCCGCAAGCAATACGGGGGCCGCGTTTCCCCGAATTTTTGGCTCCTTAAGGACCAGCTGCACATTCCCGCCAAGTTCGAACTATACAAGTGGAACTACTCCCTCTTTGAACGGGGATCCCGCGGAAGTTTTGACCCCGTTGACGAATACGAAATTACACAATTCCACTGGAACGTCCCATTCGAACTGAGTTTCGGCATCCCCAAATGGCTCCCGCTGCGGTACGGCCCCGTGGTAGATGGCGAAACTCGAGAAATCGACTTGGAACGCACCCCCGAAACCAAGGATGGAACCATGCTTGGCGGCGGCTACATTATCGCCCTGGACGAGCGGGACAACATCAACTGGCCCACCCAAGGCTACTACGCCGCCTTCGAAGAACTCTTTTACGGAGTGGATTTCGACTTCCACACCGAAACGCTGGACATGCGATTTTACACGCCCCTATTCTGGCGGACATCGCTAGCCCTGGGGTTCGTTTTCAAGCAAAGCGCAGGAGACAACATTCCCCTGGGAAGGCTCGTTGGCCCCGACGGCACGGACCGTTTCCGCGGCGTAGAAAGCGGCCTCTGGAACGACAACCAGGCCATGATTTGGCAAATGGAATTCCGCCGCCCCCTGTTCTGGAGGCTGGGAGGCGTAATATTTGGAGAGGCCCTGCAAACTGGCCCCTATTTTAGCGAAATGTTCAGACGACAGTTGCACTATTCCGTGGGATTTGGCGGACGCCTGGCCCTGAACAGGAGCGAAAAGCTCCACGCCCGAGGGGACATTTCCCTAATTGACGGAAAGCACCTGGGCCTAACCATCGACTTGCGGGAGGCTTTCTAGAATTATGCTAGGACGAATCAACAAGCTCGAAACCTTCGGCTCTGTGGACGGGCCAGGCGTACGCTTTGTAGTGTTCACCCAAGGTTGCCCCATGCGGTGCCTGTTCTGCCACAATCCAGAAACCTGGGATTTCAAGGGCACCGCTGCCGGTGCCTTCGACATTTCCGCAGAAGACCTGCTGAAAAAAGCCCTGCGCTACAAAGGCTACTGGGGAACCGAGGGCGGCATCACCGTCAGCGGCGGCGAGCCTTTAATGCAAATGGATTTTCTCATCGAGTTTTTTGAACTTGCAAAAGATGCGGGGGTCCATACCTGCATCGACACCTCGGGCGTAAACTTTGTTCGCACCGAACCTTATTTTGGCAAGTTCCAGCGGCTTATGGAAGCAACGGACTTGCTGCTGGTGGACCTTAAAATCATGGACCCCGAGCTGCACAAAAAATTGACGGGACACCCCATCGACCACAACCTGGACATGTTCCGCTACCTGGACGAAATCCGCAAGCCCATCTGGATCCGCCACGTGCTAGTACCCGGCATTAGCGACAACGACGAGTACCTGCAGCAAGCCAGCGAGTTCATCGGCACCCTTTCCAACGTGAAAAAGGTGGAGGTCCTCCCCTACCACTCGCTGGCATTGGCAAAGTATAAAGAGATGGGACTGGACTATGCATTAAAGGACACGAAGTCCCCTAGCCCCGAGCGGGTCCAAAACGCAAATAGGATTCTGAAAACAGAATCCTACCGATAAGTTCGCCGCGGCCCCATTCCAAGGACCTCGTATAGCATGAAACGCTACCTGTTATTCAGGTAGTCCAGCACCTTCTGAGTCAGGTCGTTCTCTTTTTTCCAGAAAACCACCGCACCGGTGGCACGGTCCACCACCATGTCGTAGCCCTCTTGCAGGGCAATTTCATTTATGGCCTTGCGAATCAGCTGGATAATGGGGCCGCTAACCTTCTCGTTTTCAGAAATCAGCTCGCCCTTACGACCATAGACGCGGTCAATGAATTCCTTAAGTTCCGTTTCCTTCTTGGCGTAATCTGCCTCCAGCTCCCGCTTTTTTTCGTCAGAGAGCATCAACACCTGCTTGTCCAACTTTTCCTTGATGGCAGAAAGTTCCTTCTGGAGCAGGTTGCCCTGCTGTTCCCATTTAGCCACCTGGCGGTCGTATTCTTCTTGGGCCTTGCGGGTGCCCTTGTAGCCGTCAAAAATAAGCTTGGAATCCACATGGGCAATACGTAACCCGTCTTCGGCATAGGCCGAACAGGCAAGCGCCATGGCAAGCAAAATCACAATTCGACGGATAAGCGTTCCATTCAGCATATCGCCTCCTTTAGAATCCCTGACCTATGACAAAGTTGAATTCCATGTCACCCACCTCGGTACGCTGCAAACCGGAATAGGTCTCACCCACATCCAATGGCCAGGCAAAGTCAAATCCGATAATGCCAAGCATGGGAACCACTACACGGAACCCGAAACCGATGTCCTTCTTGAGGCTGGTGGGATCCCATTCGTTAAGCGGATTTCGGCTGGGCTTGGGAACCTTGGTTCGTGGATTGTAGCGTTCACCGAACACATTGCCCGCATCAAAGAAGAAGGGCAGCAAGTAGAACGTCTGGGGAACCACACCCAACTGAAGTTCTGCACCCAAGTACTGGAAGCTGCGTCCCAGTCGGCGGTAGCCGATAGAACCAGAGCTATAGCCTCGCATCATGCCTTCGTAGCCCAGCACGCCGCCCATGGTGTACAAGGTGCGATACTGCAGCTGGTCGCCTATGATAACGCCATACTCGTTAGTAAGGGCAATGGCCAGGCGGTCCCTGAACAGCGGGAACCACCACTTGATGGTAAGCTCGGTTTTGACAAATTCAAAGTCGCTATAGAGTACATCGTCTGCCACCTGCACGTCCAGAACATAGCGGGATCCGTCCGTGGGGAACTGGGGCAGGTTCTTGTCGTCACGAATCAAGCGGAAGTTCACCGCCGATTCCAGACCGGTATATACCACGTAGCTGCCGTCGATATTGGGTCCCTGCTTGTTCATGAGCCAGCTGTAACCCACCTGACCGTAGAAATAGTCGTCGGGCCACTTGAGTCGTTTACCCACGTACACCTGACCACCATAACGGGTGATGTTGGGGTCATCGTAGTCGCTCATGTTCCACCAGCTGTAGCTGAGACTCGTTCCCACGGTTATGGGCTTGTCCAGGAACCAGGGCTCCTGGAAGCTCACCGCAGCACTCCTCTTGTCCATACCGTATTCCACACTGAAGGAGGCTGCCTGACCGTTACCCATGCAGCAGTTGGGAATAGACACGCTGGCGGTTCCCACAAGTCCATCGCTCTGGCTGTAGGACACGCCCAAGCTGAACTGACCCGTACCCGCTTCTTTTTCTTGCACGTTGAAATCCAGGTCCACTTCCTGCTCGCCCACCACCTTGATGTCGGGGGTAACCATGTCAAAGTAGTTGAGCTGCATGATTTCACGGAAGCTACGTTCCAAAGCAGACTGACGGTAGGTATCGCCAGGATACAGGCGAACCTCGCGACGAATCACCTTTTCGTTGGTCTTGGTGTTACCGCGGATATAGACCTTGTGGATAGACGCAGGCAAGCCCTCGCGCATGCGGTACGTAAGGTTCACCACGGAGTCGTTCACAAAGGTCCGTTCTTCGTCGAACTGGGCAAACAGGTAGCCGTCTTCGCGATAGGCGTCCAAAATGGCCTTGCGGGAGGCGTCGTACTTGTACTGGTCAAAGACTTCGCCGCTATCCAAGCGGAAGGCGTAGTTCAAAATGCCATCGTTCAGCACCTCGTTGCCCGTAAAATGGACATTGCCCATGTAGTACTTGCGGCCCTCTATCATGGCGATGTGGATGCAGATAGCGCTGGAGGTATGGATGTTGTCGTACTTGTTCAAGGCAGGGAACATGTCCTCTATCATGTAGCGGACCAACAGCTTTTCTTCGTAGGGAGAACGCTTCTTCTTGTACCTGAGGGAATCAATTTTCGGATTGTTGAACTTGCGGCCCTCCACGATTTTCAACCATTCCTTGCGGGACTTTTCGTAGCGGATGATGTCGTTCAAAAGCTTCAGGGCGTCTTCTTCGGACTTGACCTGGGGTAGCGGACGGGACACCTTGTCATGGAAGGGGGCGTTATGCATTTGCCTAAAGTAATGGGTCACTTCCATGGTGGGCTTTCCCGCCATTTTGGCCATGGCCGTAGCGGTATCCCCCATGGCGCGGTTCAGCTGGTCGTAAAGGATCTGCAAGGGCTCCCCAATAGGTACCATCCGGCCCAAATAGAAGAGGCAAGAAGAATCCGGCAAGTATTCCGCACGGTAGTCGGTCAATTCCGCATCCAAGTAGCCAAAATGGCGGATGGCATTCAATACGGTATCGCGGTCAGCCTCGAACACGGCTTCCTTAAATTCGCCGCCGCCCCACCACTGGTCCAGCTTGGTGAGCATGTGCTCCATGATGTCTTCGGAGGGAACGTTTTCATTGCCCTGGATGTCAAACTGGCGGACCTTCACCTTTTCGCCTTCACGGACAATGAAGGTGACCTGGTTCTTGTTCTCGTCGGTAGGAGTTTCCCGATAGCCCACTTCCGCAAGCAAATAGCCTTCGGAATGGTAGTAGTCTATCATGGCCTGGCGGTCCCGCTCCAGCTGGCTCTTGCTGTAAACCCGGCCCGGAATCAGGCGTATTTTCAACCGCAAGTCCTCTTCGGGGACCTCGTCACAGCCGTCAATAATGGCCGTGTCCAAGGCGGGCAGTTCCTTAATCTTAAAAATCAGGTCCACGTCGGACCCTTCGTCCACATAATCCACCCAGGCGGTAACGTCGTCAAAAAGTCCCGATTCATAAAGGGAGGTCACAGCGCCCTGGACCCTTTCGGAAAGTGCCACCGGCGAATAGCTCTCTCCACCACGAACACCAATCCTGCTTAAAATATCCCGTTCGTCCATGTGCTGGTTTCCTTCCACACGGACCTTACGGACCTTATTCTCCGCCATGTAGTTACCCGGCATCTGGGACAAATCCAGAAGCTGGGCCGAAGCAAAACCCACAAAAAAGAGCAACAAAAAAATCAAGCGACAGCGCAGAATAAACCTACCTATCCAGTCAAAAAAAGATAAAATTCTGCCCAAAAATACAAAAAAAAGGGAATCCAGCCCACAAAAGCCCCTAAAAAAGCAGGGCAAAAACAACCCCGGACGCAAAGCCCGAGTTTTACATTTCTTGTCAAACAGGCAAAACGGTTTTTTCACCAAAATTTTTCATTTGTTTTTTGTTTTTTCCCAAAGAAAAAAAGATAAATTCTACCCTGTATTTTTAACCCGGTACCAAGGACCGGCATTTGAGGATTATATGCGTTCAACCGCCTGGAATGACGAAGAAAATAAAGTCCTGCCCGAAATGGCCCTGGACTTCATGCCCGAAGAAAAACTCCGCGACCTGCAACTGCAGCGCATGCGTGCCACCGTAAAGCTCGCCTACGAAAAGGTCCCGCTCTTCCGTGAACGCATGGACGAGAAGGGCCTCAAGCCCGACGACATCAAGACTCTCAAGGATGTCGCCAAGCTCCCCTTCACCATGAAAAAGGATTTACGTGACACTTACCCGTATGGCCTATTCGCCGTCGACATGAGCGAAGTGGTGCGCCTGCACGCAAGTTCCGGCACCACCGGCAAGCCCATCGTGGTGGGCTACACCAAGGAAGACATGGACGTGTGGGCCCAGGTCGTCAAGCGCGGCCTCCTCGCCTGCGGCTTCCGCAGCACCGATATTGTGCAGAACTTCTACGGCTACGGCCTGTTTACCGGCGGTCTCGGCATCCATGGCGGCTTTGAAGCCCTCGGTGCGACCGTCATCCCCATCAGCGGCGGCAATACCGAACGCCAGGTGATGCTCATGAAGGACTTCGGCGTTACCGCGGTGGGCGGAACCCCGAGTTACTTTGTCCGCATCATCGACGTTGCCGAAAAGATGGGCATCAACATCCGTGACTTGAAGGTCAAGCGCGGAATCTTCGGCGCAGAACCGTGGAGCGACGGCATGCGGGACTACATCGAAGAAAAGACCGGCATCAAGGCGTACGATATCTACGGCCTTTCCGAAATCGTTGGCCCGGGCGTGGGTTGCGAATGCGAGTGCCGCGACGGCATCCACATCTTCGAAGACCACTTCTACCCCGAAATCATCGACCCGGAAACTCTTGAACCGCTGCCGGACGGCGAAGAGGGCGAGCTGGTGCTTTCTACGCTCAGCAAGAAGGCCATGCCCATCATCCGCTACCGTACGCGCGACATTACAACCATCGAGAAGACCAAGTGCAGCTGCGGCCGCACCATCCGCCGCATCCGCCGCATTGGCCGCCGTAGCGACGACATGATTATTATGCGCGGCGTGAACGTGTTCCCGAGCCAGATCGAGACGGCCCTCCTCCGTGCAGAGAAGGCATTGCCGCACTACCAGATCGTGCTGGACACAAAGAACAACATGGACACGCTGGAAGTCAAGGTGGAAGTTTCCCGCGACATGGTGAGCGACTCCATGAGCGCCATGGAACAGCTGAACAAGAAGTTCAAGCACTCCATCGAGCAGATCCTCGGCATTTCTGTGATCGTCACGCTGTGCGAACCCGATTCGCTGCCGCGTAGCGAAGGCAAGGCTAAGAGAGTTATTGACAACCGCAAGAAGATGTAAGGAGGTACAACATGAAGATTCCGCAAGTATCCGTATTCGTTTCCAACCGTCCGGGCCGTCTCCAGGCGGTGTGCCGCTCGCTTGCCGACGCCGGCGTGAACCTCCTTTCGCTCACGCTTGCCGACTCTGGCGAATTCGGCCTCATCCGCCTTATCGTCAGTGACCCGGAAAAGGCCGTGGATGTGCTGGCCAAGGCGGGCCTCAGCGCTACCATCACCGACGTGGTGGCCTGCCCCGTGAACGCCGCCATCGGCGGCCTTGCCGAGCTGCTCTCCACTGCAGTGGGCAGCCAGCAAATCGACTACATGTATGCCTACCCCTCCACCCTGAACGGATCTAACATCATGATACTCCGCTTCCAGGATACGGACAAGGCCATCGAAGCCCTGAAGGCCACGAACTTCAAGGCAATCAGCAAGGAAGAATTGCTAGGGTAAAAACCAAAGCCTATTCGCTTTGCGAATCTTTTTCTGCAGGGTCTTCCGCATGGATGCCCTGCAATTTTTCTATCCGCTTTTCCAGCATAGACTGGACTTCGGGTATTAGTTTATCCTTAATTTTTTCCAAGTAAAGGCACTGGAGCTGGATCATGCGGTTCCTGTGCCTGCAGGCGTGTTCCTGAATCCAGTGGCTCACCGCCACCTGGCGGTCCTGCATCTGGTTCTGCAGGCTCTGCTGGATATAGGTCCGCTGCACCTCCATATACCGCTGCATGTTGAAGGGCAGGCGGTAGGTGCGGATAAACTGTTTAAGCTTGACCAGCAGGGACAAGTCCTCGTCCTTGTGTTCTTGAAGGTACTTCTTCAGTTCCTCCAAGTGGGACTTGAAAAACGGGACGACGGCCTTATCGTCTATCTGGTAAAGTTCCAGTGCGTCCTGTTTCTTTGTCGCTTCGTCAACAGCCATACCAATAATTTATCTATTATCTAGGATTTTTGGGTTGTCCGTTTCACAAAAAAGCCAAATTTTGCCGATTCTAGAGAAAGGTTTTCACACGATGTAAAAGCCCCTCCCGATAAAACAACACAGCCCTCGGTTCCTGGGTGCAGGCGCTCCGCTACACCGCCCCTAAAGTCTTCCAAACGCTCTACGCTACAAGGAACCATTCCCTGGGGTGTCATCAATTCCAGTTCGTCCCCTAGCGAGAAGGCGTTTTTCACGTTCACTCGGCAAGAACCATTTGCAGGGTCGTAATCCAGAATCTGGGCGCAAACGCAACCTGACTCCGCCGCCACATGGGTTGACTCGTAATTTTGAGGCAATGGACCCCGCAAAAATCCCGGCATAAACCCGCGGCCATCCACAAAACCCATGGCGCGGCGGGACTCTTGTGGAACCTCGGGAGGAGTTCCCGATTCCAAAGCCCGCACAGAAGCGTCAATCGCCATGCGGTAAGCCCGAACCACTTGACTCAAGTAGTAGACCGAGCGGGTGCGGCCCTCTATCTTGAAGGAATCTAAACCGCCCGCCACCAGTTCGGGGACCACGTCCAAAGCGCACAGGTCCCGGCTGCTCATAAAGTAGGTTCCCCAGGTGTCCTCGTCCAACGCCACAGGGGCAAGTTCCGGACGGTCGGTCCGCTGCAAAAAGAAGTCCCCCTGATGTTCCCTGTAGTCTGCACACTGGGGGCCATCGTTGGCGTATAGGCGGTAAGGCATGCGGCAGCTGTTGTCGCAGGCTCCCTGGTTGGCGTCCCGATGGGTAACCCAATTGGAAAGCATGCAGCGGCCAGACATGGCCATGCACACGGCCCCATGTACAAAGACCTCCAGCTCCAGGTCGGGGTTGCGTTCCTTAATTTCCAAAATCTCGGACAAGCGAAGTTCGCGGCTCAAAATAATCCGCCTAACCCCAAGTTCCCTCCAGAAAGAGGCTGTCAAATAGTTAGTGGTGTTAGCCTGTACAGACAAATGAACTTCTGTTTGGGAAGAAACCTTCCTAAGCCAGCCCACAAATCCTGGATCCGCAACGATCAACGCATCCGGCTTCAGTTCCAAAGCGGCAAGCAGGGCCTTCTGAAACGGTTCCACCTTGGTATTCCGGGGAATCACGTTGCTGGTCAGGTAAAACTTTTTGCCTTTGCCATGGACGTAAGAAACGCCCTCGGCCAAATCGTCCAAATTTTTGAATCCGTTTTCACGGGAACGCAACGAGAAGGCGGGCTGCCCCGCATAGACGGCGTCGGCCCCATACGCAATGGCGTATTTCATGCGGAAAAGATCACCCGCGGGGGCCAAAAGCTCAGGAGCCTTTACCATTTAAAGCCAGCCCTCAAATAAACCTTGCGGTCGTCAAACAGAGTCAGTTCACCCATGAAGCTAACAAACTGTCCCTCGTAACTCAAGGCAGGCGTCAGGGAATACTGCATTTTCGCACCATCCAGGTATTTTTTTTGCAGTTTCATGTGAACATGATGCGGCGTAGTGTCGTTCACCGCGCTGCCGTAATCCGTTCCCTTCCAGAACCAGGTGTTCCGGACTCCTGCAAAGATGTGGCCGTCCAGCCTAGCAAAGACATTCCAGTCCACCGTGCGGCTGTTAGGGCCGCCCTGGTTTCCCAAAGGGTAACCCAAGTGCGCTATCTGGGCCGTATTCGCCTTAAAATGGCTGTACACGTACGGTTCCACGCGGGCGTATTCGGCAATGGTTCCTACTTCCAGCTTGTGTCCCTTGAAATAGAAGTCATGCCCCGCCTGCAAGCCTGCCATCCAGGCCCACTTGGCCTCGATGTTGTCGTTCTTGACCAAGCTCACGGGACTTTCCATGTCATCTAGGAAAAACTCCGTATACAAACGCATGAACTGGAACAGGCGGTAGTTGAAATCAAAGGCCAAGGCCCCATTGTTGCTGTTTTCCGAAAAGTTCCCCTTTTCCATGAACAATGGCGCTGTCGGCACAAAGAGCCAGGGTTTCATGTTGTCATAGAGTACCGTCAGTTCGCTAATGCCCACAGTCGCGTTTCCTACCGCCAGTTCGTAACGGTGGCCAAACAGGTTCCTGGTGTCATCCTTGTTCTTCATGCTCATGCTGTTGTTGTATACACGCAAATCCGCATAGAAACTGATAACACGAAGGGGGCCTAGCTGCATATCCAGCAACAGCATGTTGTAAGGGAGGGCAAACTGGTTCAAGGTCAGGTTGTTGTAATAGCCCGGCCCCCAGTGCAAAACGTCACGGCCCAGGTCCACCCGCAACCAGTCATGGTTGAATCCGAAGTGAGTGCGGTAACGGGCGTAGCTGGTATACTCCACGCCAGAATTGTTTTCTTCCTTTTGGACTTCCAAAAACTCCCGGTCAAAGGACCTGGGCGTCTCTGCAGAATGTCCCTCGTCATAGATTCGGGCATCCAGCACAAAGTCCACGGAGTCCGCGTAGCCCCTTAGGTAAATGCCTCCATCGACGGCCGGCCAAATGGTATCGCCAAGGGCTTCTCCACCGCGGTAATCCATGCCGCCCACCAGGCTTGTGGCAAGGGCTATATGGGGAACAAGGGTACTGCACGAATCCAGATAACCGGCAGAGTCGGTGCCTGGGTGTCCCGAAATCATGGGACCGCAGGCATTATCGTAGTAGAGCAACGCATTGCGTTCCGTCTGCGTGAAGTTCTTGCGGAAGGTGGTGTCTCGCCTGGGGTAGGCAAAAGACTGGGGCATGTCGCCGGTTGTGAGCCTGTGGTATTCGAACAGCAGGGGTGCCGTTTCCAGGGTTTTCAGGTTCCGGACACGATCAGGCCCCAGCACGGGAGATGCAGCCCAAGACGCCGCGGCTAATGCCAGCACCGTCAGAACCGCATGTTGCAGTCGAACCCTTACTTTTACCATAAACTAGGATCTATTCGTCGTACTCGGGCAAGCCCCACTTCGTGGGCATGACAGGAGTTCCCTTCTCAGAATGATTGTACGTAAATCCATTCTCGGAAACGCCGGTCACAGGTCCTTTGATAGACAATTTACAGCCATTGTTTGCGCAGCGTTTTTGGGAATCCAACATGGTGGAGACTTTTAAAAGCAGAACATCGCCATAAACATCCCACGTGCCAGCCTTGTCTTCGCTATGGCCAGCCTTCAAAGAGTAATCCATAGAAGCCTTCAAAGCAAGGCTCCAATCCAAATTGGCCTTGTCATCGAAAGCGGCCCAATCCCCGACTAGGGCAGACTTATCCACCGCTGTATACTTGAAATCAGAAGGCGAACAATCAGTAAAGCTCTGAATGGAAGTCGAGAATCCCTCAAAGGATTTAAGGTCAGAAGAAATGTTCCAAACGTTCAAATTAACATACGACGAAGATTGAAACTCCGGCCAAAGGAAAGTGCTGCCCCTGTAGGTATCCACATAGCCCGCCGACCAAGAGACGGTGTCTTTGCCAGCTACCTTCTCATGCACAAATCGCCCATTATAGAAAGTCAAGACTTGAGTAGTGTCGCCCGCTTTGCAAGAAATGCGTTTCTTGTCCAAATCCTTCGCGCTGTTTACCAAGGCCTTCGCAGAGGTTACCGTTTCAACTTCCGCATCTTCGAACTTTTCCTTGTCCACGCGGTACATCAGTTTATCGCCAAGCACGATGAACGACAATTCCACAACATTTCCAGACTCCATGATATTCTTTAAGATTTTTTGGCTAGCCAGAGATTCATTTAGATTGAATGGTGTTCTGGTGGTAGCGGAATTCATCTTCACGATACCATTCTTGAAATCCGTCTTTACCAAAAGTATGGCTTTGCTGGTAACGTTATCCTTGGTGTCAATGGCCCACAAGGAGAACATGCCTTCCTTGATGCCAGTACTCAGGTGGAAGGTCTCCCCCTTTATCTTTACCAGGTAGTATTTTCCCAAATCATCTAGCGTAGCGGCCCTGGCCCCTTCAGGCCAAGTGGGGTCGACATATGCCGAAGAAGAAGACCCATCGGTAGAATCCACACTGGACGAAGACTTGTTCGACTCGCGGTCCACAGAATTGGAACCGCTATCGTCACCACAAGCCACAAGCATCAGGGCTGCGGCAAACCCGCAAAACGTCAAAAAGAACTTCTTCATAAGCACCTCTTTTTTTTACCTAAAAATATACACTATTTCAAGAAGTGAACACCAAGATTCCCATGAAATAAGCCAAAAAACAGCTTTTTTGCGAATTTCAGCTTTCTAGCAAATAGCGGATGTCCTGGACCCTGCGAGCAAGCGCCTGATCGGTGGCCATCTGGTCAACTAAGGAATTGATGGAGGCTATGACCGTGGAATAGTCCCGGTTGAAAAGGTCGCCGATTTTTTTCAGGGATTCCGTAGTGAGTTCCCGGCACAGGTACATGGCAATCTTCCTGGGAATGGAAGCCCCTATGTCCTGTCGCTTGGAAGACAATACCCGCTGATCCATGGAAAACTCCGCAGCAACGGACTCCACGATATTGTCCACCGTAAGGACCGCGGCCTCGCCGGGCTTTGGCGCAGAAAGCATCCTCTTCACGTTGGAAAGGTTCAGCTCCACGTTATTCAAAATGTGCATGGCCCTGAGCCAATTCATAAGCCCTTCGATAATCCTCACATTGGCCCTAGGCTGGATGGCCAGGTAACGGCAGATCTCTTCGCGGTCCGGCTCTACCAGGGGAATGTTCTCTGACATCTTGCGGATGAGGGCCATTCGGGTATTGAAATCCGGTTCGGCAATGCCCACGGCAACGCAGTTTTCCAAGGGGTTCAATAGCTTGTCCGTAAGTTCGTGGGACAGGGAATTTTTCTCAGGATGTTCGCCGGCAGAAAGTTTCTTAAACTTGGAAGGGTGGCAATCGCAAGACAGCACCACCTGATGCCCCATCTGGCCCATGTACTTGATGAGCATGGCCAAACGCTCCTGGCACTTGATTCCATTTTTCAAGAGCTGGATATCGTCCATCAGCAACACGTCGCAGTGCTCATAGCGGTCCGAGAACTGCTGCTTCAGCTCGTTCAGCTTTGCCCAGTCCTTGTCCACGGCGGCCTTGCCCATGGCGGTGAAATCCCTGAGGAAATCATACGCCTGGCGGTAGACGATGCGAAGCCCAGGACGGGTTTCGCGCAAACTAGCGGCAATGGACTGGAGCAAGTGCGTTTTCCCAAGACCCGGCGCGCCATAGACCAGCAAAAGGTTCATGGCCGCATCGCCCGGATGGTCCACAATAGTCTGGCAGGCCTTCAACGCAGTAAAGTTGCTCTCCCCTTCCACAAAATTCTCAAAAGTGTACTTTTCGTACAAATTAAGTTTTTCTTCGGCAGAGGCTTTTGCCGTTGCCTGCTGGGCTTTGAGCCTGGCCGCGCGAATCCAGAGTTTCACCTCTTGTGGAATAGGATTGGAAACCTTGGGCGTTTCGACCTTGGATGCAGGCTCCAAAACGCGAACCTTGTAATCCACGAAGTCGCTTCCGTAAACAGAGGCGCAGGTCTTGCGCAGCAAGGCACCATAATGGCTATTCAGCCAAGTTTCCCTGAAAGCGTCGGGTACGGTCAGGCACACACAGCCATCAAAAAAGCCTTCAAATCCAACAGTGTCAAATATGGCGGCACCAAAATCGTTGCATTCTCTGCGGACAAGCTCCAAAATCCTGTCCCAAGGAGAGCATTTTTCATCTAACAAATAGGCGATATTATCCACAATCAACCAAACACGAAAAAGGGGTCAAACAAAATCGTTCACCAAAATTAAATAAAACATACAGAAAAGAGATTTTTCTGTGAAATTTTTTAAAAAACCTCAAATTTCAGCCTAAAAAGGGCAATTTTTGTTTTTGCCCGTCAATCTCCGTTTTTTGCCTAATAAAACCCTTTTTACCCCCTTGCAAATCAAGGATTCGTCCCTATGGTTTTCACAGGTTATCAACAGAAATTTTTTTGGGGATGTCTTGACAAAAAAAAGAGTCTTTCAACTAAAACAAGCTTTGCAAAAAAAGAGCGTCGGGAGCGGTCAAAGCGCGTTTTTTCCACTCCGGATCCAGCAAAAGCTTGGCCACTCCGGCAATGGCCACCGTATGGGCCGTCGCAGACTCTGCGGGAGAAAGGAGCAGGCACAAAAACTGAGCGGTCTCGCCGCGGGGAACCACGATTTCCTTGATTTCGGGAGCCACTACAAACGCCATAAGGGGTTCAGCAAGCCCCTGAACGCGGGCATGGGGAAGCAACAAGCCGGAACCCATGTAGATCCCCTCCCCTATCCTTTTTTCTAGTGCCTTCCACACGGAAAGGGCGTCAAACGGCACAGCCCCATGCACCAAGGCGTCGTAGGCAAGTCCCAAGGCCCTTTGGAACGCAACGGGTTCCTTATAAACCTGGGTATAGGCGGGAACCAGTCCACTCAAAGGAGCGCCCTCTCCATAAAGGAGAACACCTGAGGGTCCGTGGCCTTGGCAATCTTTCTGAATTCAGCGAACAAGACCCGCAGCTGCTTTTTGCCCGGCTCAATGTACTGCTCGAACTTTTGGATTCCCTTGACCTTGGAAAGGAAGCAGAAAGCACCCATGGCCTGCATAAGGCGCTGGAGGCTTGCATGCACAAAACTTTCCCAAGCATCTTCCTTGGTGTATATCTTGGCGCCCTTGTACTGGAAACGCCAGTACTCGAAAAAGTCCTTGACCAAATCCAGCGGAAGGCTCACGTAGGGGTCCCACAAAAGCGAAGCGATGTCGTAGAACATGGAACCGCGCCTTGCCCCCTGGTAATCCACGAAGGCCACCTCGGAACTGTCCTTGACCATGATGTTCTGGCTCTGGAAATCCCTGTGCATCAGCACCTTGGTCTGGGCGTCCACCGACACTGCCAGCAAGGAGTAGAAATTCCGCACGTAGTCGGGAATTTCCGTAATGCCGCAATGGCCCTTCAGGTAGTTTTCGGTAAAGTAATCCGTCTCCCACTTCAGCGCGGCAAAATCAAAGCGGCGGAGCCAAATGTCGGTATGGGTGCTGAAAAGCGACTGAGAGGCATTCTGCCAGCGGATAAGCGCCTCGATGACCTCGGGATAGAGGATGCGTACGCTGCCCGACTGGGGCCTGTCCGGAGAAACGTCGTCCAGAAGCCTGCGAGAACCTAGGTCCTCTTGCAGAATCTGCACAGCATCTTCGTCCACGCAAAAGAGCTTGGGAACCGGCAGGCCCGCAGCCCTGAACACCTGGGAATTTTCAACAAACTTCTTGAAGTCTTCGTTCAGTTCAGAAGACACCTGCAAAACCGAAGTACGTTCCCCGGAAGAAATCCTGTAGTAACGACGGCCAGAACCGGCACCTGCTATGGACTCCACGGAAAAGTCCGCGCCGTAGCCGTGAGAACCCAAATAATCCCTGATTTTGTCGGAAATTTTCAAATCATCGCAATTCATGGAATAGAATATACTTTATCCCATGGAAAAAAGCCAAAAAATATTACGAAAAATGCTTTTTAAGGCAAGGAGATGCCCGATCAAGCCGGGCATGACACCGCCCAGCCCCTAAAGGTTAGCCCCTAATCTCTTCGTCCGTCAGGTAGCAGGCCGGGTCCTGAGCCCAGAAGTCTCCGGTCACGGCTTCGGCGCGGGTGCGGAAGTTACCGTTGCACAGGTTCAGATAGGCACACTCGGGGCAGCGGCCCTTCAAAAGGGGCTTGCGGTCCTTGAGGCCCGCCATAATGGGATTGCTCACGTCGGTCCAAATTTCACCAAAGGGCCGTTCACGAACATTGCCTAAGGTGATGTACTGGGTGAACTGGTCGGGGTGGACATTCCCTACACTATCGATGTTACCGAAGGCCATGCCGCTGCGGTTTCCGCCGTTGCTCTGGATGAGCTTCAGGATGCGCTCCCCGAGAATAGGGTCCCGCTCCTTCATCTTGAGGTACAGGTAAACGGCGTCGGCGTGGTTGTCCACCGTGAGGATTTCCTTGTTGATCCCGCGGGCCCTGAAATCTAGAGTGCGTTCGATAATCAGGTCCATGGCACGACGGCTTTCTTCGTGGTTCAAGTCGCGCTCTACCATGGCAGAACCGCGACCGCTGTAGACCAGGTGGTAGAAGCAGACCCGGTCGATGTTTTCCCGTTCTAGCAAGTCAAAGATGGAATTCAGATCCTGCACGTTGTCGCGGGTGATAGTAAAGCGAAGCCCTACCTTTTGCCCAGTGGCCACGCAGTTGCGAATGCCCCGAAGTGCCATCTGGAAGGCACCAGGCTTACCACGGAACTTGTCGTGGGTGGTTTCGCAGCCGTCCAAACTGATACCCACGTAGCCTACGCCCATGTCCTTGAGGCGTTTTGCAACGTCTTCGTCGATGCGGGTGCCGTTGGTGCTGATGGTGGGGCGAATGCCCTTGCTGGCGGCGTAGTTCGCCAGTTCAAAAAAATCCGGACGCAACAGGGGCTCGCCACCACTAAAGAGGATGACGGGAACCTTGAAGTCCGCAAGCTGGTCGATGAGCGAAAGGCCTTCTTCGTGGGTCAGTTCGTTCTGGTACTTGATGGCCTCGGAGCGGGCGTAGCAGTGCACGCAGTTCAAGTTGCAGGTCTTGGTGCAGTTCCAGACCACCACAGGTCCACGACCTTCGCTCACCCCGTTCCGGGCTTCGTGAGCCTCGGGAGTGTAGCGAAGAGTGTCGCCAAAATTCGGCACATCCATCAACAGCTTGGTAATGCTAATCATGAGGCGAAATGTAGAAAACTAATCCTTAAGGCAACGGACGGAGAAAGCATGGCACTTACCGCCTTCGTAGTTCAGGTCCGCAAAGGCACCGCCTTTCCCCAAGACCATGTTGTACGGGTGGCTTCTATCAACCTCTGTAGAACTCCAGAAATACGCAGCATAGTCCTTTCCCTCGGAAGAAACTCTACTGAAGCAGTCCGCCCAGTAGCCAGCAGGCAACGCCGAGAAGCGATAGTCGTCGGTGTCGGTGCCGTTATTGTTCCAACCGCTAGAGGACCTGAGTTTGAGGCCCGCCGTATTGTTCCTATCATATCCCGTGATGGAACCATCAACGGTCACAATCAGGGTTTCCCAATCTTCATAGCCGGGCAGATGCCAGCCCTCGGGACAAACGCCACGCACGGTTCCACCAAGCGGGCATTCCGAAAGATTGCCGCAACCATTGGCCGTATTACCATCGATGATGCCTGCACTGTCCATGGCGGCACTCCACAAGTACAGACGGCCGTACTTGACACAATTGGCAGGGTCATTCTGATAGCAGAAACTGGATGAGTCTTGGTCTTTGGTGGGTCCCAGGTAACGGTAGTTCAAGTGTTCTGCCATCCAAATCTGGTCCCCAATGGTTACAGTCCTGTAAAGCTGCTTATCGCGTGGATCAACCATCCAGCCGTCCACGAAACTCTTGCCATCGGCTCCAGGTCCTCCGTCTTTTCCGTTCAGTACCACACCCACGGAGTCGCCGTCGCACTCAATCTTGTAGCCCTTGTTGCCATCCAGTGCCTTTGCCGTGCAAGACTTGCCTGACGCACCGGGAGTACCTACGCCATCTTCGCCTTTAGGGCCTTGCTTGCCTTCACCCGGTTTGCCCGATTCGCCACATAAATCATCTTACCCTCAATGTCGGCAGAGCAGCTAGGAATTTTGTCACCCTTTGCAATCACGGACAATCCCGTGGTCTCGGTGACGTTGGTGGTAGTCTCGTCGCCACAGGCACAAAGCAATACCATGGCGGCAACAGAAAGTCCAAGACACAGTTTACGCATATCCACCCCTCTTTATGATAAAACCAACATTCAATTTATACGTCGACCACCTAATCTTTTAGACAGCGAACCGAATAGTCGAAGTACTTATTGTAATGACCCAGGCTTGCACCGTTGTTTTCGTCGGCCATGTCCATATAGTACGCATAGTTGCCATTGTACTCCGTAGAACTCCAGAAGTCCGCATAGCCGAAATAGAAAAATCCATCACCAGACCTGTAGCCAGCAGGAAGCACTGAAAAAAGATAGGTGTCGTTGTTCTCAACCCCTGGATACGATTCCCATCCAGTTTTAGATTTCAGCATTGTCCCTGCAACGCTGGAACCGCCCACGGCCGTAATCAGTGCAACCCACTCCTCTACACTCGGCAAATGCCAACCTTCAGGACACACGGCAATTGCCGCCTTCCAGGAGTAAAGACGGCCGTAAACGGAACAATCACCTTCCGTCGTTTCACTTCCACCGCCGCACCAGCTGCTTGCCGTTACAAAGTTCAAATTCTCGGCCATCCACACTTCGGAATAGTCTATTCCATGTTCTGCGTCGTTGATTTCGATGGTGGTGGTCCTGTAAACCTGCCCGTCGCGCAAGTCCGTAAGGGTGTTGGCTGCAGCATCGTAGATGCTGCCACTGCTGGAAGCCGGCGATATGGAACCACTAGAGTCTTCTTCGCTGCTGGAAGAAGACTCTTCCGATTCGCTGGAACCGACATCTTCAGAACTGCTAGAAGTTAAATCACCAGATTCGCTGGAACCGGCATCTTCAAAACTGCTGGAACTTGAATCGCCAGATTCGCCTTTAGGACCTTGATTTCCTTCACCCTGTTCGCCCGATTCGCCTTTCTCCCCCTTCAGACTCTGCCATTTGCCATCGGCACAGAAGCGCCACATAAATCATCTTACCCTCAATGTCGGCAGAGCAGCTAGGAATTTTGTCACCCTTTGCAATCACGGACAATCCCGTGGTCTCGGTGACGTTGGTAGTCTCGTCATCGCAAGCGGCAAGCATTACTATGGCGACAACAGAAAGTCCAAGGCACAGTTTTCGCATATCCACCCCTCTTTAAGGAAGTTCCCGTCGTTTAATTTATATAAAAGCTTTTGGAAATGCAAATGCGAGGAATGAAAAGAGATGCCCGGTAGGCCCTATCGCCACAGCGTGGCTCCAGAATGACAGCGAGGATGACATTTCCCGAGCCTCGAACCTCGAGCCTCACACCTCATACCCCTAACCCCTAGATCCAAGCCCCTAGATGACATTTCCCGAGCCTCGAACCTCGAGCCTCACACCTCATACCCCTAACCCCTAGATCCAAGCCCCTACAACCTAGTCTTTAAGGCAACGGACGGAAAACCCGTAGCTCTTACCGTAGCTGTACAGGTTCGCGCCGTCGCTGCCGTAGTACAAACCCATGCTGTACGCGTAGATGCTACCGTACTCGGCCGAACTCCAGAAGTTCGCGTTGTTACCCTCGTCGTAGTAACCCCCATCGCCGTCCCCGTAGCCGGCAGGAAGCGC
This sequence comes from Fibrobacter succinogenes, assembly GCA_902767785.1. Taxonomy (GTDB): domain Bacteria; phylum Fibrobacterota; class Fibrobacteria; order Fibrobacterales; family Fibrobacteraceae; genus Fibrobacter; species Fibrobacter succinogenes_D. Next base: position 51,517 of record CACXIR010000029.1, on the reverse strand, counting down.
CGAGAAAAGATAAGTATCGCTATTCTCAATCCCCGAATACGATTGCCATCCGGTTTCAGATTTCAGCATTTTCCCAGCAACATTGGAGCCGCCCACGGCCGTAAACAGTTCATCCCACTCGCCATAACTCGGCACATACGCCACGGACCGTACCGCTGAGCCCACAGGTATAGCCGTAGCCGCATTCATTCTCAGGTTTCGCTACTGCCGCGGCCCACTTGTACAGACGACCGTAAATGGAACAATCCCCTTCTGTGGTTCCGCTTCCGCCACCACACCAGCTGTTTTCCGTCACAAAGTTCAGGTTCTCGGCCATCCACACCTGGCCACCGATTTTCACGGTCCTGTAGGTCTGTCCGTCGCGGGAGTCGGTAAGCGTGCCGGTGACCACGTCGTAGGCGCTGGCGTCGCTGCTGCCGCCGGAAACACTTGCAGAAGAGCCTTCCACGCCTTCGGAGCCGCTGGATTCCGGCTCTTCAGAAACGCTGGACTCGCCGTCGTATTCGTCGAACGATTCCGAGGAGGAATTCGAACTAATTTCCAAAGGCTCGCTATTGGTTCCCGAACCACTACTGCAGGCAGCAAGTAGTGCCATGGCGGCAAGGGAAAGCCCCCAAAAAAGATTTTTCATAGCCAGTTCCCCTTGAGAATGTTGTTTGTATGTAATCTATATAAAATTTTCGGGAATGCCAAATGAAGGGGCTGTGAAATGCGGGGAAAGAGGGGAGATCCCCGACCAAGTCGGGGATGACAAGTAGGAGGGACCGGGGTGACAATGGGAAGGGCAAGGAGATCCCCGACCAAGTCGGGGATGACATAAGGTAGAGTTCGTGTAGCCTGCTACCGGTGTTCGTTGGTGACTTTCGTGAGGCCTCGGAAAAAGGCGAGACCGTCAAAGTCATTTTTCAGAAGATCGATGACCTCCCCTATCATGTACAAAGACCCCGTCACCAGAGCAGGCGATTTTACTTTGTCCGAAACGTTGTCCAGTACGTTGCGGGAAAGAGGTCCCGTAGAGGCGACCGTAGCACCCATCTTCTCCAAGATGCCGGCGATTTCCGACGGTTCGCGGAAGCGTTCGTAGGGAGTGCGAACCAAGTGCCACTCCGAAACATAGGGAGCAAGAAACCTGAGCATTTCTTCGACATCCTTGTCCTTGAGGGCTCCAAAGACGCAGGGGAACTTTTGGCCAGGAAAGTAGCGGTCCAGAGTTTCGGCCAGGCGTCTTGCCGCATGGGAATTGTGGGTGCCGTCCAGAATAAAGCGAAGCGAACCGTCGGTATCAAAGAGTTGCTGCATGCGGCCTGGCCAGGAGCGTTTTTTTAAAGTCTCCAGGGCAAGGCTGTCGCTGTAGGGTTTTGCATCCGGAAAGTCCCCGCCCGCCTGCCGCAAGAACAGTTCCGTCGCCGCCAGGGAGAGGCTTGCGTTTTCCACATAATGCCTGCCCAAATTGGGCAGTTCAATGTCATCGCGGATTTCGGGAACCAGAATTTCCGCCTCGACCGCGGCGGCGAAGTCTTTTGCCTCCTGCAGCAGTTCCAGAGAAAGCCCGCCCACGACGAAGGTCTTGGCCCGCGCTGTTCCATCAGGCCCTTGCGCAATTCCGCAAGCACCAGGCATCACCCCCATTTTCTCCCGCAGAATGGCACTTTCGGTGGCACCCAGAACTTCGGTATGTTCCAGCCCGATGCTGGTGAGTACCGCTACATTCCCGCGGGCGACAGCGGTAGAATCCAGACGGCCGCCCATGCCCGCTTCCAAAACCGCCACCTGCACGCCCTGTTCCCTGTAATAGAGGAAGGCGGCCACGGTAACCACCTCGAAAAAAGTAGGCTCAACGCGGGCGGTTTCGGCGGCAGCCTTCACCTGCAAAAAGAGCCGGTCCAGGTCGGCATCAGATACGGGCGTATCGTTCACCCGAATCCGCTCCCGCAGGCTAATCAAGTGGGGGCTGGTGTAGAGGCCAGTCCTGATTCCGTGGGCCTGCAGCACCCCCGCCAGGTAATAACTGCAGGAGCCCTTCCCGTTGGTGCCCACCACATGGATAGTGCGGAAAGATTCTTGCGGATTCCCCAAGGCCTCGCAAATCTTGAAAGTAGATTCCAGCCCGGGAACCATCCCGAACATCAGCCTCGACTCCAGATATTGCATGCCTGCGGAATTCATGGGCACAAATGTAGTTTTTTTATTGCAAGAGGGGGCGTTGCGGGGGCATCCCCCGCAGAAGGGGTGGCGAGCAATGTAATGCGAGCCAGGGGAAGGCTTTCCCCTACCAACCACCCGAGAATAGAACACCGTTTAAGCTACTTCGGGACTGGATTCCTCGCTACGCTCGGAATGACGTATTTTTATTATATTCGGGTTATACCTATGTTCCTTATTTCCACATTCCGAAAGGCGTCGCGGCAGTTCTCTTTACTTGCCGAGCAACGTCCATTTTCTGCCATGCGGTTCACCCTTGCGCTTACCGCCATCGCATTTTCCTTTTCCCTTGCCGCGGTGGACAAGGAGCCTCCCCCGCAGCACTACAACTACCGGGGCGCAGGCCAGCAGATGAAGCGCATCTACTACGGCGACCTGCAAGAGACGCTCTATTGCGGCTGCAAGTACAACGACAAGAAGAAGGTGGACTACAGCACCTGCGATTTTCAGCCTCGCGAAAATCCCCGCCGCAAAAGCTTCAAGCGAGCCGAATCGGTGGAGTGGGAACATATCGTCACCGCCCACAACATGGGGCACTTTATGCCCTGCTGGCAAGACGGCGGCCGCAAGAACTGCAGTGCAAACGATACTTTGTTCAAAATTTTGGAAGGGGAACTCCACAACCTGTACCCCTCTATCGGCGAGGTGAACGGGGACCGCAGCAACTTCATGTATTCCCAGTGGACCAACAGCCCCACCCCCATGTACGGGAACTGCAAGACCATCGTGGACTTCCAGATGAAAAAGGTACAGCCTAGAGAAGAAATCCGCGGACTCATCGCCCGTGTGCATTTCTACATGGAAAAGACCTACGGCATCAAGCTCTCTAGCCAGGACCGCAAGCTCTTCGAGGCCTGGGACAAGATGTACCCCGTCACCGAGAAGGAATGCGAGCGGGACCGCCGCATTTTCAAGGTCCAGGGGGACCACAACCCCTTTGTGTACGAAAAGTGCCAGGCCCTAGGCGAAAAATCCCCGTAAGTCGCCAATTTTTACTTGCCCGGCGACTCCATTTTCCCATAAAAACCTAATTTTGAAGGGTATAACGAGGTATCCATGTTTCGTGTTTTTTCGCTTTGTGTTTTTTTGTCGTTGACTTTTGTTTCCACGACCCTTGCCCAGATAACGTTTCCCCTGGGTTCCAACGTAGTGGACGTGACCAAGGACCCCTACAAGGCCAAGGCCGACGGCAAGACCGACGATACGGAAGCCATCCAGAGGGCTCTCAACGACCACCCCAACGGGGACTACATCATTTACCTGCCCCACGGCATTTACAAGATTACCAACACGCTGACATGGCCCGCCACGGAAAAGCCGGAGCAGTCCTATAGCCGCACCATTTTGCAAGGGCAGAGCATTGGCGGCACCATCATAGCCCTGGCCGACGAATGCCAGGGGTTCACCAACCCCGATTTCCCTGCACCCGTGCTGTTTACAGGCGAGGGTCCCAACCTGCGGCACAGGAACTCCATCCGCGACATTACCATCCGTACCGGCAAAAGGAACGCCGGCGCCGTGGGCATCCGCTTTAACGCCGCCCAGCAAGGCACCATCAGGAACGTGAAGGTGTATTCCGGCGACAGCCTGGGCATTTACGGCGTGGACCTGGGCCATACCGAGAACATTGGCCCGCTGCTCCTGGAGAACGTGGAAGTCCAGGGATTCGGGACCGGAGTGTACATAGCCGGCAAGACCAATAGCATTACCCTGGAACACGTGACCCTAGGAGGCCAAAAGAAGTACGGCGTGGAAAACGACGGCCAGGTGGTCTCTAGCCGCGCCCTGCGTTTCAAGGGCGACGTGCCCGCCGTCTATAGCCACGGCGAAGGGGCCGTGATGGTGATGGTGGATGCCACCCTGGAGTACAACCGGGTGAACCAATCCAAGCCCGCCGTGGCCATCGAGAACGAGGGCCAGCTGTTCGCCCGCTCCATCATGACCAGCAAGTTCCAAGATAAGGTGAAGAGCACGCCGCCTGCCGCCAGCGAGAGCTACGTGGGCAACGAGATCGTGGAATTCACCACGCAGGACCCCTTCCAGCTGTGCCACAGCCCCAAGCAGTCCATGAGGCTCCCCATCGCGGAAACCCCCAACCTGAACGACCAGAAGTCCGACTCCTGGACCACCATTGGCGGCGACTACGGCGGCAAGATGAACACCGGTTCCGACGACGCCAAGGCCATCCAGGACGCTATCGACGACGGAGCGGAGACCATCTACTTCCCGCCGGGAGGACGCTGGACCATCAACCGCGACATCTACATCCGCAACCGCGTTCGCCGCATATTGGGTACCGAGGGCCGTATCGACGGCAAGGGCAAGTTCATTATCGAGGACGGTGCCTTCAACGAGGTGACCATCGAGCGCTTCTCCGAATTCGGAAACGGCATCATCCACCGGTCCAAGCGGGTGATCCTGCTCAAGAACATGATGTTCAAATCCTTCGAGACCAACGAGCTGGGCGTGGGCGACATCTACATGGAAGACGTTTCCGTGGGTTCCATCCAGATTAACCAGCAGCACCTGTGGGGCCGCCAGGTCTCCATGTTCTCTGACACCAAGGGTGCCAAGATACAGAACAACGGCGGGTCCATCTGGATACTGGGACTAACCTCCAAGGACGGCAATACCATACTGCAGAACTCCAACGGGGCTTCTGCCGAACTCTTGGGCGTGCAAGTCATAGCCAGCGACAAGGCCAAGACCACCCCCATGTTCATCAACGACAACTCCAGCCTTTCTATCGAAGGCCTGAAGGAAGTACTGACCCGCGGCAACCCCTACAAGAAAATCATAGAGGAATCCCGCATGGGGTCCGCCATTTACGCCCTTACCGACAACCAGTTCGAAAAGAACGAGACCGGCGGCGTGACCGTGACGCTGTACACCGGCTACGCCCCCAAGCAAGGGCAGAACGAGGCGCCCAAGGTCACCATCGCCGACGAGATGATCGTGGTGCAGCCCGGCAAGATCCACCTGAAGGGCGTGGTAGAAGACGACGGCCGCGGCAACGGGCTTTGCAGGGACCCCGTGCTGTGGAAAAAAGGCGTTGGCCCTGGAAAGGTGATTTTCTCGGACAGCGCCGAATACGAGACCGACGTTTCATTTACGGGTAGCGGCCGCTACAATATTATCTTTACCGCCGACGACGGCACCAAGACCGGAGCCGACACCGGCAAGGTGTACGTGTTCGACAAGAAGTACACCACCCTGGACAATACCGGCGACGGCGGCGCCAGCGGCAAGGGCGTAGACACCTGGATTTCCCAGTTCGACAACTTTACTCCCCACAACAACGACGCCGTGCTCCGCGTGGCCAACGACACCAGCGACGCAGGCAAGATGTACTTGAAGTTTGACCTGTCGGCATTGCCCGGCCCCCTGTTTGACGCAGGCCTTAAGCTGGAATACAACCCCGACTCCCTGAAAAAGCCGGTGCAGTTCAACATATTCGGACTCAGGGAGACCTCGCGGGAAATGGACTTTGGCGAGGGCAAGCTGGGCATAGACTGGAAGGGCGACGAACTGACCTGGGAAAACGCGCCCGCCAACCTGCCGCAGCCCGGCGGACACTTCAACATCCGCAAGAACTCCGGCGGCGGCATCGACACCAAGTACGCGGACTTCTTGGGCATTATCACCCTGAACCCCAAGGCCCCGTTGGGAGCCTTCCTGCGTACCCCCACCCTCACGGAATTCTTCAAGAGGAAGCACCCCTCCAACATGTACACCCTGATACTTACTGCAGTGGAGCCTGGAGAGACCTTCATCTATTCCCGCAACCAGAACAGGAACCTGGCCCCGGCGCTTTACGTGGGCTACTTCGACAACACCCGCTCTGTTAGCGGCGACGCCATGGAAGGTGGCTACACCCTGACCAAGGTGCACATCGACATCTACTCCCTGGAATGCGACTTCGACCTGACGGTGGGCTACCCCCAGTTCGTGCAGATCGAGATCGTGAACGAGTTCGGACGCCGCATGCTCATGGTGGCGGCCCGTGAACTTGCCGGCGAAAAGAAGACCCACTTCAAGTTCAAGGCCCACGAGTTCCCCACGGGCAAGTACACCTTGAAAGTGAACGGCGAAGCATTTAGCGCAGAACAGAAGTTCTACATCTTGAATTAGGACGGCTCTACGATGAACAAAAAGTTATTGATTGCATTTTCCTTGACGGCCTTCGCCCTGCTTGGCTGCAGCGAATCATCCCATACCAACAACTCGGGCATCAACAACGGCGAAGGGGATTTCGCAGAGGATTCCTTCAATTCCAGTTCCGGCATCAGCAACCGCGCCGACATAGACTACGACGGCGACGTGGTGCTGGACGACACCACCAACATCTACTTCCAGACCTGGGGCGAGGGAGCGGACTCCACCGCCAAGGATTCCTCCGCCCAAAAGACCTGCCCCGAAAGCACCATCTGCCTGGACTCCCTGCAAAACGAAGTGAACTTGTTCCTGGGCGAACTCAAGAAAGGGACCCGCATAAGCATCCGTGCCGCCACCAGCGGCCTGGCCAAGGATTCCCTGGTGGTTATGAACGAGCTGGGGAACATGGTGTCCCCCATGCTTTCCCAGTGCCTCGACGGCAACTGCGTATTCCACAAGTCCCTGATTCCCGGAAACGGGGCGACCCTGGACAGCAACCAGTTCGCCATATTGGAAGACGGATTCTACTACGTGAGCCTGCGGGCACAGTTCGAAAACAAGGCCCATCTGCGTATGGTGGTCCACATGGACAACGGCTACTTCCGCTATACCGGCGATTCCAGCAAGCTGAACATTTCCCTGAAGGACAACCTGCGGGGCATCATCAAGATTGGCGACTCCCCCGACAGCATCCGGGTGAAGTTCGGCTCGCCCATAGGCAACAGCGTCACCATCAAGGCCAGCGGCAGCTGGAGACGGACACCGTAGACAACACCATGCTTACCGACGACACCACCAGCTGGGACCTGGTAATCGTGCCCGAAGCCATCCCCAACTACAAGACCGGCCCCTTCGCCACCTTCACGGTCAGCTCCAGCAACCGCAAGCTGTCCCAGGGCGAATACTTTGCGCTGCCCGACTCCCTGAAGGGCACCGGCGTGTTGCTGAAAAAGACCCGCGCCAAAATTGACGCGTTCGAACTGAGGCAAGACCAGTACGTGTGGCTTGGCGACTTCAAGAAGGGCGACACCCTGGCGCTGGACCACCACTTCAAGGGCTATGGCGAAAGGTCGGTACACCCCTACACAGTTATCGACTATAGCATCCTGGGCAAGGGCGGCGACTCCCTCAAGACCATTCCTCGCGACAAGCTGGGCTACAAGGTGGAAAAGGACGGCCCCGTGTACCTGCACTTCCGCATGCTCAACAGCCAGAACACCACCGACGCCAAGGAACTGGAATTGTACACCCTGGTAAAGCGCCCCGGCTCCCTCACCTCCTTCAACTTCTATGACGCCGCCGCCAAGAAGGTCATAGAATCCCTGAACGTCAGGGAGAACCAGTCCCTGAAGCTGGACACCATAACCTTCAAGTCCGCCCCCGCAGAAACCCCCGCAGGGGCCGTGGACTGGTACATTCCCTGCCAGGACCTGGTGGTTCTGGGCAACGTGGTCTACGAAAGCTGCGAAAAGGAGCTGAAAGTGGACGCCACGGAGAACTCCGACGGTGCAAGAATCCTGACAATCAACGAGGGTTCCTCCGGCGACTGGGCCTACCTTATCGCCGAAAGCCTCATTGACCCCCAAAAACGGGACACTTTGCGCATCCAGGTGCAGTAGTCCCTTGAAAAAAGGCCCCCAAGTTTCTATTATTGGGGTCCATTCTTGCAAGTCGCGCCAAGCTCTGCCAATTTGCAAGCGTAACCAAAGAGCTTCCTTACGAGGTACAATATGTCGTCCTTCCGCGGACCTAAAGGCAAAGTAGCACGCTCCCTGGGCGTTGCCGTTTCCCACAAGACTCAAAAGGCTCTCGACCGCCGCAATTTTGCACCTGGCCAGCATGGCCAGAACCGCAAGAAGTCTGCTTCCGTGTACAAGCAGCAGCTGGTGGAAAAGCAGCGCCTCCGTTTCACCTACAACATTTCCGAAGCACAGCTGGCCAAGGCCTACAAGGAAGCCAACCGTCGCGAAGGTTCTGCTGGTGACAACCTGATGATCCTCTTGGAAACCCGCCTTGACGCTCTCGTCTACCGCATGGGTTTTGCCCGCACCATTTTCGCCGCCCGTCAGTACGTGGCACACGGCCACTTCTCTGTGAACGGCGTCCGTAGCTTCTCTCCCAGCCGCCTGGTCAAGGCCGGCGACGTGATCGCAGTGCGCGAACGTTCCAAGGAACACGTGCAGATCAAGGAAGCTATCGCCAACGCTCCTGCCGCTCCGGAATACCTTTCCGTGGATGCCGGCAAGATGGAAGGCACCCTGGTGAAGCTCCCCCTCCGCGACCAGATTCCTGTTCAGCTCGAAGAACAGCTGGTGGTGGAATACTACTCCAGGTAGTGAGAGCCACAAACAGCCTAAACGCAAGTTTGAAACGTCCGACGCAAGTCGGGCGTTTTTTTGTGTTCATTTTTTCTACATTTTGGCCCATGACACAGAGAAATTCTTTTGCCCGATTGCTTCTTTTTATCGTGCTCGGCCTGATCATTGGCGGAGTGCTTGGAGAGTGCCTGGGACTCCTGTTCGGGGAACTGGGCGAACTGATGAACGCCGGCGGCTACGACAACATTGTCCGCAACTTCTTCGTGGCCTCTTTCGACCTGAACCTAGGATTCCTGGGCAACAAGGCGAACCCGGTGGTCATAGACCTTTACATGGTCAAGTTTGCGCTGGGCCTTGGACTCAAGATCAACGTGGTGAGCATCGTAGGCATGGTGCTGTCCATCTACATTATGAAATGGTCCGGAGGAAACAGATAATGGCATCCGTTTTGGAACTGAGCGAAAAGCTTAAAAACGGGAGCGCCACGGCTGTTTCCCTTGCCGAGGAATCCCTTGCAAAGATCGAGGCCACCAAGGATTTGAACGCCTACATTTCCGTGCTGGGCGAACGCGCCCTTGCCAAGGCCGCCGAGTCCGACAAAAGACGTGCCGAGGGCAAGGCCCTGGGCGCTCTGGACGGAATCCCCGTAGCCGTGAAGGACAACATGTGCCTTACGGGTACGCGCACTACCGCGGCCTCCAAGATTTTGGAGAACTTCGTGGCTCCCTACACCGCGACAGCGCTCGAAAAGCTGGAAGGTGCCGGAGCCATTATCGTGGGCAAGACCAACATGGACGAATTCGCCATGGGTTCAAGCAACGAGACCTCTTACTTCGGCCCTGTGAAGAACCCGCTGGATGCAACGCGGGTGCCGGGTGGTTCTAGCGGCGGTTCGGCCGTAGCCGTGGCCGCAGGCACGGTCCCCTGTGCCCTTGGCTCCGATACCGGCGGATCCATCCGTCAGCCCGCCGCCTGCACAGGGGTCGTGGGCTTAAAGCCCACCTACGGCCGCGTGTCCCGCTATGGACTTTTGGCATACGCCAGCTCTCTGGACCAGATTGGCCCCTTCGGCACTACGGTGGCGGACTGCGCCACCCTGCTGGGCGCCATTTGCGGCGTGGATCCCCACGACAACACCACCAGCTCCAGGCCGGTAGAAGACTTTTCTGCAAAGCTTGACGCAGGCATCAAGGGCAAGGTGATTGGAGTACCCAAGGAATACTTTGGCGACGGCCTGGACAAGGAATGCAAGGCCGCCATCGAAGGCATGCTCCAGAAGATGGAAAAGGAAGGAGCCACCCTCAAGGAAGTGAGCCTCCCCCACATCAGCTACGCCGTGTCCAGCTACTACATCATCGCCACCGCCGAAGCAAGCTCCAATCTGAGCCGTTACGATGGCGTGCGCTACGGCTACCGCAGCAAGGATGCCCGCAAGCTGTTCGACCTTTACGCCAAGTCCAGAAGCGAAGGCTTTGGCAAAGAAGTGCAGCGCCGCATTCTTCTGGGCAGCTACGTGCTTAGCGCAGGCTTCTACGATGCCTACTACGTGCAGGCCCAGAAGGTCCGCCGGCTCATTACCGACGACTTCAACAAGGCGTTCGAAAACTGCGACGTGATTGCAAGCCCCGCCATGCCGGGACTTCCGCTCAAGTGCGGCATGAACGAATCCGACCCCATGGCCGTTTACCTCAGCGACATCTACACCGTGAGCCTGAACCTTTCGGGCCTACCCGGCGTAAGCGTGCCCTGCGGCATGGCGGGCGGACTCCCCGTGGCCTTGCAGTGGATTGGCAAGCCCTTCCAAGAGGCTGACCTGCTGAGCGTCGCCGCCGCAACGGAAAGCTTGAACAAGTAAGTTTCGGAATCATTTTTTTAGAACTGCGCCCTACTCGGCGCAGTTTTTTTCGTCTTTACAGGACAAATTTTTATAGTATAAACAGCGCCACCGCCATAAACAGGAACACCACGCCAGAGAACCAGTTCAAGTTCCGGTTGGCCTTGGGCGAATTCAGCAAGAACCGCCTAAGCGTCCCCGCCAAGAAAGCGATAGTCCCGAACACGATGAAGGTGGCCGCAATAAATTCCGCACCCAAGAGAGCGATCTGCAGCGTAGGGTGCATGGGGCGGCTCAAGTTTACCGCCGGCGGAATGAAGGACAATGCAAACAGCACCGCCTTGGGGTTGGTCAGGTTCATGACGATGCCCCGCAGGTAGAGCCTACGGAACGACAGCGATTGCGAGGCCTGCGTTTCGCTCTGGGTGACACTGTCGGACGCCCCACTCGATTCCAGACTAACCGTTCCCGCCCGCACCTGAAAACTCTTGTAGGCCAGGAACAGCAGGTAGCACGCCCCCAGGCACTGCATCACGAAAAAGGCGTAGGGGCTTGCCACAATCAGGGCGGACACTCCCGCCGCCAAGAGCGTGGTCTGCACCAAGAGTCCGGTACACAGCCCGCAAATAATGCAGAACCCGGCCCGGACACCGTGGGTGGCGCTCTGGGCCAGTACAAACAAATTATCCGGGCCGGGAGCAAGGGCCACCACAAGGGCTGCAACAAAAAACTCTATCATTGAAACGTTCCGGACTCGGCCCCAAAGGCACTTTTATAGCTTGGAAAGGAAACTGTCGGCATCCATTTCCGACAGGTCCTTCTGCAACTGCTCCAGGGCCTCGTCCGTAATGGCCACGGCACCCTCGGCACAGCGGCCTTCCTGGGCTTTTTCCGCCCGTTCCTCTGCAATGGCGTTGGAGGCGTTCACCATGCTGCGCAAGGAATCCGCCACGTCCTTTACCGAGGAATCGTTGCTGATGACCACGTCCAGCACCTTGGACAGACGCTTGCGTAGGCCAGCGAACTCCTCACGGTCCAGTTCCGCGGTGTCGCCGCCGTAATACATCAGCGGAGTCTTGCACTTGACGCAAGAGAACACCATCATGTTGGAGGGTTCGCCCTTCACCATGACTTGGAAAGAAGACCCGCAGTGGGGGCAGTTGATATGAAGTTCGCTCATGCCATACAATGTAGAAATTTTTATTATTTGCCCATGCTTTGCCACTGGCTTTATCACGTTACCAACATTGACCTTTTCGACGGCCGTCTGTTCCGCGCAGGCGTGGCCGCCATGCTCTCCATTGTGCTAGTGCTGTTCCTGATGCCCAAGTACATCAGGTTCATGCAAAAGCTGGACGCCACCAGCGATTTCGACAAGGACGGTGCCAAAAGCCCACCGATCATGGGCGGCCTTTTGCTCGTGGTGGTCGTGGAGGCGGTGTCCCTGCTGGTGTGCCAGATGAACAACTACACGGTGCCCACCCTCATCATCCTTGCGGCATTCAGCGCCATCGGCGCCATCGACGACATTGCCAAAGTCAAGGCCAAGCGCCTTATCAAGCTGGGCAAGCTCAAGGCCGCCGACTACATGGAAAAGGCCGACGGCATATCCAGCAGCCTCCGCCTGTTCCTGTATTTCCTTTTCAGCCTTGTGGTGGCGGTCATCTGCTACAAGTTCATTCCCGAACTCAAGGGCAACCTGACCATTCCCTTCTGCCCCATCGACGTATTCCAGATTTACCTGCCCAACTGGGCCTTCGTGGGCTTCATGACCTTCGTGATTGCGGCATCTGCCAACGGAACCAACTTTACCGACGGCCTGGACAGCCTGGTCTCCGTGCCCATCCTTACCAGCATGGTGTTCGTGGGCCTCGTGGCCTACGTGAGCGGCAACTTTATCTTCAGCCAGTACCTGAGCGTGCCCTACCTGCCGGGCTGCGACGAACTGTTCCCCCTGGCCACAGCCATCGCAGGCGCACTGCTTGCCTACCTGTGGTTCAACAGCCCCCCTGCAGAAATCTACATGGGCGATGCAGGCTCCGTAGGCTTTGGCGCGGCCATCGGCATCATGTTCATCTTGGTGCAAGCGGGACTGTTCCTGCCCATCGTGTGCATCATCATCATCGCCGAGGCCTTCTCCGTGCTGCTGCAAATTTTGTGGTTCAAGTTTACCCGCAAGACCACTGGCACAGGCAAAAGGCTTTTCCTGTGCGCGCCCCTGCACCACCACTACCAAAAGAAATGGGAAGGACGCCCTCATCTTCAGCATGGTGGTGTTCTTCGGTATTAGGTAGTACTTATGGACATTATCGAAAATCTGAAAGCGGCGGGGCAGCAAGAACTCGTCGCTAAGCTGGAATCCTTGACTGGCGAGGCCCGCGCCAATCTGGAACGGGACATTCAGAGCCAAGACTGGGAAGAACTGAAAGCACTCTATGCCGAAAAGTCCGCAGCCTCTCTCGAGGACAACGTCTCTGCCGACCTCAAGCCAATGCCCTTCAAGATTGCAGCCGACGACCTGCGTTATGAATACTGGAAGGAGACCGGCGAAATTTTGCTTGGAAAGGGGCAGGTGGCCGCATTCCTGGTGGCGGGCGGACAGGGTTCACGCCTGGGTTTCGACGGCCCTAAGGGAATGTTCGACATCGGACTCCCTAGCCACAAGAGCCTGTTCCAACTGCAAGCGGAACGGCTGCTGAACTTGGCGGCGCAGGTGGGCCACCCCATTCCCTGGTGCATTATGACCAGCCCCCTGAACCATCAGGCTACCGTCAACTTCTTTACCGAACACGGCTTTTTCGGTTACGACCGCGACAACATGCGTTTCTTTGAGCAGGGCACCATCTGCGCCCTGGACCCGAACGGCAAGGCCATCGTAGACGAAAACAACCGTTTGGCACTTGTTCCCGACGGAAACGGCGGATGCTTCCGTGCGTTGGCGCAGAGCGGAACTCTCGCTTGGCTTATAGAGAAGGGCGTGCGTTACGTGTTCCTCTACAGCGTGGACAACGCGCTGTGCCGCATTTGCGACCCGGCATTCATCGGAGCGCTTGCCAGCGAAGGTCGCAGCATGTCGGCCTCCAAGGTAGTCCCCAAGGCCGGCCCGAACGAAAAGGTTGGTATATTCGCACTTCAAAACGGCAAGCCCGGCGTGGTGGAATACAGCGACCTTCCCGAGAACTACCGCGACATGACCAACGCCGACGGCAGCCTTACCTTCGACGGCGGCAACATCGCCATCCACTTGTTCAAAACCGATGGGCTTCGCAAACTGCAGACCGGAAAGCTCCCGTGGCACACCGCCCGCAAGACGGTTTGCGGTATCGAGAAGTGCTGGAAGTTCGAGCAGTTCCTGTTCGACGCCTTCCCGCTGCTTGGGACCATGATGCCCTTCGGCGTGGTCCGCGAAGAGGAATTCAGCCCCGTCAAGAACGCCGAGGGCAACGACTCCCCCAAGACCGCAAGGATCATGATTGGCAAGCTCCACAAGGAATGGCTGAAAAAGGCCCACGTGGAGGTCAAGCCCGACAAGCTCTACGAAGTGTCGCCTACTATCAGCTATGCCGGCGAAGGACTTTCCCGCAGACTGTTCGAGCGTGAACTGGGCCGCAACATCCTGGAGTTTGACGAGGAATAGCGTTCGTCATGAACAAATTCAAGTACTACGCCCTCAAGACTCTGATTTTCGTGCTGCTCCGCCTGCCCGACGGATTCTTCGCGTTGTTGCTGAAATTCGCCTTCCCTGTTTACAGGATCCTCCACACCAAGCGTGCCTACGGCCGCGTAGACCGTCTTTTGCGGGAAACGGGATTCTGGGGCCGCAAGGCCATGCGCAGGCCCAGGATTTCCCCCAGGGACGTCTTTGAAAGCCTGTACTGGAACGGCATTGACAGCTATCGCCTGCTGGCAGGCATACATTCCGCCACACGGCGGGTCCGCATCGAGAACGAGCATATCATCATGGATGCCGCCAAGGCAGAACCCGTGGCCGCCATAAGCATACACCAGGGTGCCTTCGAGAACATGCACCGCACCCTCTGCAACTACAGCCAGCACGTACACCTGGTGACCAACGCCTTCAAGAACACGGAACTGACCCAAGTGGTGCGGGACTTGCGCTACCACCCCCACCTGAGCGAATACAACATCGAAGACGTGGCACAGGTATTGCGGAACCTGTTCAAGACGCGAGGCATCTTGGCCATGGTGGTGGACCAGTCCCGGGCGCCCAAAGGCAACAAGATTTCCCTGTTCGACAAAGAGAGCCTGCTCTACCTGCGGCTCCCCATCAAGGCCAACCAGATGGGTGCAAGCATTGTCACCTTCCGCACCTACTGCGAAAACGTCCGCCAGAACGGCAGGTGGGTGCGGCAGCACGTGGTGCGTTTCGAGAACTACTACCCGCCCAAGATGGCCGCCACGCCCCAGGGCGAAGAGATGCTGGTCAAGGCCATCGGAAACGACGTGGAGCGCTGGATTGGAGAACACCCGGAACAGTGGACCTGGAACTACCACAGGAACTTCAAGGTGTAGCCATGGCGTTCAACGAAGAGGAACTTTTCCAGCTAGAGTGGATCAAGAGCCACCACATGGAAGACAAGGACAAGGCCCTGGAGGCAGAGAAGGCCGCCGAGACCCCCGACAAGGCGAAGAACTTCAAGGGCAAAAAGGTCCGCAACCCCGCCTCCTGGGGTACTCCGCTGCCCGAAGACGAGATAGACCTCCACGGCATGACCGCAGACGAGGCGGCCGAAGCGGTGGAACGCCGCATGTCCCAGATGTCCATCGCGGGGCTCAGCGTCTTGCGGGTTATTCACGGGGGCGGAAACCCCGCCTACGGCAACGTCAAGAAGATCATCGACCGCAAGGTCCGCTCCGAATGGCGAAACCGGGTGGTTTTCTACCGCACCGAAATCGAGAACGCCGGCTCCAGCATCCTCAAAATCGGCAAACCCGCCCCAAAAATCAAAAAATAGCGGCCCTAGGGGCTTTAAATTTTCGCCCTTTTTAACTATCTTTGTGCCACCAACCGGAATATAGCTCAGCCTGGTAGAGCGCTTGCTTCGGGAGCAAGAGGTCGTGAGTTCGAATCTCGCTATTCCGATAAAAAGAAGACCACCCTGAAGGGTGATTTTCTTTTTATACGCGGAATAGCGAGGTTCAAGAACGAGCGACGTAGTCGTGAGTTCGACTAAATCGCTCGATGAGCAAAGCGAATAATGAGCGATTTAGGGATTAAGCCGTAGGCTTAACCCGAAGGGCAAGAACTGAAGCGTAGCGAAGTTCTTGTCCAATCTCGCTACTGTAAACCACAACCTTGACCTGCGAGAATCGCAGGCAAGCCCGAAGGGCAAAAGTTGAACAAAGTGAAACTTTTGGCAATCTCGCTATTCCGTCCCAAATCAATCTCGCTTCCCCTACCCTTTCAAGCACTTTCCGTAATCCCGGATGGCCTTCCAGTAAATTTGGTGTTCCACCTCGTGGACACGGGCAGCCAGGGACTCCGGAGTATCTGTCGGCAGCACGGGCACGCGGCCTTGCGCCAAAATCCGCCCGCTGTCGATTTCTTCGCCAACCAAGTGGACGGTAGCCCCCGACTCCTGTTCGCCGGCGGCTATAACCGCCTCGTGCACATGCATCCCGTAAAAGCCCTTGCCGCCATACTTGGGCAGCAGCGAAGGATGGATGTTCAATATGCGCCCTGCAAGCCTTTTAATAAAACTAGACGGCAGGACCTTCATGTAACCCGCCAGAACCACCAGGTCCACGTCAAAGCGATCCACAACTTCAAGCAGCGCCGCCTCGTACGCGGCCCCATCGGGGTGGGTCTTGCCGGAAATATGGAACACGGGAATTCCATAATCCTTCGCGTAGCCTACGGCTCCGCAGTTTCCGTTGTTCGAAATCAGAAAAAGGCACTGGGCCTGGAATTCTCCGGACCGGATGCGTTCCAAAATCGCCTTGAAGTTGCTTCCACTGCCGGAAGCCATCACACCGAATTTCAGCATGGGCCAAATTTAGAAAAATCACCCCCACCTTCGCTTAGGATCGGGGCAATGGTCCTCGTGGCCGTCGGGCCACACCCACACTTCGTCTGCAAAAGGGCAGCCCTTCTGGGAGCCATCTTGCGGGCAGTCTCCGCCAACGGAACAGGAGCCGCCATCGATACAAGTGCCGTTGTGCCCTTCAAAATACAGGCTTCCTTCGCAACGCACTTTTTCCGAACACAGCACCGAGTGCAAACGCTCCACGGCACCTTCGGGCAAAGCAAACCTTTCCCGCAATTCTTGCGACGCACAATCCAGAAATACCACGGGATTCCACTTGATGCGATTTATCCCGGCCTGTTCCGCCCACCGCAAAAGTTCTGACACCATCGCCATATTTTCACGATGCAAAGTCACCTGCAGGGAAACAGAGGCCACTGGCTTTCCCGCCTGCTCGAGGCGGCGAGACTCCAGCAACCGTCTGCGAACATCCAGCAACCTTTCCACATTCGCTTTCCACTCGCTTTCGGACAAACCGCCAACCTCATAAGACAAGGAGCTTACCTTGATGTCGCTACAGGCCAAAAGCAAGGCCTCCATGCCCTCTTCAGTCCCCCACCTTCCCGGAAACGTCCCGTTGGTGGTCAGGTTCAGGGGAATTCCGCGGCACACGCACAGTTCCAGCAGTTCTTCAAATTTCGAATAAAGTAAAGGTTCCCCCATGGTGGAGGGAATCACCTCTCGCACACCTGCATATTTTTCAATGGAACTTCGCGCCACTTCTACGGGCATCTCGCCAAGACCGGTCGGTACACCCCGCTGGTTCAAAAAACACAGCGGGCAGTGTAAATTACAAGTGTCCGGATTGGTCAGTAAAGTCAGACGATGCATGGGATAATTCTGATTTCTGACTCCAGATTTCGGAGTTATAGTTCCGAACTCCGAATTCTGAATTATTTATTCTCTCTCAGGTACTTAATCGCCGCAAGGGCCGCGCGGGCGCCTTCGCCTACGGCAATGGACACCTGCAAGATGCCGCCGGTGCAGTCTCCCGCCGCATAAAGCCCGGGCAAAGACGTCTGCAAGTTTTCGTCCAGCACCAGCTTTCCCTGGTCAAAGGCAGCTCCCGCCTTCAGGGCCAAATCCGTAGCGTTGGCACTGCCCAAAGCAACGAACAAGCCGTCAAAGTTTTCTTCCGTACCGTCTTCGTAATGCACTCCCTGGAAGGCACCCTCGCCTACCAGGCCCTGCAAATGACGCTTATCGATGCGAACTTTGTCGGGGAAGGGTGCAGTAGGTTCTACGCCGTTAGTCAGCAACGTCACAGAAGACACCACCTGCAAAAGTTCCTGGGTCTCGTGAAGTGCGTATTCGCCGCTCCCTAGAACGGCCACGTTCTTGCCCTTGTAAAAGAAGGAGTCACAAACGGCACAGTAGCTGACCCCGTGGCCCTCCAGAGCCTCCATGCCCGGCAGCGGGTGCTTTTTGCGGGCGGCTCCGGTAGCCATAATGCAGACTCGCCCGTGGTAATCCCCCACAAGGCCCTTGGCCACAAAGTCCCTGCCGTCGAACATCAGGTCCATCACCTCGTCATCGGCAATGCTTGCGCCCAGTTCCAAGGCCTGTTTCTTGCCCACCAAGGGCACCGCCGTCCTTGCCCACAATCTGCACGTCCAAACCCGCACGGAGTCCGTACAAGGCTGCAGAAATGCCTGCAGGACCATAACCTAAAACAAGAATATCCGCCATCGCAAAGCCCTCCTAAAAGCGGGAAGCGCTAACAAACTATTTAACCGCGAGCCGCCAAAATGCGCTGCCAGCCCTCTTCGGGAATCTGGGCGCCCATGACCTGCACCACTTCGTTGCTCACTATGCTGCCCAAGTTGCCGGAACGTTCCATGTCCCAGCCGTTCATGTAGCCGTACAAAAATCCCGACGCCCACAAGTCACCGGCACCCGTAGTATCGATGGCCTTGGCGGGTCCTGCATTCACATGCACCGTCTTGCCGTCCTTGGCAATCAGGGCGCCGCGCTTGCCAATTTTCACTACCGCCACCTTCGCTTTTTTCGCAAGCACATCCAGCGCGGCTTCTTCCCTTACGCCTGCATAGGCAAAGGCTTCGTCTTCGTTGGCAATGATGATGTCGATCATCTTCTCTTCGAAAAGCTCGTCGAACAGCTTGCGGCAAGCATCCACCACCCCAAAGCTGCTAAAGTCCAGAGCAGTTTCCACTCCCAAGCTGCGAGCCAGCGTAAAGGATTTCTTGAAGCAATCCGCATTGAAAGCACGGTAGCCTTCGGCATACAAAAGTCCTACGCCGTCATAAAGGGCAGGCACAAAGTCGTCGCTACCCAAAAAGTCGGACGCCCCCAGGTAAGTCCACATGGAGCGCTGAGCGTCAGGCGTCACCGCAGAGAACACGCAACCCGTGGCCGCATCGGAAATTCCCAACTTGGATTCCACGCCGTTCTTTTCAAGGTGTGTATGGAAAATTCTCCCCAGCTCGTCGTCGCCAATCTTGGAAATGAAGGCGGCTTTGCCTCCCAGGCGGGAAAGCCCAACCATAGTGTTGCAGGTGGATCCGCCAGGAACCCGCAGAGGGTTGTCTAAAGCGCCCAGAAATTTTTCCATCTGGGGCCAGTCCACCATGTTCATGCCGCCCTTCTGCACGCCCTGAGATTCAATCCAGGAATCATCCACATTGGCCAAAATATCCACAAGGGCCGCGCCCATGCCCAAAACTTTCTTCATTACATTCCTCCCCTGCGGCGACGGATTCTGTCCCCCGTCTGCAGCAGGAACTGCTTTTCCGAATCAGTCAGCGAATTGATTCCCTCGCGAGCGACCTTCTTGAGGATTTCGTCCATCCTCTTCTGCTCGTCCATGTAACAAACCTCTCCCTCCAAAACATCGGACTCGCCCGTCTTGGAACCGTTACCGCCGGTCGC
Organism: Fibrobacter succinogenes; assembly: GCA_902767785.1. Taxonomy (GTDB): domain Bacteria; phylum Fibrobacterota; class Fibrobacteria; order Fibrobacterales; family Fibrobacteraceae; genus Fibrobacter; species Fibrobacter succinogenes_D. The sequence continues at coordinate 32,072 of CACXIR010000029.1, read as the reverse complement.
ATTGCTGCTAGCAGACTTTCTCTCTTTTTCCTGACCATCCAAATGGCTCCTGTAGTTTTCAGGATTTTTGGAGAACAGGCGGAAGATTTCCGAAAAAGGAGAATCGTAGAGGAGGCTGTCCCCCTTGGCAAACACGTTCATGTAGACGGCCATGTAGATAAAGCCGGCCACCACGCCACCCAGGTGGGCAAAGTGGGCTATTGCATCGCCGGTGTTGGCAAAAACCAGGTCGAAGGCTACCATCAACCACATGGCGTACTTGATTTTCATGGGGATGATGAAGAACATCATAATGCGACGGTCCGGGAAGAACTTGTAGTAGGCGACGAATACGCCCATCAGAGCACCGGAGGCACCAATGATGGGGCTGTTGGTCAAGCCCCAAATGCTCATAACCATGCTGAAGACGGCCGCAAAGATTCCGCAGAAAAAGTACAAGGCCGCAAAATGCTTGGTCCCCATCCATTGCGCGATTTCGGCACCGAACATCCAAAGCATAAGCATGTTGAAAAAGAAATGCATAAAGTCAAAATGGATGAACATGTAGGTAACGTAGCGCCAAACCTGGAAAGGTTCATTCGGGTCAAACGCAGCAATTTCGGCAATGCACACCTGAAGTGGCTTAAGGCCTTCACCGGTCAGGTTCAACTGCAGCCCCAACACTCCACCCAAAATGGCGGCAATGGCGAACACCAAAGTATTGATGATCAGCAAGGTTCGCAAAACTTTTGGCAGGTAACGGAACGGTGTCATACGGAATCCTTGGTTAGTGGTTTATCAACATGGTAGAAAAATTATTCGTTGGGCAACAAGGAAATTGCCGCTTGCGGGACGTAAAGGGATAATTTTTTACGACCTTCGGCAGTCCGGGCGATTCCCGCCTTCAAAAGTTCGCGGACCACGGTGCTGCTCACCATCAGGTGTTCGGGAGCGCTGCTCAGCAAGACCGTCTCGCAATCGGGGAAAAGCACCCGGTTATTCCAAGCCACCGCCTGCTCGTAGTCCACATCGGCGGCGCCGCGAACGCCCCGCAACAAGAACCGTGCGCCGACACGCTTCATGAAGTCCACGGTTAGCCCGTCAAAGGCGTCCACCTTCACATTCGGGATATCTGCCACAGCCTTGCGGACGATTTCCAGCCGCAGGCTTTCGCTGAGCAGGTACTTCTTGGAGGCATTCACCGCCAGCAGCACGTAGACCTCGTCAAACAACGCGGCGCCGCGCTTCACAATGTCCAAATGCCCAACGGTAAACGGATCGAAGGATCCTGCAAATACGGCTATTTTGCTCATACGTTAAATATAATTATTCCAATACAAGGGACCTCGGGCGTGGATGCTTCCGCCCCCTACGGGGCCGTCAGCATGACAACGTAATTGACCAGTGCTTCAACCTGAATGTTCTACAGCCATGCGGGGCCATTCAGCACGACGACGCGCTTGCCCTATGCACCAACAGGGAAGATTCGCCATAACGGCGGACTTGCAGACGGCCTGCGTCAGATTCCTCTGTGGCCCAAACCGGCAGCTTGCGACTGGGGGCCTCGAACACAGCTACCCCGCCCGGATTCAGCCATTGCCAAAAAGATCGCAGGTCCGGGTAGTCCATGTCCTTGAAAGGAGGATCCGCATAAATCAGGTCAAACCCAGATTGCAAACAAATTAATTCCTTTTCCAAGGTCAAGGCATTCTTTTCGTACAAAGTAAGCTTGCCTTCCAGCGACAGCGACTTGTACGCCTGCAAAATCAAGCGAGCTTGGCTATGCGCCATTTCTACGGCGACCACTTGCGAAGCCCCGCGGCTCAAGGCCTCGATGCCCATGATGCCAGAACCTGCAAACAGATCCAGCATGCGAAAGCCATCTACACTTTGCAAAATATTGAACAACGCCTCACGGGTCCTGGACCCTGTGGGGCGAGTCTTCATTGTGGGGGGCGAGGGAACATTCCTTCCACGCAATGCTCCCCCGGTAATGCGGATCATGCTAAGGAACCACGAACATCACGAACTGCAAAGAACTCTGCAAGTCACGCTTGGCAAGGACCAATTCCATCTTCTGGACACCCATGCGAACCGGAGATTCCATAATGGCGGTAGCAAAGCGCTGCAATTCCGGGAAGTCCGAGTTCGCAACAGCGGTATAGGTGTAGCGTTTGTAAACGCCAAAGTCTTCCACAACAGGCTTGTCCAGTCCCTTGACATCTACCTTGCTGTTGGTTGCAAGGGCCTTGAGGGCCTTGATTTCTTCTGCCACTTCTGCGGACTTCACAAAGCTGGTAACCGCGCCAAGGTTGGGGTTAGACACGTTGAACATGCCAAAGGCGGTAATGTCGGTAGCAGGGGCATTCTCCGGCAGAGGAGGAGTCCTGAAGTCGGTACTTACTGCTTTCACCCTTTCCAGGAAGTTCCTCTGAGAAGTGGGCTTGGCGGCGACGCCACGGATGTAGAAGTAGTTGGGAGACTGGAATACGCAATCGGAGAAGCCCACGTCGTCGGGGGTCGCCGTTGTGAGGAACGTCAAGAACTGAGCCGCGGCCATGCGCTGGTAAGAAATCTTTTCCAGCGGCAGGTAAGACTCAAAGCTAGTCCTGCTGTTGTTGTACAGGGCCTTGGGATTGATTTCCTTCACCACCTGCTGCACCGTCATGGCTTCACGCATTTTCATAACGGCACGTTCGGCAGCGGCTTCCGCTTCCAGCACTCCACCGGCAGTGGTGGTCTGTCCAGCACTTAAGGTCAGGGCCTTCTGACTGGGGTCTTCCGCACCAATCAAGTCCAGGTAGGCGGGCGGCAAAGCTCCCTGCAACGGGACAGGCACGCCAAATACGCTCAAGAAGCAGCTGAAGGCCACCACCACAAAGGCGGCGGCAAGGCCAATCGTCAGCAGCTTGGACTTGGACTTGCCCTTTGCAGAACGAATGTCGGTAACATGGACCGGGTTCACGTTCTCCATCAAGGAAGAACGTTCAGCGGCTTCAATCAAGTTCAAATGAATCATGCTTCCTCCATCAGGTTCAAGGCAGCACCGATTGCAGCGGAGCAGCTAAGAACGGCGGCGGAATCTTCTTCCTCCACCGGAAGTCTAAGGTTGGAGAAGGAGTCCATCAGCACGACCTGGTAACCGGAAATGGCTTCCTGCAGGTTGCGCATAAACAGCGGATCCGTGGCAAGCTCTCCACACAGGTGAATCTGGTGCACGTCGAAGGACACGTTGTCCTCCTTGGCAAGGTCGATCTGCCGGCGGATTTCCTTGGCGAGGAACCCGTAAGCCTCTTCGGCGGACTTGTCCACCAGGGAAAGGGTAGAAACGCAGCGCAAGTCCTGGAGCCTGTCCTTGGAAAGCCACATGAGGGTCACGCCGGCAAAGTCCGCCTTGATGACGCACTCCAGGCCGTCGATACGTTCGGCGGAATCCATCAAGTTCATAAGCGAAAGCACATCCACTTCCATAGCCTTGGGCGCTAACATCTTGCTACGGAAGCCTTTACGCAATCCATCCACCCACTCGCGGCGGACGGCAATCAAAAGAACGGTCTCGCCGACGGTGGCATCGCCGCAAAGGACCTGGGTATCCATGATGTAGGAACCCTTCTCGGCGTTGGTAATGAGACCCAGGTACCACTCCAGGTAGTCGTCGCGGTTGGCGCAGGCCTCAGCCGGCACGTAGACCTGCCTGATAATGGAGCGGAAGGCGGGAATCGCCACGGAAACCGCTTCCAGGGACTCCTGCTGAATGGAGTCCAACCAAGCCTGGAGGACCGACTCGAAGGTATACACGTCGTCCAAGGGACTGGTACCCGTCTGCAAGATGGCGGTCCGGAGGACTCGCCTCTCGGTGGAGTCTACCAGGGCAACCTTCAAGGAAGCATCCCCGACCTCAATACCTAGATAAATCTTCGTATCACTCATATACTCAACGACTTATGAAAAATGTACCCCCTAAAACTAATCAAAAATTACCCCCTTTAGGAGGCCCTCCAATTTTTTCTTCCCTATTCCAGGCACTTTTTCCAGGTCGCCAGGACCCGCAAAGGGGCCATTTCGAGTCCTGAACTCGACAATTCGCTCCGCAAGTTTGGGGCCAACGCCTTTCAAAGTGCACATTTCCTCCGCCCCCGCATGGTTCACGCGGACCGGCAAATTTGGTGTTTTTCGCTTTTTTTCCCTATTTTTTCTTTTTTTGTCCTTCCCTTCGCCTGCATCGCGTTCTGTTACTTTGTATGTAACTTCAGAAGAGGCTGGGGACCAGGATTTAGTCCCAGCCGCCCCCTCCACGCCATATTCCAACTCGGAATATACGTCCCGCTGAGAAATGGCAGGAACGCCCCAGGGCAAAAAGCGAAAAAGGAGTCCCAAGGCGAAAAGCACCAGGGCCAGGTAAAGGATTTTCCGTTCAGGCTCGTTCATGGTAGAAGCCTCGATTCTTGCTTTCATCTATCAAGGCTTCCACGTTACTGGCGTCAGAAGGCACGTCTACAGACACGCTGGCATAGGGGCTGTAGACAATTCGTATGGGCGTCTTGCCCAGAATCCGCATCTGCTCCAGGGAACGTTCCAGTTCCAGAGGACTTTGCGGCAAAGAGGAAAATTCGTCGCGGCACTTGCGGGAGTAGGCGTAGATTCCCTGGTGCTGCAGCCACAGGGACGCTTCGTTAGCCGGAATCTCGCGGCTAAAGTCCACGGCATAGCCGTCGCGGACCAAAACCTTCACCACAGTTTTCAAAGGAACATCGCTAGGCGAAAGGGGGCAGGCCACCGTCACCCAGCCTTCGGGGTGTTCTACAAGAGTCTGCGCCACCGTGCACAAGAGGGACGGCTCCACCAGAGGTTCGTCCCCCTGCAAGTTCACCACCAAATCCAAGTCCAGGGCGCGGGCGGCAAGGGCCACGCGGTCCGAACCCGTGGCCGCCTCCCCTGTCAGCAAAAATTCAAAGCCCGCGCGGGAAACCACGTCTGCAATGGCCTCGCTGTCGGTGGCGCAGACGATACGGTCAAAGCATTCCGCCAAGGCGGCACGCTCCAGAGTGCGGACAATCATCTCCTTGCCGCGCAACTTGAAAAGGGGCTTTCCCGGAAAGCGGGAAGACCCCATGCGTGCAGGAACGATACAAGATACTGGTGTCATGGTCCCGTTAATGGCGGACTAACCGCCAATAACCTTGGGAATGGCGAAGTGGTCGTTTTCCACCGCCGGGGCATTTGCAAAAGCCTGTTCCAGGGTAAAGCCCTGCACAGGGACGTCCTCGCGAAGGACGGTCTCGCCGTTCTCTACGGCGGTCATGGGTTCCACCTGGGAAAGGTCCAAAGCCTTCAGGGCTTCCAGGTGGTTGAGCATCTTGTCCAGGTGTCCCTTGTATGCGGGAATTTCCTCTTCGGAAACACTCAGGCGGGACAGCTTGGCCAACTTCTGTATTTCTTCGCTTTCTAGCATAACGATTCCTATTCCTAGGAGGTAATATAGCAAAAAACTTTGGTCCGGATGCACTGCCCCCTTACAGGGGACTTTGCATGGCGGCAGTATTTAGCCCACCACCTGCAGGGCGGCGTACTTCAAGATGATGGTACGGGTGGTTCCGTCGCCAAAACGAACGTCCACGCGGGCGTTGTCCCCCTCGCCGTAACAGCGGGAAACGGTACCCACGCCAAACTTGATGTGCCGCACCCTGGCTCCCGGATGGAAGGGATTCTCGCTGTACTCGTCGTATACAATGCGAGGGCCAGAAGGTACGGCGGGTTTTGAAGCAGAGGCTACCTTGACGGGGTTGCGGTACACGATGCGCTGGTCGTTCTTCTTGACGCTAGCGGGAATGGAACTCCGGGAAGTGCCAAAACTGCCGGAACCGGAGAAGCTGCGGTTGCGTGCAAAGGATGCGTGATTGTAGCGGGGCGAACCGCTTGGCGGCTCAGGAGTCCAGCCCGGAAAACCCGAGCGTTCCTCGGTGCAGGGCGTAAACTCCACCACGGAGGAATCCAGCTCTTTTAAAAAGCGGGACTGGGCAAAGGGACGGATGGAGCCCTGGAAGAACCGGCGTTCCGCGTGGTACAGGTAAAGCTTTTTCTCGGCACGGGTGCAACCCACGTAGAACAAGCGGCGTTCCTCTTCCAACTGGTCGTTGGCCTCTTTTACAGACAGCATGGAACTTTCCCGGATCAGAGGGAATATGCCATCGTCGCAGCCCGCAATGTGGACCGTGTGGAATTCCAGGCCCTTGGCCATGTGGATGGTCATGAGGGTAACATGGCCCTTGGACTCGTCCACCTTCTTGTCTGCATCCGTCAGCAAGGAAATGTCTTGCAAAAAAGAATCCAGAGTAGCGCCGGGATGTTCCTCGTCGAATTCCCGGATGGCGTTGATCATTTCGTCGATGTTGCCAATGCGTTCGTCGGCACTCAGTTCGTCTTCCTTGCGCAAGAACTCCTTGTAGCCCGTGTCCTGCACAATCCGTTCCGCCAAAAGCGGAAGCGGGGTCTCCCCTGCCACTACAAGTGCCTTCCAGCTCTGGACCAGCTCTACAAAGGGTTTCAGCTTGGCTGCGGCCCGGGAGTCCCCTGCCGCCTCGGCCAAGAGCATCTGCCAAAAGGAACCTTCGCCGTTACGGACCCGTGCAAGCACCGTCTCTACCGTGGTCTTGCCTATGGCCCGAGGCGGCGTATTGATAACCCGCAGGTGTGCCGCATCGTCCTTTTCGTTAGAAAGTAGGCGCAAGTATGCCAGAATGTCGCGGACCTCCTTGCGGTCCCAGAACCGCGTACCGCCAAAGATTACCGAAGGAATGCGGTTGTCGTTCAATGCCTTTTCAATCACCCGAGACTGGGCGTTGGTGCGGTAGAAAATAGCAGTCTTGGAGAAATTTTCCGCACCCGCCACCGCAATGAGGTCCGCAATCTGCTTGGCCTCGGAGCGGTCATCGAACATGTGCCGCACACGAATGGGGTCCCCCGCCTCCTGCTTGGAATAAACCACCTTCTGCATTTCCAGGGGCCGCACATTGTGGGCAATCACGGAACCCGCACCCTTCACGATGTTGGAGGTGGAGCGGTAGTTGCGTTCCAGCTTCACGATGGTCACCGGAGCAAAGTCCCGGTGGAAGTTGCGGATGATCTTGATGTTGGCTCCCCGCCAGCCATAAATGCTCTGGTCGTCGTCACCTACCACCGTCACGTTCCGCTCTTCGTTTATCAGAAGCTTCAAAAGCTCGTACTGGACATCGTTGGTATCTTGGTATTCGTCCACCACCACGTAGCGGAAACGTTCTGCCAGCTGGTCTGCAAGGGTGGGAACTTTCTGCAACAGAAGCACCGAATTGAAAAGCAGGTCGTCAAAGTCCATGGCGTTGGATTCCAGAAGGCGTTTCTGGTATTCTCCGTAAAGGCGAGCGTTGCGTTCCTGGTCCGCATACTCGGCACGCATCATGGCCACCTCTGGAGTCTGCAAGACGGCCTCTCCATTGGTGTACAAAATAGTGTTCTTGTAGCGGGAAATGGCACCATGCAACTTCTTTACCTCGGCGGCATCGTAACCGTCCCCCAGTTCTTCCTTGAGGATTTCCTTTAGTATGCGCTTCTGGTCATCATCGTCGTAAATGGAAAAGTTGCTGTCGTACCAGGCGTTCCCCATGACGCGGACCACGAACTCCTTGGCAAGGCACATCCTGAGCATGCGCAGGCACACCGAATGGAAAGTTCCCATCCAGCTAAAGGCAAGCCTTGCATCCAAAAGTTTCTGGATACGATCCTTCATCTCGCGGGCGGCCTTGTTGGTAAAGGTCACCGCCAAAATGCGGTCCGACTCCACGCCATGGCAAGAAACCAGGTGGGCGATCTTGTAGGTGATGGCGCGGGTCTTTCCCGAACCGGCCCCCGCCAAAATAAGCATGGGCCCATCGATTTTCTTTGCCGCAGCGGCCTGCTCCGGGTTCAGTTCACGGTCAAGTACGGAATCGTCTACCAAATTCGCCATTCAAAAATCCTTTGCTCAAATGTACAATATAGAAAAAAGCGGTCGACAACTTTGTCATCGACCGCCTTAAAACATTTGAAGAAAAACTAGTCGTCGGCTGCAGAGGCGCCGATTGCCTGTTCCAGCGTAGTGTGGCCGTCCAGAGCCTTCTGGATGCCGTCCATACGGAGCGTAATCATGTCGCATTCCTGCATGGCGGCACGCTTGATCACGTCGCCAGAAGAACGCTTGATGATAAGGTTACGCACCGTTTCGTTGGGAACCAGGAACTCGTAAATACCGCAACGTCCCTTGTAACCCGAACCGTCGCACTTGTCGCAACCCTTGCCATGGTAGAACTGCATGCTGGGATCCAGATGGAGTTCGTCTCGCAAGGACTGGGAAATTTCCACAGGCTCCTTGCAGTACTTGCAAATGCGGCGAACCAGACGCTGGGCCAGCACGCCCTTGATGGCGGTAGACACAAGGAAGGGTTCCAGACCCATTTCCAGCAGACGGGGGAATGCGCCAGCAGCATCGTTGGTATGGAGCGTACTGAAGACCAAGTGACCCGTCAAGGCTGCTTCGATAGCCATGGAAGAGGTTTCTTGGTCACGCATTTCACCGATCATAATCACATCCGGGTCCTGACGCAGCAGGGCGCGAATGCCCGCCGCAAAGGTAAAGCCAGCGGCGTTGTTAATTTGTCCTTGGTTCACACCGTCAATATTAAGTTCCACAGGGTCTTCCATCGTAGAGATGTTGATCGTGGAATCCAGAATTTCTCGAATAGAAGCGTAAAGCGTGGTAGACTTACCGGAACCCGTAGGACCGGTCACAAGCACAATGCCGTTAGGAGCGTTAATAGCGTCGATGAACTGCTTAAGCACGCGGGGGTCAAAGCCCATGTCCTTCAGCGGGAACTGACCCGAGTTCGGGTCCAAGATACGCATAACGATCTTTTCGCAGACGCCGCGCTTGCGGAGCGAAATCGGGAAGGAGCTTACACGAAGGTCAACTTCGGACCCTTTGTAACGCACGGTAAAGCGGCCGTCCAAAGGCTTACGCTTTTCAGCGATGTCCATCTTAGAAAGAAGCTTAATACGCGAAAGGATCTGGGGCATCAGACGGGCAGGAATCGGGGACATCACCTGCAAGTCACCATCAATACGGTAACGCAGCTTCAGGAAGGTCTCTTGCGGTTCCAGGTGAATATCGGATGCATGGCGGGCGATGGCTTCGTGAATCAGCGTGGTCACGATTTTCACCACCGCGCGGCCTTCTTCGTCGGTCAGTTCAGGTTCGTCGCTATTGCCCTGGCCACGTTCCACCGTTTCCAGTTCTTCGCCTTCCTTGGACTCGCTAATAAGTTCTGCCAGGGACTCTTCGTTGGAGGCACCATGGCCAGCAAACACGCGTTCGATGGTCTTGACCACGTCGGCATCGGAAGCCATGACGATGTCCACTTCCATCTTCACCTTGAACTTCACGATGTTGATCACACGCATGTTGGTGGGATCGGTCATGGCGATGGTCAAGGCTTCGCGCTGCACCCTGCGGTCATCCTCGCCCTTGGAAAGGAACAGGGGGACCACCTTGTAGGCCTTGCACAGGTCTTCGGGCAGGTAGGTGTAGGCATCGGGATCCAGGGCAAAGTTTTCCAGCCTTACGTAAGGCACTTCGAACTGCTTGGAAAGGATCTCCACCAGGCGTTCTTCTGGCATGAACTTCAAGTCCACCAGGGTGCGGCCCAGGCGCTTGCCGGTCTTTTTCTGCTCTTCCAGAGCCTGGTCCAGCTGTTCCTGGGTAATGTACTTTTGCGCCAGGAGCATCTCGCCGATACGCATCTTGGTAGCAGACTGCATCTGCACGCCCAAAATGCTGGTCAGGGTATCCTCGCTGACCATGCCCAGGCGGATCAAGATCTTCGCAAGGGGAATTCCCGTACGCTTGTGTTCCGAGGTAGCGTGGGCCAGCTGGTCTTCGTCCAAAACGCCTTGACGAATAAGAAGCTGTCCCAAGTTCATTTTCGTGTTGCTAATCATAAATGCGACCAAGCTTGAGCTTTAACAATCTTTTTTCCACCCGAGGCCAGCATATAGACGCCGGTCCCTTCCTTGACAGAACCGATCCCATACACCTCCCAGGAGGAGCCATTTAATGAAAATATATCATTTTTGGAAGAATCGGTAAATAAAAGCACATATTCTTCCCCACCATCCATCGCAAAATCCATTGGATTCAGGCCATATTGGCCACACATCTGCCGAACGCGACCATCCACGGGAATTTTATCCTGGAAAACCTCCAGCGACACCCCCGAAGACAAGGCCAGGTGGTTCAGTTCCGAAGAGAGTCCGTCGCTTATGTCCAGCGCCCCGCCGCAAACGCCCGCGGTAGCGAGACGCACGCCGAAATCCTCCCGAATGGTGGGATTCAGGTGGTATTCCACCAAGTCCTGGTAGCTTTCCCAGCCCTGGGGGCGGTTCTTTAGAAGCCACAGCCCTGCAGCGGAGCGACCCAAGGTTCCCGACACGTAAAGGCTGTCCCCTGCCCTAGCGCCGCTCCGCAATAGGCGGCGGGGTGCCACTTGCTCCCCGATGAGGGTGGTAGAGAACATTCCCACCTCGCCAGAGACGGTGTCGCCCCCAATCAAGGCGATGTTCCTTTGGGCAAAACCCTTGGACACGGCACTTGCCACCCGCTGCACCGTCTCCTCGCTCCAGCCCTTGCCTACGCAAAGCCCGAACAAGGCGAACCGGGGGCGGCCCCCCATGGCGGAAATGTCCGAGACGTTGGAGACGATATGCTTTTCCACGGCCTGCTCCGGGGTGGACCAGTCCAGGCGGAAATGTACGTTCTCTACGGAAAGGTCCTTGGTGGCAAGCCATCCGTCAAATTCCGCGGCATCGTCCCCTGCAGGGAGCCATTCCCTGAAGCGGGGACCCTCCTTGTCCAGGTCCCTGGCATTTTCCAGGAGCCTGTTCACCAGTCTAAATTCACCGAGGTCAGGAAACATGTGCGTTAACTGTTGATTAATGTTTGATAGGCTTTTCCTTTCCATAAAAATAACAAAAGTCCCCTTTTTTAGGTTTTTTTGAGGACTTTAATGTTTCTATACTTTAGCCCGTGGGACACATATTCTTTATAGCCCCGTCTTCACCGGGCAGTTTGGACCGCCTGAGCCAATGGACACTCCGCTGGCTTCTGGAAAACGATATGGCCGAAGATTCCACCATGTACACCTGCAACACCATCGAGGAAGCGGTGAACATCCTGGAAACGGCGCTCATTACGGGAGATTCCCCGGCGCTTATCATCTTTGACCACGCCGACAGGCCCACCGACATGAACATCGCCTTCAGCAAGAGGCTCCACAACAGCATCCCCGAATCCTGGATTGTAGAAATCGTGCCGGACTCCATGCCCATCCAAAAAGACGACAACAGCCTGTACTGGATACGCAGGCCGCTCACCGAAGACGAATGGCGGGAAACCCTGGACCAGGTGTTGCGGAAGACCCCCACTCCCCAGTGGGCCGACGCGGACAACTGATTCCGACCGCAGGGACATTTATGACAGCAGCAGTAAAAATCAAGGGCGTCAGCTATTTTGGCGTGCGCTCCCCCAAGCACGCGCTTGCCGACATGCAAGATATTAAGGCTGCCGGTTTTAACGCAGTGCTCCACACCTGGAGCGAGGAAGACCAGCAGTACTACTACGATACCATGAAAGAAATCGTGGACCGGTCCGCAGACCTCGGTCTGGCCGTGTACGTGAACCCTTGGGGAGTTGGCCGCGTGTTCGGTGGAGAGGCCTATTCGGAACTGACCGCCAGGAACCACGACCTGTGCCAGGTGGCACTGGACGGCAAGCCCAAGGTAGCCGCCTGCCCCAACCATCCGGAATTCCGGGCCTACATGCACAAGTGGATCGAATCTGTCTGTGCCACCAAAGTAAGCACCATTTTTTGGGACGAACCCCATTTCTATTTCGAAAAGGGCGGACTTGCTAACTGGAGCTGCCGCTGCGAAAAATGCCGCGAGCTGTTCCGCAAACGTTTCGGGTACGAGATGCCCGCCGAACTTACCGGCGACGTCCTCAAGTTCCGCGAGGATTCGCTGATTGACTTTTTGAAGGAAATGACCGCAGACGTGCACGCCCGCGGAAAGCGGAACTGCGTGTGCATGCTGCCGCCCTGGTTCCCCGCCGGTCTCGACGATTGGGGTCGCGTGGCAAGCCTTGATAGCGTGGACGAAGTGGCATCCGACCCGTACTGGGAACGGGGCGCCACCGAGGATTGGGTCCGGGAAAAATACGCCGAGACCGCACGCAAGTTGGTAGACGTTGCCACCAAGTACGGCAAGGCCGTGCAAATGTGGGTCAAGGCCTACCAGATCGAGGCTGGCCGGGAAAACGACCTGGCCATCGCCGTCGCCGAAAGCCGCAACGCTGGCGTAGACAACATATTCGCCTGGAGCTACCGCGGTACCGAGACCCTAAGCTGGCTAAAAAGCGACAACCCGGACGAAGTCGCCCGGGCTTTCAGGGAAGCATTGCGTTAAAGGCTAGTCCTTAAGGCAACGGACATTAAGCGCGTCGGTCTTGACCCTGTTGCCAAACCGCACGGCGTCGTTGTTGTAATACAGGATTATGCAATACGCAATATGGCTATCATGGTCCGTGGAACTCCAGAAGTACGCCTGGGAACCTTCCCCGCCAAAACTGCCATCGTAATTTCTAAGGCCCGCAGGATACGCAGAAAAAGAGAACTCGTCCGACCCATTGCCATCGCTGTTCCAGCCCGAAGCAACTTTGAGCTTTTCGCCTGCAGACTCCGTTCCCCCAGCAGCTTTAATCAACGCCTCCAGTTCAGATTTGCTCGGCAGGTGCCAACCGCTTGGGCAAGCCCGTTGAGCTTCGGCCCATTGATAAAGGCGACCGTGCTTGGCGCAACTGCTATCCTGGCCGTTATAGCAGAAACTTGAATCTGCCTTGTAGTTCAGGTTCTCTGCCATCCAGGTCTGCGTGCCAACGGCAGCCACCTTGTAGGATTGATCGTCGCGGGGATCCGTGAAAGATCCGTCAACAATATTCGATGTCCCTTTTTCTGGCCCCGTGTTTTTTGCCGACGTCGACGAAGAGTCGTCTCCACAAGAAACAAAGAACAGCAGAAAGAACAAGGACACAAGCAACTTCATAACAAACGCCTTCCATTGAAAGTATGCGCTATAATTTAGCACTAATAATGAACATAAAAAAAGCCCCGTCGCATGGACGAGGCATTTGATAATCAATAAATCCTTCGACTTCGCTACTAGTGTCGCGGAGTTTACCCCGGACTTGTTCCGGGGCTCAGGATGACAGGATTACTTTGCGCGTTCGAGGTAAGAACCGTCGCGGGTATCCACGCGAATCTTGGTGTTGTTCTCGATGAACAGCGGGATCATCACCTTGGCGCCGGTTTCGAGAGTGGCTTCGCGCATCACGTTGCCGCTGGTGTTGCCCTGCACTGCCGGAGGAGCGTCCACGATCATCAGGTCAACGAAGGTGGGCGGAATCACTTCGATAGGAAGCGTAGCGCCGGACTTCGGGTCCTTCCACCAAGTCACTTCTACGGTAGCGCCGTCCAGGAGCCAGACTTCGCAGCCGTTCAGAGCTTCCTTGGAAATTTCTTCGGTTTCCTGGGATTCGTTGTTCAAGAAATACCAAGTAGAACCGTCATTGTAGAGGTAGGTCATTTCGGTGAAGGTCACATCGGCTTCTTCCACCGTGTCACCGCTCTTCCAGGTGCGTTCCAGAGTGCGGCCGGTCACCAGGTTCTTGATGCGAACGCGGTTGAAAGCCTGGCCCTTACCCGGCTTCACGAACTGGTTTTCGATGATTTCGTACGGCTGATCATCAACCATGATTTTAAGTTTCTTGCGGAATTCGTTGGTGCTTACAGTACCCATATTATCCTCTTGTTGATTTTGAAGCTAAATTTAGTATATAATGGAAAACAGCGTAAAAGTTTTCACGCAAATCACCGACTTTTTGGATTACCTGGGCGATGGCCTTGCTTTAGAGAAAGACCTCGCCGCCGGGCTTGACGGCCACCCCAAGTTCCCCTTCCTTTGTTCCAAGCACTACGCCGACCTTATCAAGAAGGCAGAATGCCCAATGGCTCTGCTCCGGCAGGTGCTGCCCATTACCGAAGAGAACAAATGCGTGGCGGGATTCATGGACGACCCCGTGGGGGACCTGCCTGCAGGCAAATGCGAAAACATCATCCAGAAATACGACGGACGCGCCCTAGTTGTATCGACCGCCACCTGCGGTATCCGTTGCAGGTTCTGCTTCCGCAGGAACTACCCCTTCCAAAACATCAAAGAGGCGGCGCAGCAAGTTAGCAGCTGGCTAGACGAACATACCGACGTATGGGAAGTCATCCTTTCGGGGGGCGACCCGCTAATGCTTGGTCCCGGCGAATTCCGTGACCTGATCGAAGCCATTGCGGCGCACCCGTCCGTGACCACGCTCCGCATCCATACCCGGCTCCCCGTGGTACGCCCGGACCTGTCGCTGCGGCACCTTGAACTTTTGCAGCACCTAGCAGGGCGTTTCAACTGCGTGCTGGTTTCCCACGTGAACCACCCCGACGAACTGGACCAAGAATCGGCGACCTTTTTCGTGCAACTCCGATTTAGCGGGTGGACTCTGCTGAACCAGAGCGTTTTGCTGAGGGGCGTAAACGACTGCGCCACTACGCTAGAAGCCCTGAGCCGCAAGCTCTTTGCCCAAGGGGTACTCCCCTACTACCTGCACCAGCTGGACCACGCCAACGGGGTGGCGCATTTCGAGGTAGACGACAATTCCGCTCGGGAACTGGTGGCAAAAATTCGCACAAAACTTCCCGGCTACCTTGTGCCTAAACTGGTGCGGGAAATTGCAGGCGAAAAAAGCAAGACACCAGTATAAACCTCGGGCCTGGATCCTTCGACTTCGGCGCGTTACGCCTTCGCTCAGGATGACATGCTAAAGCTAGAACAACGTTTTTAGCCCAAAACCTATTATGCCGTCTAGGTAGTTTTCGCCATTGCGGAGGGCGTAATACAGGTTCACACTCCAGTTTCCGCGGTATTGCGTAAAGGCAACGCCGTAATCCTGCTCCCTTGCCCAGCCATGGCCCGGATCCATGCGGCGGTACAGTCCCGGCTGGTAAAACGCCTCCACGCTCAAGTTGTAGCCGTCCTGCCAAACAAGGGCCGCCTCCGAGAACCCGTAGGCACGGCTCCGCAAAAAGCGGTAGCCCATGCCCTTGAAGCTGTCCATGCCGCCCAAGGCAAAATAATCCAACCGTTTCAACTCCACGTCCGTGGGGAAAATTCCGCCAGCAGCCCCCGTATAGCGGGCAATGAAATTCCCAAGCAGAGGCTGGTAGGAAACTAACCGTCCGTGTACATCCAGGTAGCTGTCCAGGGAATCGGGCCTATCCATTTTCCAGCTGGCGGAACCGTCCAGACGAAGTCCCGAGCGGGGCAGCGCAAAGCGGTCCAAGGAAACGTAAGCCGCCTCGAAGGTGGAATGCTTGTCGTCTTCCGTTACGCCAAAGAATATTCCAACAGTCCAGTTGAATCCGATATCGCGGGTGACGCCAACCTCCCCCATGGCAACCCGTTCCGTAACATCCTTTGAGCCGCCCGCCAAACTATCGGGGTACTCCGTGTAGATTTCCTCGTCGAACAGTCCCCGCAACACCACGTTCCAGGAACTGCCAAAAATCCAGGGTTCCTTGTACATAAAGTTCAAATGCCTGGAATTCTCGCCCGTGAATCCCTGCAGGGTCAAGTCACGTGCCGTACCGAGAATGTTGTACAGCTTGACATTCACCTCTCCTTCCCAAAGGTCGCCATCACTGGAATAAGTCAGCAGGCCTTCCGCCTCCGAATTGCGGGCGGCCTTCATGCTAAAGGCGGGTATCAGCCTGTTTCTTGCAGGGTCGCGGAAAAGCCTTGCAGGGGCAGTGCCTTCGAAATAGCCCAAGCGCATCAGCTTCTGCTCCGAACGTTCCAAATCCGTCAGGGAAACAGGAGCACCCTCTTCTATGCCGCTCAATCTGCGGAAAACATCGGGGCGGGTTCCGCTGGAATCCAGGTTTTCCGCCGCGGCCCACACCCAGGCCGACCCGCGGGCCAGCGAAAGCGAAAGCACATGCTTGCCGCCGGACTCAAGAACGCTTCCTTGCACCTGCGCGGCCACAAAACCGCGGTCCTCGTAATAGCGGGTGAGCTTTTCGGCAAAAGCGGCCCATGCGTCACAAGGCTCGCCTAGAGCATGCTCCATTTGCTTTTCGTCAAGTGCGGTATGTTCGCCGGCCCAAGCGATGCTATCTATACGGCAAAGAGACGCCCCTTCCGCAAAAGCGGAAGACGCCAGGGCAAGAACAAGCAGGACTAGCCCGATTGCCCCTCCGGCCTGGATCCCTCGCACCTTGTGCTCGGGATGACGTCTTTTCATACCATTACACATTCTCAACTAGATCCTTCGGCTCCGTTACACTCCGCTCGGGATGACGTCTTTTCATACCTTCACTCATCACACTTCACACTCTAAAAATACGCTCTCGCCTNNNAATATTTTCTTCCGCATCGCCAAAACGCAGCACATAACGCAAACCGCAAGAAATAAAGTCGTTGATGTCCACGGAAACGGATGACTCCAGGCGATAAGTCCTGCCGTCGCTGTAACCGTCCATCATCTGGTAGGGAATCATGTCGTCGCCGCTTTCCATCTGGATCAACGAAAACTGCACAAAGCCATCCACCATGTCCCTGCGGAAGTACCCAAGCTTCAGGCGGCCTTCCCACAGGTAAGCGTCAAAGGCATAATCCTGGTCGTCTTCGCCCTCCCCCGTGCGGTAACGGCCGCCAGGTTCCGCATAAAAGCCGTCCAGAAAATCGTAGCGGTACCGGCCCGACACGTCGCGGACATCCCAGTCCAAAACCTGCAGGGCTTCCAGCTTCTCGTTTTCCAAAAGCAGTTCCGCACCCACAAAGTGGCTTTCGTTTATCTGGAACCCTGCCTCCACCAAATGATGGAAACGCCTTTCGAAGTAAGAAATGGAACTGAGCTTTTTGTCGTAGTCGGCACCGGGCTTGTAGGCAAGGGTAATCCCGCGGGGGTGTGCCCAGGTTCCCCGCAGTTCATAGCTTACCGTACCCGAAGAAATATCCTCTAACTGCCCAGGAGTGGCCGGCGGGAAATACAGCCTTTTACCCGTGGTATCTTCGCCAATGGCATCAAAGGTCCCGCCTAAAGAAATGTCCCGCAAAATGCCATGATGTATTCCCAGCAAAATGCCGGGAGTCCAATCCATGTCCAGCCTGAAGGCCGCATTGGAAGCAAGGATTGCGCCCAGGGAATCGTTGCGGCCCATACCCTCGTAAACGTAGTCGCCGTTGTCTACGCCCTCGATAAAGCTGCCCGTAAGACTGTCGTAGCGTACATCTCCCGTACCCTTTGCAACCGCCTTGTAAATGGCCGTATAGGTCTGCTCCTCCGTAAGGCCCAGCTTGTACTCTACCTGAGTCAACAAGCCAATGTCGTCATGGCCAAAAGTTCCCTTCAAGTCCCCAACCCAACTGTTTTCTGAGCCACTGTTATTTTCGTTGCGGCGTTCGTATTGCAAAAAATGGTCCAGCCGCGCATAACGGCTCTGCCACTGCGCCGTCTGGGTCCAAGTCACGGACTGCAGCGAATCTTCCCAGTCCTTGCCAAAGGAATCCCCCTTGCGCTTGGCGGTCTTGGTCTCGGCCCCCTCGCTCGCGTTCCAGGAATCCCCTACCAAAAGGAACCCCGCGCCGCCCTTGCCGTATGCCACCTGATTTTCTACGCCCACGGAATCGGACTCCGTGTAGCGCAAGTCGAAATTGCCATAAGGCCGCCACAGCCCTTTCAAGAATTCCGACGAACCCAGCGCCTGATAACGCTGCCGCTCCATCTCTTGAACGCTAGAAACCAGGTACCCGCCCACGTCGCTCTTTACCCAGTTGGACTTGTGCACCAAGCTGGCACCCCCGCGGGAAGAATTCCATTTTTCGTCTTCGCCCTGCCTGTAGCCCCAAGTACTGTGTATAAACCAGCCAGGCAACAAACGCAGCCGCATCCCGAATTCGTCATGGCGCAAGTCCCCATCGCCCAAAAGGGCGCTGTCCAAATCCCAAACGTCACGCAGGTTGAACGGATCCCAGTCCTTGTCCGTTCCCTGAAAATCCCGGATGCCGTAACCCTGCTGGATGTAGTTGCCGTACACGGAGAACGCCAGCGGAAACTTTTTCATCATCTCGGAAGAATCGCTAGTCACGTACCAGCGGTACCCATAGCCTTCGGGACCATCCACCTGATGGGATAGCGTGTTGGTGTCCCTGCGGCTTACCGCCATTTCCAGGTCTGCGTAAAAGCGGTGGTCCCCCTGAAACCGCAGCCTGGCACCCGCGCGATCCGTACGTTCGGGCCTGCGGAGCGTTCCCAAGGAATCGTCACGGACAAATTCGCTGCCGTCGTCGGACTTTAGCATCTTGTAATCTTCGTCGGTCCACAGGCCACGTTTCATGCGGTGGCGGTCGTTTTCCAAACGGAATCCCGAAACGTCCAAGTACAAATTAGGGTGCCTGTAAGCGCCGTGGGCTGCGTACATGTTATAGATGTCCCCATCGTCATAGGCGTCGTATTCAATGCGAATCTCGTCGTCGGGGCCGGGAATCCTGCGGCCCTTAAAATCCAGAAGGCCTCCTGCATAATTCACTTCGTAATCCACGCCCGCCGTAAGCAGGTTGCCGTTGAGCCACACCTTCTCGGAACCGGGGACCACCGAAAGATAGCTCCCGTCTTCGCTAATGGAATATCCTTCCCGTTGCCCGCTAACGCCGTTCATCACGCGGGTAATGCGGAACGTCTCGTCCGTACCCGCCGCGCCGCGCACCTCGGTAAAGCCACCCCGCAACCCCACCATGGCACCCAAGGTAGAGCGTTCGATGCCCATAAGTCCCATGTTGCGGTCTTTCCAAGTCAAGTCTCCCAAGTGCAACAGCCAATGCCTGGATTCTGCGCGGAAGTATATCTGGTCCACCTCCTGCAGGGTGGCCGTAGTCTGGTCGCCGGCGCGGCGGTCCACGTCCGAAAGCAGTGCGTCGATGTAGACGCTGTCGCCCACAAAGCCCTGCACCGAAAGACGCAATTCCTGGTCCACCTGGGTCCCGCCGTCGCCCACCGTCACCTGCATGGTCTTGTAGCCGTGGGTTTCTAGCCGGGAGGGCGACAGGGAATCTTGCGCCTGCAGGGCCTCGTCCACCGTAGAAATGTTTCGAACAAGATAATCAGGGTTCCAAACGGGAATGGAATCCACGTTCAAGGCAAAGGCATTGCCCCACAAAAGCACCACCCAAAAGACTAGCAGCCAGGGGCCTTTGCGCATGGGGGCTACCTATTGGAGGAATCTATCACGAACTGGCGGCTATAAAGGAGCCTGCGGCCTAGCACCAGGTCCACGCTCCATTCGCCCGGAGTGAGCAGCTTAGGCAAAATTTCGGTAAAGCACGCCTCGGCGTCGTTCTTCAGGTTGCAGGGCAGCACCTGAACCGTGTCCATGCCATGGTACCAAACGTGCCAAAGGGTGTCCTTCCTGTTTTTCAGGGAAGACGAGATGGTGGTGTAAAAGTAAAGCCTGGAACCTTCTTCGAAAATGGAATCCGCGCCGAAGGGAGTTTCCTTGACAATGTGCCTGCAAACCGACCCCTGGGCAAGCGACAGCTCCGTATTGCCCACGTCCTTGATGGTCTCGTCCTTGATCAAGGCCACCACTGCACGGTGCGTAAGAAACGCAAGCAGCACCACGACCAGAATGGCCGTCGTCTTTCGGATATTGCGAAGTGGCGGAAGTCCTGCCACAGGAGCCTCGGTTAGATAAGCTTACTGGTATTCTGGGTAAAGGCGGGAACGGCATCCACCAGCTTTTCCACCAGCAGGCGGTTAAAGTCGTCAATGCGGTTCGGAAGCCTGGAGCCGGGGAACACCTGCACCAGCAACAACGCCTGGTCCACAGGAGAAATGTAGATGGAACGATTCTCTCCGGAATAGGACACGGACTGGAAGTTTTCGCCGCCCAGCATATTGCCCACCTGGCGGGCAGAATCGAAGGAGGCGGTACTCAACACAGCAAGAGGAGTGGCATCGATACCCAGGGAACCCACTTCGGCGATAATGGAACCATCGCGGTGGCAGAGGACAATGTATTCCGCCTTGACGCTTGCCTGGTAGGCTTCCATCAGGCGGCGCACTTTACCGACGTCGTCGGAATAAATGGTAAAATCACTCATCTAGCACCTCTATCTACTTCTTCTTGGGTACGTACGGACGCAATTCGATTTCGTCGTCGCCAGACTCCTGAGGCTTTTCCACCATGCGGCCGAAGGTCGGCATGCGGGGGACGGTAGCGGCGGCCTTGGGCCTACCAAATGGCGAGGACGTGGCTCCTTTTTGGAACAAGCCCGAACCGGCATTGGCAGACGGGACCACTCCTGCGGGGGCCCTGGCCGCAAAAGACGGCATCTTGAAAGGCGACGCAGCTGCTTCGGGTTGGACCTGGGGCCGCGGAGCGGCCTGCTTCACGGACACGCCCTCCTTGGTCAGGGACACGTCGTGGACTCCGGTATTGTTCACGCTCTCGGCAGCCTTGCGCAAAAAGCCCTGCTTTACGTTGAACTTTTCAATCACCAGCATGGCGATGGTCTTGAGGGTAGTGACCACGCCCTTGCCGTTATGGGCCGTTGCCGGGAAGAAGGGTACGTTGCGGGGGTTGAGTTCCGCATTCAGCTCGTCCAAGGAGAACACGTTCTCCATGTCGCGCTTGTTGTACTGCAGCACAAAGGGCATGTCGTCCAAGTCCATGCCGTAATCCTGCAGGTTCTGCCGCAGGTTCTGCAGGCTTTCCAGGTTTTCAGCCTGGCGGGAACGCTGGGAGTCAGCCACAAAAACAATGCCATCTACGCCACGAAGCACCAGCTTGCGGGTGCTGTTGTAATAAACCTGACCAGGAACGGTATAAAGCTGGAAGCGGGTCTTGAAACCCTTGATGTCGCCCAAGTTCAAGGGCAAAAAGTCGAAAAACAGAGTACGGTCGCCTTCGGTAGCCAAGGACACCATGTCCGTGCGCTTGTCCTGGGGCATCTTCTGGTGGATCACCTGAAGGTTGGTGGTCTTGCCACTAAGACCCGGGCCATAATAGACCACCTTGCAGCTAATCTCTCTTGTCGCAAAATTTATCGATGACATCTTACATCCCTAACAACACTTCATATTATATAGAATTTTAAACACAATCTAGCAAAAAAAATCTAAACAAAACTCGTAAGGCCATAAAATACAATCCGTTAGGAGTTTTTCCCTATTCCAACTTGAAAGATGTAAAATATCCGTTACAAAGCCCTTAAAAACAGGAAAACACCGGCACGGGAATCCGTACCGGCTCAAATTTTCCAAAAATCGGTCAATTAGGCGAGGCCGTTAATGACCTTGGCGGCCTTGGCCTTGTAGTTGGCGGCGCGGTTTGCGCAGAAACCGGCGCGGCCCTTGGCGGCAGCCTTGTCCAACATGCTGAACAGGTTGGGCATTTCCTTCAGGGCTTCGTCCTTAGAAGAGGCAGAGCGAATCACCTTGAGGCTGGAACGAATCGCAGAGCGGACGGAACGGTTCATGGCATTGGCCTTTTCGGCCTGACGCAGACGCTTTTTGCAAGATTTGTGTTGAGGCACCTTTTAATCTCCGGGTAAAACCTACTTAAAATTTGTTGGGTCAAAGATAGTAAAGTTGGGGATAATGTCAACCCCTCAAAAAGCCGCCATTTGCTATTTTTGGGCATTATGATGCCCTTCGTGAACCTCCCGGCACAGCGAAACGCCTACCGAAATCAGCTGGAAAAAGCGGAAAAAGCCGTTTTGGACAGCGGGTGCTACATCGGGGGCGACCAGGTCCGACTGCTAGAGCAGGAACTGGACAGCTACTGTGGCGCCGCCCATGCGGTTACCTGCGGGAGCGGCACACAGGCCATCGAGATCGCCCTCTCTGTTCTTGGGCTTGAACCTGGGGACCAGGTCATCGTTCCGGACTTCACCTTTATCGCCCCGGCGGAATGTGTCCAGAAATTGGGAGGCATACCCGTCTTTGCCGACATCGACCCCAGGACCTTGCAGATTGACCCCGAAAGCGTAGAGAAGCTGGTGGGTCCCAAGACCAAGGGCATTATCGCGGTGAACCTGTTCGGGCAGTGCGCCCCCTATAAAAAACTGCGGGAGATTGCCGACAGGCACGGCCTCTGGATCCTGGAGGACAGCGCCCAGGCCTTTGGGGCGACTTGTACCGCAGGGGACTCTTCTTCAGAGGGCAAGGCGTGCCGCGCCTGCACCTTCGGGGACATTTCCATTACCAGCTTCTACCCCACAAAACCCTTGGGCTGCTACGGGGACGGCGGCGCCATCTTTACCGCCAATCCAGAATACGCAGAAAAGGCCAGGCTACTGGCCAACCACGGCAGCAAGGAACGGTACCGCCATATAGAAATCGGCACCAATGGCAGGCTGGACGCCCTGCAGGCGGCAGTGCTGCGGGTAAAGCTGCAGCACCTGGACCAGGAACTGGAACAGCGGCAGCAGAACGCCAAGGTCTATGACCAGTTCTTTGCAGGGTTGCCTGGATTTACGCCGCAAGTTATCACCGATGGGAATACCAGCACTTACGCCCAGTATACCTTGTTGGTGGAGAACCGGGCGGAATTTACCTCGCGACTGGAAAAGGCGGGAATCCCCTACTGCATCCACTATCCCCTGCCCCTGCATGAGCAGCCCTGCTTCAAGAAGTTGGCAGCCAATGACGGCGCAGGTTTTGCGAGCAACGCCACAACAGAAAAAGTCTGCGGGCAAGTCATCAGCCTGCCCTTCTGCGCCTTCACGGACACCCAGAGCGTGGTGGAGAAAATCTCCAAGACCTTTTAAAAACAGTCACCCTGGAGAGGGGGGATTAGCGGTGCATGTCCAAGTCGGACAGGCTCTTTTGGACAGAATCGGCCTTTGCCTTTGCGGAATCCAGCTTGGACTGGAGTATCTTTATTTCCACCTGCAGGGATTCCTTTTCGGACTGCAGCCTGGCAATCTCGGCTTCGGCCTGGTGGTCGGTACAGGCGACGAGCAAAGGCAAAGCGCACATGAACGCACTCGCTACAAACAAACTAACAAATCGATTTTTCATCTGTACTCCTGCTGCCTTGCAAAATAGAAAATTACTCCGTCGAGTCGCGGCTAGAACCGTTCCACCTTGAAGCCCTCGCGACGCAGTAGCTCTATCACGTTGGTTTCGTCCAGTACCAAGTGGGCAGCCCCCACCACTACAAAGACCTTCCGCTTTTCCTTGATGAACTGGCCTATGCCTTGGGCCATTTTCTGGTTGCGTTCAGCATAAATACGCCGGTCGGATTCCTGTTCAAAAAGGGAATCCTGTGCCGTGACCTTTTCGCCATCGTGTTTCTCGGATTTCAGCACCTGCACCATCAGGGAATCGTCCCCCGTTTTCCAGGCGCGGGTAATGCGTGCCACCATGGAATCCAATTCCGAAATTTCCCGGAGGGTACTTTCCAAGTAGTAAATTCCAAGGGAGTCTCCGTCAGAGGTATCCGCCAAGGCGCCAACCTGCTCTTCCGCCGTTTCAAGCCCTACGATAGGCATTCCACGCATAGCGGCACTGTCCAAAAGCACGGCGTCCACCCCGAGGGAGGGGTCTATTCCCGAACGCTGGATGGCAACGCTACTCAAGGTCATGGCGGCAAACCAAGGCCGCAACTTCAGCAACATGGAACTTGGGAAATTCCACACCGCGCAAAGGCTGTCCAACTTATGCCATGTCTCTGGAGAAATTTTTTCGGGCAAGCGTTCATCGCCGGGAAGCATGCCCTTGCTAAGGCTGTTCTCCGCAATGGCAGAAGAGACGGAGTCATCGGACACGTTGATTTCCACCGCAAGCTCCTCGGATTCGTCGAATGCCTTTGCGATTACGGATGGCAGCGGGTAAAAGGAACTGTCCGCAAAGTGGATGCTTCCTAAAATCCAGACATGGGATTCCCCGTCCGACACCTTCCATAGGAAATGATTTCCACCAGCAAGAGGTGCAGGCCTAGTGGGGCCGCAACCCGACAGCAGCACGGACAAAGCAACCAGCGGCAAGAGCAGCAATCGAGCCATCACACTTCCGCCCAATCCAAAAGTCCCAGCTTTCTGGCCTCTGCAGCAGGGGCCTCCACCACCGAACCCTTTCCAAAACAAAGGATCTTGTCTGCATACTTCTCGGCATAGCCCACCCAATGGGTAGAGAGGACTACCGCCATTCCCTTTTCACGGGATAGCCTTTGCAGCGTTACGAACAAATTCTTTCTGCGGGGAATATCCATGAAGGCGTCAGGTTCATCCAGCAAAAGCAACTTCACCCGCTGCGCCAAGGCACGGGCCAAATACACGCGGCTCCGTTCTCCGTCGGAAAGTTCCGCCACAGCACGGCCTTTAAAAGATTCCAGGTCCATTTCCTTTAGGGATTCTTCCACAATGCGGTTGTCTTCTGCGCTGCGGCCGTCCAGCACTCCCGCATAGGGGGAACGCCCTAAAGAAACAAATTCCTCAACAGTCATCTGGTCAGGAAGCGAAAGCCCCATGCGTACCAGCGCCACCTTGCGGGCCAATTCCCGCAGGCCATAGGCGGCAACGGGCTGCCCGTCCAATTCCAGCGAGCCTTCCAAAGGCAAAAGCATGCCTGCGAAAGTCTTGAGCAAGGTGCTTTTGCCGCTGCCGTTCTCCCCCAGCAACGCCACCACCTGACCGCCGTCCACGGCAAAGTCCAGAGGTTTCGCCAAAGGCTTTGCATAGCCAAAACTTAAACGCCGGCATTCCAGGAGCATTACAGTTCCTCCTTGGCGCTATGCCGGACCAGCACCCAAAGAATCACGGGAACGCCAACCAGGCTCAGCACCGCATTCAAAGGGTAAGTGGGGAACAGCCCTGCCAGCAGGGCGATAACCGCGCCGCACAAAGCGGAGGCAGGCAACAATACGCGATGGTTGGAGGTGCGGAACATCAAGTAGGCCAGGTGTGGCACGGCAATCCCGATAAACGCCACCGGACCACAAAAGGCGGTAACGGAGGCCGCCAAGACGGAGGCACCCAGAAGCACCAGCTTCTTGTAGAGCGGCACTCGGATTCCAAGGCCGCGGGCAAACTCATCGCCAAGCCTGGCGCCGTTCAGGTAGCGTACCGAAACGCCAATCAACACAAGTCCCACAAATACGGCCACTGCGAAAATCCCTATGCCGTTGCAGGTCAGGCGGCCAAAGCTTCCCATGCCCCAGGACACGTAGACCCGCAGGGACTCGGCGTCGCTCCAAGAAATCAGCAAACTGATGCACGCATCAATGAAATAGCCAATCAGAAGGCCCGCCACCAGCAGCACCGTGTTGTTCCTGAACCTGCAAGAAATTCCCAGCACCAGGGAAGTGACGGCCAGGGAACCCGCAGCGGCGGCGCCCAAGGTCCCAAAGTGTCCAAAGCTAAATCCCGCCAGCATGGACAGGGCCACCGCGAAGCTTGCCCCGCTGCTAATGCCCAGCACAAAGGGGCCTGCCAGGGGGTTGCGGAAAACGGTCTGCAAAGAAAGCCCCGCCACAGAGAGCGCCACGCCAGAAAGGAGCGCCGCCACCACGCGGGGCAGTCTAAGCTCCCAAAAGATTTGAGAAGACAAAAGTGCGTCCCATGGAACGTCCACGGGACCCGAAACCAAAGTAACGAAAGACAGCAGGACTGCTAAAAGGGAAAGGAGCACAAAGCAGAGCACGATCCGCTTCACGGGCCGCCCTACTTCTTGGATTTTGCCTTATCCAGTTCCTTCTGCATGGCCGCAGTAGCCTCGTGGTCCTTTATGTAGAACTCCGGAGGAACGTTCTCGAAACCCTGCAGGGCGTTGAGCCAGTTGTCGTTCATGTCGCGGAATTCCAGCTTGTTCAGGTTGTAGCGGAGGGTGTCCCCGAAAATCCTGAAGGTGGTGAAATCCCAACGGATGACCTGGCGGTCCTTGAACACTTCGCGAGTCACCAGGGAAGTGTCGTTGTTGAACTGGTAGCGGGCCTTGTAGGCGTACTCGCCAGTCATCTGGTAGCGG
Organism: Fibrobacter succinogenes; assembly: GCA_902767785.1. Taxonomy (GTDB): domain Bacteria; phylum Fibrobacterota; class Fibrobacteria; order Fibrobacterales; family Fibrobacteraceae; genus Fibrobacter; species Fibrobacter succinogenes_D. Next base: position 5,908 of record CACXIR010000029.1, on the reverse strand, counting down.
CCCGAATCGGAATAGGTGCGGGTCACGCCGTAAATAGTATCGTTCATGCCAAAGCGGATTTCGGCATCGCGGAAGGCATGGCCGTGGGCAACGATGGCGGTACGCCACACGCCGAACACGATTTCCTTCATGGCCTTCTGGAACACGGTGTCCTTTTTCCAGTGGTCAAAGTTGCTCTTGTCGTAACGGGCGCGCTTTACGTACTTGCCTTCCAGAATAAGCTTGCGGACGCTGTCGGCACGGGCCTTGGCCAGGCTGTCGGTATTCTGCTTCAGGGGAACGGCCGCCGCCTGCGCATCGATGGAATCCAGCTTGGCCTGGATCATCTCGTCCAAGACCTCGGTGGCTCCGCGAGGGGTAACCAGCTCTTCGGCAGAAGTATCCACGACCACCGCTTCGGGGTCGGCCTGTTTGGGAGGGGTCGGTAGTGTTTCGGTCCCGGTAGAATCCTGGGCAAAAGCCAAGCCCACCATGGACAACGCCATCATAGATATCGCAAAAAACTTAGAAATGCCAAACATCATCGCTTTAAATTTAGTTAAAGACTTGTAAAAAGTTCCAAATTTTTTCTAAAAACTAAAAAAAAGCCCCCAAAAAGGGGAAAAAGGGGTAGAAACTTTTATATTTGGGCTATGCTAGACTATTCCCAGGTAACAAGCCCCTGTTTCGTGCTGGACGAGGCACGCCTCCGCAGGAACATGGAAATTCTGGACCAGATCCAGAAACAGACCGGCGTACACATCATTTGCGCCCTGAAAGGCTACAGTTTTTGGCGTTCCTTCCCCATTATCGCAGAATACCTGCCCGGGGCCACCGCCTCCAGTTTGAACGAGGCAAGGCTCGCCCGTGAAGAGATGAACAAGCAGGTCCACGTGTTCGCCCCGGTCTACGCCGACGACGAAATCGACCAGATTTTGAGCCTTGCCGACCACATCACCTTCAACAGCTTTAGCCAGTGGACCAGGTTCAAGAACAAGACCCTAAAGGCAGGCGTAAGTGCGGGCATCCGGGTGAACCCCGAGTTCTCTACGGTAGAGACCGACATCTACAACCCCTGCGGAAAGTTCTCCAGGCTGGGCGTCACCGAAAAAGAATTCAAGCCCGAGCTGCTGGACGGCATAGAGGGGCTGCATTTTCACGCCCTGTGCGAGCAGGATGCCGACGCCCTGGAAGGCGTGCTAAAAGCCTTCGAAGCGAAGTTCGGCAAGTACCTGGCCCAAATGAAATGGGTGAACTTTGGCGGAGGCCACCACATTACCCGCAAGGACTACCACCGGGAACAACTGGTACAGATTCTGAAAGACTTCCGCAGCCGCTACCCCCACTTGCAAGTCATCCTGGAACCGGGGGAAGCCGTCGGCTGGCAGACCGGCGAGCTAGTGGCCACAGTGGAAGATATTGTCCACAACGAGATGGACATCGCCATACTGAACGTGTCCATCAGCGCCCACATGCCCGACTGCCTGGAAATGCCCTACCGGCCCACCATTACGGGTGCCGGCTTCCCCGGCGAAAAGCCTTTTACATACAAAATAACAGGCGGTACCTGCCTGGCAGGCGACCAGCTGGGAGATTTCTCATTCGACAAACCATTACAGGTAGGCGACCGGATTATCTTCGAGGACATGATCCACTACACCATGGTGAAGACCACCTTCTTCAACGGCGTACGTCACCCGGATATCGGCATGTTCGACATGAGCGGCAAGTTTCACCTGCTGCATAGGTTTACCTACGAGCAGTTCAAGGAGAAACTGTAGGCATTAGTCCTTGATGCAGCGAACAGATAACCCATCGGACTTGTTGCTATCCTCTTTCAGGCTGGCGAAGTTGATGCGATAAGATAATTCTAAGCTGTATGCTCTTTGGTCGTTTTCCGTAGAACTCCAAAAATAAGCGAATGAATCTCTGTCATAGGCTCTACCGCCTATTTCACAAAGACCAGCGGGTCGTGCAGAAAATCCATTCCCCTTTTCTCGCCAATCTGACGTAAATTTAAGCTTTTTCCCAGCATTTTCTGGGCCACCGCTATTGGAAATCAGGGTCTTATATTCGCGGAATTTTGGCAGATGCCACCCCGTAGGACACGCCTTTACGGCAGCTTCCCATGTATAGAAACGCCCGTATTTTCCGCAATTTGTGGATTTGTCATCACAACAGAAACTGCCGTCCATTTCATAGTTCAGGTTCTCCGCCATCCAGACCTGTTCGCCAATTTGAACCGTCTTGTATATCTTTCCATCGCGGAAATCGACAAGCACATTTTCATCACTGGAAGCCTTACCCTCAAGGCAACGGACATAAAATTTTTCAGAATCTTTTACTTCGGATTCGTCGCCATCACGACGGATGACTTCCGCTACATTACTGACAAAGAAATGATGGTCTTTGCCTGGAGAAGTCCAAAAAGCCATATAATCGTAATCATCACAATCTTTACCAATGGCACCTATTGAACTAACAATTCGCGCGTTAAATCCGTATAAATCTCTTCCTCTTTTTTGAGAATATGTTGAACAATATGCATCGCCCTGGCAGATTCTACGGTCTAAATCCTTATTTCCTTTTACGCCAAAATGTTTTTTTATATCATCAAAAGAATCAAACTCATGAATGCATCTTCCCGCCGTGACAATATCATAGTGAACAAGAAGTTCTTCTTTACTAAGTAGATTTATCCACCCCTCGTCATTTGAGCCTTTTTTTGAAGCATAGTTCAACAGTTGATTCCATTCGTCATAATTGGGGAGATGCCAACCATCAGGGCAAACTTGTTGTGCCTCTTTCCATGTATATAAACGGCCAAAATTATGCCTTTGACGTTCGCTTTCTTCCGTTTCATAGTTCAAGTTCTCTGCCATCCAGACCTGTTCGCCGATTTTTACAGTCTTATATACCTGATAGTCGCGTGGATCCTCAAGCACATTCCCCTTTAGACAGCGAACAGAGAGGCCGTCATACTTTAATACCTCGTCGTCCAATCCCGCTTCATAAGCCAATTCCATAGCGTATGCCTCCTCAGAATACCTTCCCGGCGTTGAACTCCAAAATTCAGCATAGCCGTAGGAGTAATAGGTTTTGCGGAAGGTGCCGCCAGGAAGTGCCGAAAAGGAATAGGTATCATTTCCTCGGCCATATTCTTCCCAACCTCTAGTGGACTTCAGTCTCTTACTCACGCCATTCCATTGCCACACTACTTTTTCATCCTGCGTCCCACCCACGGTCATAAACAAAGTCTGAAATTCTTCTATGCTAGGTAAGTGCCAACCTGCTGGACATGCATTTCGCGCTGCCGACCAAGTGTAAAGTCGTCCTAACTTGACACAATTGGATTTCTTGCCACCAAGGCAATAGCTGTCCTCCGTCTTGTAGTTCAGGTTTTCCGCCATCCAGACCTGTTTGCCGATTTGAACAGTTTTGTATTTTTGTCCGTCGCGGGGGTCGGTCATAGTTCCCTTCTGCGGTGCTGCAAAGGAAATTTGGGCAATTATTAAAAGCAAAACTACATTTGTTATGATTGTTCTTTTCATAATAAATTTCCCTAACCCCGCTCCTATGGTTTCGTAATTGTTGCCTAATCCCTAAGACAACGAACTGAATACTCTCTACTCTTATCGTAAAGGTCTAGCGCAGCATTAGCATTATAAATTATACCTCCCCCCAAATAAAGACGGAAAGCCCTACGGCTATCGTACTCAGACTCAGTAGAACTCCAGAATGCCGTGGCATTGCCGTAGCCATCACTCGACCTAAAGCCAACAGGACGTGCCGAAAAACCGAAGGAGTCATCACCATTGCGATTATAATCCCAGCCACTGGCGGACTTCAGCCTCTTGCCGGCATCGTTCCATTGCGTGTCATCTTCCTCATCCTGTTTTCCTCCTACGGCATTAAGCAAAATCTCGAAACCCCTCCTACTGGGCAAATGCCAACCCGGTGGACATACCGTACGTGCCGTTCTCCAAGAGTACAGACGGCCATACTTAGCACAATTAGATTCTTTGTCATCGCTACAGACGCTACTTTTTGCTTTGTACTTTAGATTCTCCGCCATCCAAATCTGTTTGGCGATTTTTACCGTCCTGTAAATTTGATAGTCGCGAAGATCCACCATCACATTTTCTTCGCAGGAATGCTCTTTAACTTCACCTTCTACAAACACAAGTGCACAAGCCAGAGCCCCCGATTCCAGATAAACTTTATATAGACCGTCACGTAAACCCGTTTCCTTGTCTATCTCGTAGATTTCCTTTGGTTTTGTCTTACCCTCATCATAGTATGTGTACTGTTTTTCCCTATCCCTGCAAGCCGTAAAACAAGCTACTTGATAGTCGCGAAGATTTGCCATCACATTTTCTTCGCAGAAACGCTCTTTAACTTCACCTTCTACAAACATAAGCGTACAGGCCAGAGCTCCTGATTCCAGATAAGCCTTGTACGGACCGTCACGTAAACCCGTTTCCCTGTCTATCTCGTAAATTTCCTTTGGTTTTGTCATACCCTCATCGTAGTATGTGTACTGTTTTTCCCTATCCTTGCAAGCCGTAAAGCACACCACGCAAACTAGTGCCAACAAGGTATTAAATAATTTCAACATACACTCCCTCATCTTTTTTCTAAAAAAACTAATTATCCGCAATAAAGATGTTATACGTGACTGTTTCGTATTCGAATTTATTGTACTCTCTCACAGTTACGCTCTTAATATGTTTTCATTTTTTAAATATAAACAGGAAAATTGGGGGGGGTGTAAATTTTTGTTAACAAAAGAAGGTCGACGTCTACGAGAAATCTTTTACAGATCTAAAATTCGAGTTTAAAATTGTAAGAAAAGCAAAGGAGCCTGTTAGAACCTAGTTGTCAATGAATTTGTTAAGATCTACGCCAAACAAAGAAAAACATCTCTACTGGAGCAAAAATGACTAAAAACTATATTTGTCTAAAATTATGCTTTTTTCCTCTGAAGACGAGACATACGACTGGGCGGTGGAATTTGGGCGCATGCTAAGGCCGGGCGACATGGTGGCGCTGTACGGCAACCTGGGGGCGGGCAAGACCGTCATTAGCCGCGGTGTCTGCAAGGGTCTTGGCTTTGAAGGGAACGTGTGTTCCCCTACCTACACCCTGCTTCACGAATACCCCAACGACCCGCCCATTTTCCACTACGATCTTTACCGCCTGGAGCCTGGCACGGACATTTGTGAAGTGGGCCTGGAACCCGACTACCTGGGAAAGGGAATCACCCTTATCGAATGGCCCGAGCGCCTAGAAGAAAACACAGCGGGCATCACGCACATCATCAAGATTGAAATCCTCTCCGAGACAAGCCGCGAGGTTTCCCTAGAGAAAGTAGGAGCAGCAAAATGAAAGCCATTACCCTGAAAGCAGGCCGCGAAAAGTCCGCACTCCGTTACCATCCGTGGATTTTCAGCGGAGCCGTGGACGAAGTGGTAGGCGACCCGGAACTGGGCGACACCGTAGAGGTTTACAGTTTCCGTAGCGACTTTCTTGGCCTGGCCGCATATTCGCCCAAGTCCCAGATCCGCGGGCGTTTCTGGACTTTCGGAGAGAAGACCAACATCGACCGGGAATTCTTCAGCGACCTACTAGACCGTGCCATTGCCGCCCGCAAGAGCCGCGGTTTCGACATCGAAGACAAGGAAAGTGCTTTCCGCCTGATCAACGCCGAAAACGATGGCATTCCGGGCTGCATCATCGACAAGTACGCCGACATCTACTCGGTAGAAATTTTAGCCGCTGGTGCCGAAGTCCACCGCAACACAATTTACGAACTGCTGTCCGTAAAGACCAGCTGCAAAGGAATCTCTGAGCGCTGCGATTCCGAAGTCCGCAAAAATGTAGGGCTGACGCTCCGTACAGGCGTGGTTTACGGCGAGGTGAGCGACGA
>CACXIR010000028.1 GCA_902767785.1 Fibrobacter succinogenes | reverse complement strand
CGTGAACTACAAGTCCGAAGGTGTCATTGACCGTGCTGAATTCAAGGACACGGACTCCCTCGAAATCGGTTCCGAAATCGAAGTGTTTGTCGAAAAGCTGGAAGATGAAGACGGACGTCTCATCCTCTCCAAGCAGAAGGCCGACTTCGTGCGCGTGTGGGACCGCATCCACGCCGCTTTCGAAAACAACGAAGTCGTGCGTGGTACGCTTACCAAGCGTATCAAGGGCGGTGTGGTTGTCGACCTGTTCGGCATCGACGCCTTCTTGCCCGGTTCTCAGATCGACCTCCGTCAGATCCCGGACATCAACGCCCTCATCGGTCAGGAATTCGACCTCAAGGTTATCAAGGTCAACAAGGCCCGCAGGAACATCGTCGTGTCCCGCCGCGTGGTTCTGGAAGAAGAACGCAACAAGCAGCGTGGCGATGTTCTCGAGACTCTCGAGAAGGGTCAGGTCCGCAAGGGTATCGTCAAGAACATCACCGACTTCGGTGCGTTCATCGACCTGGGCGGCGTAGACGGCCTGCTCCACATTACCGACATGAGCTACAAGCGCATCAACCACCCCACCGAAATGGTCCAGCTTGGCCAGGAAGTGGAAGTCATGGTGCTGGATTTCAACGACAAGAAGGAACGTATCTCTCTTGGCATGAAGCAGCTTAAGCCCCATCCCTGGAAGGATATCGCCGAACGTTACCCCGAAGGCGCTATCGTCAAGGGCAAGGTGGTGTCCATTACCGACTACGGTGCATTCGTTGAACTGGATAGCGGCGTCGAAGGCCTTATCCACGTTTCCGAAATGTCTTGGACCCAGCATGTCAAGCATCCCTCCAAAATCCTCGCCGTTGGCCAGGAAGTGGAAGCCGTGGTGCTCAAGGTCGAAGAAGATGCAGAACGTATCTCTCTCGGCATGAAGCAGCTGGAAAGCGATCCGTGGGATTCTATCGAAACCGAACTTCCCCCGGGTGCTCGCGTGGTTGGCGAAATCCGCAACATTGCTTCCTTCGGCGCCTTCGTCGAAATCAAGGAAGGTGTGGATGGCCTCATTCACGTGTCCGACATGTCCTGGACCAAGAAGATCACTCACCCCAACGAAATGGTCAAGAAGGGTGACAAGGTGGAATGCGTTGTGCTGGCCGTCGATAAGGAAAAGCGCCGCATTAGCCTTTCCATGAAGCACCTCACCGAAGATCCGTGGGATTCCGTGGAATCCACCTACCCCGTGGACGCCGAAGTGAAGGGCAAGATCGTTCGCATGCTGGACCGCGGTGTCGTGGTTGAGCTCGCCGACGGTATCGAAGGCTTCATCCCGGTTTCCAAGCTCACCGCTGAATACATCAAGGTTCCTGCCGATGCATTCAAGGTTGGCGACGAAGTTCCGGCTGTTGTGACCGAAATCGATCAGAACAACCGCAAGATCTTCCTCTCCGTGGTGGACTACTTCAAGAATCGTGAATCCGCCGAGCTGAAGGCTTGGATGGACTCCCACAAGCCGGGCGAATCTGGCACCACCATCGGTGAAGCCACTGCCGCTCCCAAGAAGAAGACCACCAAGAAGAAGGCTGCCGAAAAGCCGGCTGAAGAAGCTGCTGCTGAAGAAAAGCCTGCCGAAGAAGCTTAATTCTACTTCTTGCAATTAAGAAGTCCCGTGGGTGAAACCGCGGGACTTTTTATTTTTGTCCATATGGAAGAACGCTCCGCAACAGGACGCATTGTCTGGATCGATAACTGCAAAGCCATAGCCATAGGCCTGGTTGCCTTGGGACATTTGCAAACTAATTATTTGGTAAATGAGGTGATATTTGCTTTTGTGTTGCCGGTGTTCTTTTTCCTTTCCGGTTATACCTTTAGCTCTACGGCCACGATGCCTTTTGGGAAGATGCTCCAGAAGAAGGTTCGTACGCTTATTGTCCCATACTTGGGCTTTTCGCTAATCCTCTTTGCCTTCTGGTTTTTTGTGAGGCGCAACTTTGGCTTGAGCGGCCATGCGGCAGATACCTCGGTTACAGACGCACTGCTCCAAATTTTCTATGGAGTGAATAGTGGGGCTTTTGTCACGCCATTGTGGTTCTTGACATGCCTGTTTGTGGTAGAGGTTTTGTTTTGGCTATTGCTTCGCTTGGGTCGGAAAATAGTAATCGCTGCCTTGGTGCTAGGGCTATTTGTCTTTGGCCTGTATTATTGGACTTATATGGATATCAAGCATTTGCCTCATGCATTATGGAATGTGGACCAAGCTTGCTTTTACCTATACTTTTTTTCGGCGGGATATATTGTATACCGGTGTAATCTTGTAGAAAAGCTACTCCGTTCGAAATGGAAAAGTTGCGTCGTTGTCTCTCTGTCCGCCGTTGTCTTTGCTTTGGCTTTTTTTGCTCGAGAGAATGTCGCGGTAACTTGGCTGTTTTTATTGATGCAGGCAGTGATGTGTAATGCGGGGTTGCTTGCGTGCGTTGCGTTGGGATGGTTGATTCGGGAGAATAGGGCAATGAATTTTGTTGGACGAAACTCCCTGGCCTTTTTTGCAATGCACATGATGGTCCAGTCGATATTGATTGGGGTGGTAGTCAAGGTGTTTCACATAGATGTTGGGTCCTTGCAAGGTTCTCTTGGAATCTGTATCTTGCTGACTTTGATTTCCTTATTTGTTCTTGCTCCTGTAATTTTGTTCATTAATCGTTATGCGGCTTGGTTAGTGGGTAGGCGGAGAATTTCTCAATAGCTATCTTGTAATTGTGATGAAAAAGATTTATTTGAGTATTATGTTGGTGACGCTTGTTGCAGCCTTTTGGGCCTGTAGCAGCGGCCCCAGGGTAGATGATGCCGAATTGTTCAAGACCAGGACGGGCGTTATAGGAGTGTTCCGCCAGCCGGCGTTCTATTGCAGCGAGGCCAGCCCCCAGTACATGGTGCTGGGTGATTCTACGGTGCTGGTAAAGCCCTCTTACAGCGAAGAGCAGGACAACCTGTTTGTGACGGAACTGCAACCCGGTACCGCGACGCTTCGTTCCTACGAATATTCCTGCGGCGAAGACAAGCACAAGTTCGTGCTGGATTCCACCCGTAAGAACGGAGCCTCGGGAATCGTGGTTCCCGCTACGGGCTTCTGCAAGACGGTGGTCTCCTTTGTGGAGGGCGACCAGCTGTTTTCGCAAGACGAGAACCTGCTCCTTGAATATTTCGAGAAGCACAAGGTGGCAGTCAGCTACCACAGCATTCCCTTCTGCGAGGTGGTGACCCCCAAGGGAAACAAAGTGGCCATGCCCCAGGACCAGGATTCCCTGCTGCGAGTCCGGTACGAGGCTGCTGTCGCAGATGCTGCCGATGCCACGGAACAGGAAATCTACCCGCTGGTTAAAATTGACAAGGAGTCGGATGGGGTGACCTGGAACAACGATTCTACCCAGGTGTTGCTCATTACGCTGCACAACCGCCCCGACATTTACGATGTCACGGATTCCCTGGTCTTGACGCAGGAAGTGTGGACCGTTACAGAGAAGGAACTTTATGCCTGGTACAAGGCCCACAAGGATGGAGTAAAGGACTGGGACTTGCGCCTGCGGCAGTTGCTGGGGCTATACAAGAGGGAAGCCTACACCCATTTCTCGGCGCTGTGGGTGAGCCCCAAGGATTTGGTGCGCCCAGCATACCAGACGGATGTAACTATAGACACCATGACCCTCAAGTTTGACGAAAGTTTTGACGACTACAGCACGGACAAGGATTTCAAGGTTTCTTACAAGCATTGGTTCGACAAGACGCGGGCCCGCAGTTCCCACAAGCAGAGTGGTTTCCCCTGGACCCGGCTTGGATATACCTATGACTGGGGAAGTACCGACAAAAAGTACGGCCTTACGGAATTCTTGATTCTAAAGGATTCCAAGGTACGCGTACTCTTTACCAAGAACGTTCCCACCTTTATCAAGTGGCTGGAAGAGCGTAACTAGGATAAATCTGATAATTAATGGCTGATGGTAACCCGCCAAAGAGTTTGGCGGGCTTCATTGTATTTGCGCTCGAAGGCGGTTTGGGGAGGGTTGGGAGAGAATTGCAAGACCGTGGCGTTGTAGCCTAGAATTTTTGCAGCCAGTGCAAATTCTTGTGCATATACTTCCCAGTTGGTGCGAAGCTCCGTTTCTTGTGCCAGCTGCAGCAGCGTGGGGAAAATGGGGTGCAGGTGGAATCGCCTGCCCGCTTCGCTTTGCTTGGGCCAGGGATTGGGGTAGTAGAGGGCGTGGTAGGGGATGTTCCATTGTCCGGCTTTTACTTTGTCCAGAGCGAGCCGCCAAAAGTCTATGAGTTCAGCACGCACATAGAAAGCGTTGCGGGGCAGGTCGTGGGTGGCATCGCTTTCTGCAAGCCTGTTTGCGGACTGTGCCGCCTTGTCAAGCCGCACCGCAGACTTGTCGATTCCGATGACGGGATATTCGGGAAATCTGCGTGCCAGGTGCAGGGTGCTTTCGCCGGTGCCGCAACCGGAATCCAAAATGATGTTTATGGCGCCGCCGCGATGATTGCTTGTCAAAGGTGATTCCGGCTCTGCGGCCGGAATGACAGTGCAGCGTTCTACAAACTGTTCTATGGTTTGGAATGCTTTGCGGGTGTGTTCCGCGATGGGCCTGCGGTATTCCGCGGCGGCGTACTTGCGTACCTGCTTTTCAAGGTCCTTATAAGGTCCTTCTTGATTCGAGACGACTTCGCGGACGTTTCCGCTTGCAGCCTGCACGGCACCGGCGAACTTGTTCATTGCTCCTGCACCTCGATTCCGTATTTTTTCACCTTGTAGTGCATCATGCGGGGGCTTACCTTCAAGTCGCGGCCTGCCGCACTCAGGTTCCCCTTGTTACGCCGCAGTGCTTCGCTCAGGATTTCCCGCTCGTAGGAATGGAGCAGCGTGGAAAGGGAGGCGGGGCCTTCGGGCACAAGGGAAGTTCCCGAGGTGACGTCGGTCTGCAGGGTAGGCGGCAGGTCGTAGGCGTTGATGCTAACGTCAGTGGTGGCAAGGCAGGCATGTTCGATGCAGTTCTCCAGTTCCCTTACGTTGCCCGGCCAGTGGTAGCTCATGAGCATATCAATGGCTGGCGTGCTGAGCCGTAGAATATGCTTGCCGTATTTCAAGTTCATCTTGGCGATAAAGTGGTCTGCCAAAAGCAAAATGTCCGTTTTACGTTGTGCCAGTTCGGGCAACTTTATCTGGAAAATGTTCAGGCGGTAGTAAAGGTCTTCGCGGAAAAGTCCCTGTTGCATTAGGCTTTCCAGATCTTTGCTAGTGCAGGCGATGACCCGGATGTTGGCGCCCATGACAATGTTGCTCCCTAGGCGGCTGAACTTGCGGTCTTGCAAAAATTGCAACAGCTTGGTTTGTGCAGGCAGAGGAAGTGAACCCACTTCGTCGATAAAGAGCGTTCCCCCGTTTGCCAGTTCTGCCTTGCCCAGGCGCCTGCTGGTGGCGCCGGTAAAGGCGCCCCGCTCGTAGCCGAACAGTTCGCTCTCGAAGGAGTTGAAGCCCTCCCTCTCATTTAGGGAGTCGCAATTTAAAATGATGAATGGTTTTTCGCTTCTTTCGGAAAGGCTATGGATGTTTTTTGCGGTGTGTTCCTTGCCGGTGCCTGCCGCCCCGCGGATAAGCACCACGGCGTCGCTGTTTGCGATTTGCCGGACCTGTCGTTCCACCTCTTGCATGGAGTTGGAATTTCCTATGAGGTCGCCGGCCTTGCCCTCGATAAGGGAGCGGAGGGACTCGCATTCTTGCTCGTGGGCGTGGTTCCATGCCTGGAAACTTTCCTGGAGTATTTGCTCCAGGGCCGTCTGTAGGTTGGCTGCCTTGGCCCCTTTTTTAAGGGCCTGGGCCAGTTGTTCCCGAGCCTGTTCTTGCAAGAATTCTAGTTCCATGGTTCTAAATATAGGTTGTTTTGGTTTCGTTTTGTGATTATGTTTTACAAAAATGTAATAAAATAAATGAATTTTACAAAAATGTAAAGAAAAATGGGAAAAAAGAGGGGGATTTTTCCCTGTAACGCCCATTAGGCCTTTCTATTTTTACCCTATAAACAAAAAATAGGGTACAATTATGGACAATTACCGCAAGAACGCCATTTACGACATCGCCACCGCCCCTGCCAGCACCATTTTGCCTGCGGCCCCGGTGAACGTGGATTATTTCGGTGAGGACGTGTTCAACGCCCAGGCCATGCGCAACTACCTCCCCAAGGAGAGCTGCGAAAAGTTGCTGGCCACTATCGACGAGGGCGTACCCCTGGATGCAAGCATTGCAAGCGAAGTGGCCCACGCCATGAAGAAGTGGGCCCTGGATCGTGGCGCCACCCACTTTACCCACTGGTTCCAACCCCTGACGGGTTCCACCGCCGAAAAGCACGATTCCTTCTTGGAACTGGAAAACGGCAAGTCTATTATGACCTTTAGCGGCAAGAACCTGATTGTGGGCGAACCGGACGCTTCCAGTTTTCCCAGCGGCGGACTCCGCTCCACTTTCGAGGCTCGCGGCTACACGGCCTGGGACCCCACCAGCCCCGCCTTTATCAAGCGCCACGGTAATGGTGCTACCCTTTGTATCCCTACGGCGTTCTGCAGCTATACCGGTGAGGCCTTGGACAAGAAGACTCCGCTGCTCCGCAGTTTGCAGGCCCTTTCCAAGTCTACCCGCAGGCTCATGACCTGCTTCAAGGCGGGTCCCAAAAAGACCACGGTCACTCTTGGTGCCGAGCAAGAATACTTTTTGATTGACAAGCGTTTTTACTTGCAACGGCCGGACCTTTACCAGGCGGGCCGCACCATCTTTGGGGCCACGCCTGCCAAGCATCAACAGATGGACGACCACTATTTTGGCAGCATTCCCACTCGCATCTTGAACTTTATGAACGATGTAGAGAAGGAACTGTGGAAGTTGGGAATCCCGGCCAAGACCCGCCATAACGAAGTGGCCCCTGCACAGTTCGAACTGGCTCCCATTTTTGAAGAAGTGAACTTGGCTTGCGACCATAACATGCAAATTATGGAAGTGCTGCGCCAAGTGGCGGACCGTCACGGCCTGGTGTGCCTACTGCACGAGAAGCCCTTTGCTGGCGTGAACGGCTCGGGCAAGCACAACAACTGGAGCATTACCTACGGTCACGGGAACCTGCTGAATCCCGGCAAGGACCCGCACCAGAATGCCGTATTCCTTACCACCTTGTGCGCGATTATCTACGCGGTGGATACCCATGCCGACTTGCTGCGCATGACGGTAGCGGGCGCAGGCAACGACCACCGTCTGGGTGCCAACGAAGCTCCCCCTGCCATTGTGTCCATGTACTTGGGCGACCAGCTGATGGACGTGATCGAGCAGTTGGAACAAGGGGTTCCCAAGTCCAGCAAGCAGGCGGGAGCCATGCGGATTGGGGCGGACATGTTGCCGCCGCTGCCCCGTGATGCTACCGACCGCAACCGTACCAGCACCTTTGCCTTTACGGGCAACAAGTTCGAGTTCCGCGCTCCCGGTTCTAGCCAGAGTTGTTCCGAACCCAACGTGGTGCTGAACACCATTGTGGCGGAAGCCTTCGACATGATTGCGGAACAACTGGAAAAGTTGGACGAGAAGAACTTCCATGCGGGACTGCAGAAGATTCTGCAGAAGATCGTGAAGGAACACAAGAAGGTGATTTTCAACGGCAACGGCTATACCGATGCCTGGATTGCAGAGGCGGAACGTCGTGGACTCCCGAACATCCGTACCTCCATGGAGGCCTTGAAGGCCTTGGTGAAAGAAGAGAATATCGCCCTCTTTGAAAAGTACGGCGTGATGAACCGCCGCGAATTGGAATCCCGTTACGAGGTGAACGTGGAGGATTACCACAAGCGTGTCCGCATCGAGGGCGAGATTGCCCGCGATTTGGCGAAGAACGTGATTTTGCCCAAGGTGACGGATGCCTACTTCAAGGCCCTCAAGACCAACGAGATGGCCCTGAACCAAGGCTTCCCTGGTTTGGATGTTTACGCCAAGTCCCTGGGCGAGGGCTCCGAACGCCTGATGGCTGCCATATCCAAGATGGAATCCTGCCTGGAAAAGGACCACGAGGACATTCTGGATGCCATGGCAGGGCTCCGCAAGGAAGTGGACGCTTTGGAAAAGATTGTGCCCGACGACTGCTGGCCCTTGCCCAAATACAGGGAGATGCTGTTCATCTACTGATGAACGGCGTTGCTTCTTTCTATATTTCGTGCCAGATTGATAAGAGGGGGCATTCCTCAAAAAAAGGAGAAAACCATGAAGAAACTATTGTGGACATCGGCTATGGCCCTTGCTGCCGTAGCTTGCCTCACGGCCTGCGACGACAGCTCGAGCGGCTCAAGCAACAGCGGCATTCCTGAATACAAGACGGTGGCCAATCTGCCGGATTCTTGCGAAATGGAAGTGGCCAAGGTGGACACTGCCTACTTCGCTTGCTTCGAGAACAAGTGGATAGAAGTCACCGACTCCGCCACCATCGAGCAGTTCAAGGACGGCATGGACGAATCCAAGATCAAGGAAAAGCTGGAAGAGCTGGAAAACCTGCTGAAGCCCAGCGCCCCTGCAAAGCCCAAGTCCTCTGCCAGCAAGGAAGAAGACGTGGAATCCAGTGACGATTCCGAAGAAATCGAAAGTTCCGACAGCGAAGTGGAATGTACTGGACGCCGCTGCAAGACCGGCAAATCCAGCAGCTCCAGGAGCAGCGGCGGCAATAGCGGAGGCGAAAGCGGCCATGGCGGTGGCGGTTCCGGCGGAGGCGACGACGAGTCCAGTTCTAGCGGCGACGTTGGTTCTTCTAGCTCCAGCTCTGACGACGAGTCCAGTTCCAGTGGCGACGTCATTATCATTGGCTCTAGCTCCAGCGACGTTTCCAGTTCCAGTGCCGTTATCATTATCATTGCCTCTAGCTCTAGCGGGCCTTTATGCGGCGGTGTTGTGTATGACCCCGAAACGGAATGGTGCCGTACGACTGATTACAAGGTAATTGCTATTGCAAATACCGGCTGCTGCGGTAGGTCAGTTGCATGTCATAGTTCAAGAGAAGATAGTCCCGAAATTTATTATGACAGGACTAGCGAATTTTGTGCGACTTATAGTAATACTCCGAACCGCATCTACAAAATGGTCACCATCGGTGACGGCGAAAACGCTCAAACCTGGATGGCCGAAAACTTGGCCTACAAGACTGAGAACGCTGTGTACTATGATAATAAAGCTGCGAATGCGGATAGAGGGTATTTCTATCTGTCTACAGAATTTAATGCTTGCCCCACTGGATGGCACGTCCCCACATTGCAAGAGTGGCAGGATGGCATAGCGATTTTTGCTTCGCCTGCCGACTTCAAGGACGCCTTGCAGATAACGATAACCGGTCTTTATTGGGATGATAGCTGGATATTAAATGGTGCTGAGTATTGGACTACTACGCCGAATGATGATGAAAATCCATCCTTTTATAAATCGATTTTCTTTGGCGCTGGGATGGTGTACCCGCAGGAAAAAAGCAACGAAAGGTACTCCGTCCGCTGCAAAAAGGACTAAGACAAATTTGAGCTAGACGGCTTTTAAGACGCCCGAGGTCCCTTGAACCCCGGGCGTTTGGTTTTAATTGCTACATTTCTTTACTACCATAAAGGGGGCCTTATGCAAGATGCAGAACGGGATGAACGCATATCCAAGTTGGTCCAGAAGGACTTGGAACACGATGCCCGCCTGGACGCGCAGGCGGAGAAGGACCAGGAACACGACCTGCGTATTGATGCCCTGTATAGCAAGGACAACGAACAGAATTTTAAACTGAAAGTTCAGGCGGCCAAGGATCAGGAACATGACCGTCGCTTGGATTCCATGTCTGTCAAGAATGACGAGCAGGATTCGGAACTGAAGCGTCAGTCTGAAAAAGACAAGGAACACGATGAACGCATTGTGCGCCTGGAACGCATGGTTGCCGAGCTTTCTGCCCGCGTAGAGTTTCTTGAATCCCAAATGAAAAAGTAGGGGACCCCAAATGGCCCAGGCCATTCGCAACATTGCGATCCTTGCCCATGTGGATGCCGGAAAGACCACCCTTTCCGAGCGTATCCTTTTTGCGGCAGGGGAGGTGCGTAGGCCAGGGCGTGTGGAAGAGGGCCTAGCCACCATGGATTACATGCCCGAAGAAAAGGAACGGGGCATTACCATTGAGAGTGGCGTGGCGCATTTTGAGTGGAAGGACACCTGGTTCAATTTTATCGATACGCCGGGACACGTGGATTTTGGCGCCGAGGTGGATATGGCGCTCACCGCAGTGGAAGGTGCCGTGCTGGTGGTCAGCGCCGCCAGTGGCGTAGAAACCCAGACTGTTGCCGCTTTCAAAAAATTGCGTGAAGCAGGGGTGCGGACCCTTTTGTACGTGAACAAGTTGGACAATCCCGACTATTCGCTGGACGAGACTCTGATTCATATCGAAGAAGTTCTGGGCGTGCGTCCCGTGCTGATGACGCTCCCGCAGTACGAGAATGGCCGTATGTCAGGCGTTCTCGATGTGCTTAGCCAGAGCCGGCTCATGCATTCCGAAACAGGCGAAGAGGTGGTGGATGAAGGCTGGAGCGTGGAGAACGGCTGGGACGGTTCCCGGGAACTGAAAAAGCACTATGCCGAGGCGGTGGAGTTTGCCAGCAATTTTGACGACGAAGTTTTGAAGATGGCCATGGAAGGCAGACCGGTGCCGCCAAAGGTTTTGTTGCGAGGTCTCAAGGCCCTGGCGGTAAGCGATGACTACGCCCTGTGTTATGCGGGTTCTGCACTGGAAGGCTTTGGGGTGCGGAGCCTGGTGACAGCATTGACCTTCTTTTTGTCGGATGCCCCGAAGTTTGCGGTGGGCGAACTGGGCCAGGTGATACGGCTCCGCCACTTCAAAGGAATAGGGGAGATTTCCCTGTTCCGCAGCCATACGGACATGGAGCGTAAGGCTTGGCCTGCTGGCTTTGAGTTTTCGCGTTTGAAGGCCAACCTTTTGCAGCCCGTGGAAGAAATTCGTACGGGGGACATTTACGCCATGCGGACACCCTTCGAGACGGAGTTGGGGGAAGTAATAGGGTTGGATGGGCGGCATGACGACATAGGAGGGGACTCGCAGGATGACGCTGGCGAGGGCAGTCACACGTTGCGTGACAAGTACCAGCCGCTGCTGCAGACCCGCGTGGAATGCATTGGTGCCGAGGACTACGCCCATGTGGAAAAGAGCCTGGCCATCCTCGGGCGCATGGACCCCAGTTTCCGCGTGCAGCATGACTTGGATGGAGGCTTTTGGTACCTGCATACCGTGGGCGAGGTGCAGCTGGAAGTGCTGCTGGCCCGACTCAAGCGGGAATTCGGTTGCGAAGTGAAGGCGGGTTCTCCGGAGGTCCGCTGGCAGGAACGACTTTGTCGGAGCGTTGGTCCTGTGGAGAATTCATTCCAGCTGGGTCCTCACAAAATTTCCATAAAGCTTTCGGCTACCCCGCTGGATAGCGATGCCCATGACATTCGTCTTGCTGCGGAATTCTTGGAAACGGCTCCTCGCGAGATTTTGGCCGGTGTGCGTTCCGCCTTGTTGGAATCTACCGAAGTGGGTGTTCTGGGAAAGGGAGCACTGGTGGGCGTGCGATTCGAGGTTCACGAGTTTACCTGGACAGAAGGGTCGCTCCCGCCCATGATCAAGAAGGCCTGTGCTGATGCGGTGACGAAACTTATCAAGCCCGCTGACGTGGAACTTTATGAACCCGTGATGGAACTTTCCTTGGAATGTCCCGTGAATTTTGCAGGGCTGGTGACGGGTGATATTCAGGCCCGCGACGGCAAGGTGAAGGAAATCGGTGGCGACGGCAAGACCCACTTTTTGAAGGCAGACATCCCGCTACGCAAGATTTTTGGATACGCCACAGGCGTTCGCAGCATCAGCAAAGGAACTGCGCTTTATAGCATGAAATTGCTTGGCTATCGCCCTGCGACGGTGTAGCGTTACATCCTTGCCATTTTGGCACGGCGGCGGAAGTGCTCGATGAGCGGCGCTACCGTTTCTTTGAAGTCGTCGTGAGTTTCGATACGCACAAAATCGATGGACATGCGTTGGAATAGTTCCTTGGTGGCCTTGCCCTGACGTTTTGCCTCCCGGGCGAAGGCTTCGCGGAAGGTGGCGTCGCCGGTATCAATCAAGAGCGTTTCGCCGGTTTCGGGGTCTTCCAACTCTACAAGGCCTGCGGGCGGCAGTTCCATTTCTCGCGGGTCTACCACGGAGACCGCAAGCACGTCGTGGCGCTTGCGGAGGATTTTGAAGGCGTTCTCGAAACCTTGATCCAAGAAGTCGCTAAGCACCACGACCACGGCACGTCGGTTCAAAATCTTGCCGGCGTATTCCAGCGCTACCTGGGTATTGGTGCCGTGGTGCTGCGGCTTGAAGTAAAGGATTTCGCGGATGAGCCGCAGCACGTGCTTGCGGCCTTTCTCGGGCGGTATGAACAGTTCCACCTGGTCGGTGTAAATCAGCAGTCCAACCTTGTCGTTGTTCTTGATGGCGGCAAAGGCGAGCAGTGCGGTAAGCGTGGCCATGACTTCGCCCTTCATCTGCTTGCCGGAACCGAATTCGGAGCTGCTGGAGGCGTCGACCATCAACAGCATGGTCATTTCGCGTTCTTCGATAAACTTCTTGACGTAGGGGGAGCCTGTGCGTGCAGTGACGTTCCAGTCGATGGTACGCACGTCGTCGCCGGGCATGTATTCCCGGACTTCGCTGAACTCCATGCCGTTCCCTTTGAAGGAACTGTGGTAGGCTCCAGTCATGACGGTGTCCAGCGTTCCGCGTACGGAAAGCTCAATGCGGCTTACGGTCTTTAAAACTTCTTTGTCAAGCATTTCGCTCACAATATACAAAAGTCAATGGTTGTGAGGCAAATGGAGTTCACACCCCACATCTCACACTCCACATCCCTAATAAGCGCCTTCGCCCTTGAACACGACCTTGAAGGTCTTGAGGATGAGCTTGAAGTCGTCGGCAAGTTTGCCACCGCGGCGGATGTAGTCGTTGTCCAGGCGCATCTGGCCTTCGAAGGAAATGTCGCTACGGCCGCTGACCTGCCAAATGCAAGTGAGGCCCGGTGTGACAGAAAGTCGCATGCGGTGCCAGGGTTCGTAAGTAGCCACTTCTTCGGGCAGGGGCGGGCGCGGCCCCACAATGGACATGTCTCCGTTGATGATGTTCACCAGCTGAGGCAGCTCGTCCAGGCTGAACTTGCGAAGTATTCGGCCAAAGGGATAGACGCGGGGGTCGTTCTTCATCTTGAAGGTCTTGCCGCCAGTCTCGTTCTTGGCCATCAGTTCTTTTTTGCGTTCTTCGGCATCCACATACATGCTGCGGAACTTGTACATGGTAAACAAGGAGCCGTTCTTGCCCACGCGGGTCTGCTTGAAAATGACTGGCCCCTTGGGGTCGCTGATTTTGACCGCAATGGCACAGAACAGGAGTACGGGAGAAAGGAGGGTCAACCCAAGAACCGCACCGGTGAAATCAACGCAACGCTTAATGATGTGGCGTATTCGAATCTTGTGGGGGTGGGGCCAGATGTGGTCCATGTTCAGGCGTTCGGCCCTGAAGAAACTTCCGTTCATGTTGTTGAATTCCTTCAGGTCCTTTTCCATTTCCAGGTTCTCTTTTTCCTGGAGGCCGGAGTAGAGGTATGCCTTGAAAATTGGCTTTTTGGGGCGGTGCCTCAGGGTCTGGACCAGTCCTGCGTCGTTTAGGCGGTGCAGGATCTCTTTCCGGATGTTTTCTAGGGTGGAAAGGTCGGAATTCAAAAGGATGACGCCAATGCCGTTGCCGTCGGAGAGGTAGCCCAGCACATCCACGAAACGCAGGTGGGAGAACATGGTGAGGAGGCTAATCCTCCAGGTCTGTTCCACGGTCTGGGAGGGCCATGCCCAGCCCAGAAAGTCGAACTGGTGGGCGAAAATCTGG
This sequence comes from Fibrobacter succinogenes, assembly GCA_902767785.1. Lineage (GTDB taxonomy): Bacteria > Fibrobacterota > Fibrobacteria > Fibrobacterales > Fibrobacteraceae > Fibrobacter > Fibrobacter succinogenes_D. The sequence goes on along the minus strand of CACXIR010000028.1, from coordinate 3,975 downwards.
ATAAATACAAAGGGTTTGCGAGTGCGGTTTGCCCGCAGGAATTCCTCGTTCAACCTTGCCCGGAAAAGCCGTGCCGGATAGACGATGTTCTTGAGCCGCTGTTCCGTTAAGATGGAATCAATGGCCGGATTTACGAATTCCTGTTCCATACTCAATAATTTAGCAAAAAATAAGAAGTGGAAAACGGCGAAAAAACCTATATTTACCGCCGTAAAATTTAAAACGGAGACGCTTTATGTTGCGCATTGGTCTTATCGGCACCGGAACCGTCGGTGGTGGAGTTATCCAGATTCTGGAACAGAAGATTCCCGAATACAAGGAAAAGCTGGGAGTGGAATTGGAACTGGCATGCATTTGCGCCAAGTCCGAAGAAGAGGTAGCTCCTTACAAGGCAAAGGGTTACAAAGTTTCTACCAACGCCGACGAGATGATTGCCGGCAACGACATTGACGTGCTGGTGGAACTGGCCGGCGGCTACAACATGCCCCGCAAGTGGATTTTGGCCGCATTGGAAAGCGGCAAGCACGTGGTGACTGCCAACAAGGCCCTCCTTGCCAAGTATGGCCACGAAATTTTCCCGCTGGCTGCCAAGAAGGGACTGCATGTGCTGTTCGAGGCCGCCGTTGGCGGTGGCATTCCCATTATCCGCAGCCTGCAAGAGGGGCTGCTGGGTTCCACGGTAGAAAGCCTGAGCTGCATTATCAACGGTACCTGCAACTACATCCTCAGCCGCATGGCCGATGAGGGCCTGGACTTTGACGTGGTGCTGAAGGATGCCCAGAAGTTGGGCTTTGCTGAGGCGGACCCCACCTTTGACATCGAGGGCATTGATTCCGCCCACAAGACGGCACTTTTGGCCAGCCTTTGCAGCGGCAAGCGTGTGGACTTCGAGAAGATCCACGTAACGGGCATTTCTAAGATTACTGCCCAGGATATCGCGTTTGCCAAGGAACTGGGCTGCTGCGTGAAGCTCCTGGGCATTTACCACCGCGATGGCGATCGTGTGGATGCCCGCGTGCATCCCTGTTTCGTGTCTAACGAGAACCTGCTCTCCAACGTGAACGGCGTGATCAACGCGGTTTACCTCAAGTGCGACAACCTGGGCGAAACGGTGCAGACCGGCGCCGGAGCTGGCCGCCTGCCCACCGCCTCTGCCGTGGTGGCCGACCTGGTTTCCCTGGCCCGCTCCACCGATACGGGCAGCCGTGCGGCGCTCCCCATGGGTTGGTTCAACGAGGCCAATTCCGCTGACCTGGTCCCCGTGTCCGAAACTTCTGCCCGCTACTACTTCCGCTTTACCTCCAAGGACGCCCGCGGCGTTTTGGCGAAAATTACCGGAATATTGGCTGAAAACCTGATTTCTATCGAGACTATCATCCAGAAGAATGTGAATGACCCGGGCAAGGTTTCCATTGTGGTCATTACCGAAAAGACGGAAGACTCCAGGGCCTCGAAGGCTGTGGAAGCCATTGACGCCCTCCCCGAAATCGTGGAAAAAAGCCAGGTAATCCGCTTCCTGGTGTAGCGGTTGGCTTTTCGGACTGCGATTTTGTAGTTTGACCCTATGATTCGTGCCGCCACATTGGAACGTGTCCTGCTGGTTTTGGCGGACTTTGTCGCCTTGACAATTTGTTTTGTCTTGGCCTATTGGGTGCAGTTCCATAGTGGCTGGGTGGCAGACAAGTACGACCCCTCCAAAACGTTGAACGCCTATTGGCACATAGGCTGCGTTTTGAACTTTGCCTGGCTTGTCTGGTTTACCTTTACCGGACTATACCGCTCATGGCTTTTGCAGTCTAGAACACACCAGGTACTCCGCGTGTTGCGGGCTGTGGTGGTGGGCGTTGGACTCATTGTTCTTGGCCTGTTCGGTTCCGAATTTATGGGGAAGGTGGCGGCCGGAGTCCCGCTTAATGGGGACTACATCTATGGCTCCCGTTTTTCTTGGATCATAGCCTATGGCATTTTTGTACTGATTTTTGTGGCAGCCTTCCGGATGCTCCTCTACCTTGTGCTTAGGGCGTTGCTGCGTCATGGCTACGGGGCGAATCAGGTATTGGTTCTTGGCTGTACTGAGGCGGGAAAGAATATTGCCGAGGCTTTGAAGAAGGCTCCTGAAGTGGGCCAACGTGTGGTGGGTTTTGTAGATGAACGTTTTCAGGTGATGGACCACCAGTTTTGCGGAGTTCCCGTTTTGGGCAAGTATTCAGATTTGCCTACCCTGGTCAAGAAGCATCACATTTCTGGCATTATCATTGCCCACGACAGTACTTCTCCCCAAGAGATTATGAGGGTGCTGGTTTGGGTTTGCGAGCTGCCCTTGCACATTTACATTGTGCCGGAATTGTACCCTGCGGTCAACGGGCGTTTCAAAGGGAATTTGGTACATGGCTTTGAATTGCAGGAATTGTTCGCCTTTTCCATGCCCCCTTGGCAGGTGCAGGTCAAACGCTTTTTGGACGTGCTTATTGGCGGAATCCTGGGCGTGTGCACTCTGCCTATTGCGTTGATTGCAGCTCTTGCTATCAAGCTGGAAGACCACGGTCCCATTTTTTATTCCCAGGAACGCATTGGACTGTACGGGAAACCCTTCACGGTGTACAAGTTTCGCACCATGCGGACCGATGCTGAAAAGTTTGGTGCCCAGTGGGCCACCAAGGACGACCCCCGCATTACCAAGGTGGGCAAGTTTTTGCGCAAGACCCGCATTGATGAGTTGCCGCAGATTATTTGCGTATTGAAGGGAGACATGAGCATGGTGGGTCCCCGGCCTGAACGTGCCGTGTTTATCGGGAAACTTCGCGAGCAGATTCCCTTCTACATTAGCCGTCTCAAGATGAAGCCGGGCCTTACGGGCTGGGCGCAGGTGCGGCACCATTACGACACCAGCATAGAAGATGTGCAAATCAAGTTGCAGTACGACATGTATTACTACGAGAATATGAGCCTGCTTTTGGATTTCCAGATTCTTGTGCGGACGATTTATGTTGTGCTGACAGGAAAAGGAGCACAATGATAGTGTGAAGTGACAGATGACGAGTGTGAAGTTGTTAATTACACATTCCACATTCCACATTTCACATTACACATTTTAACGATAGGTAGCTAAGTTATGTATGGAGATTGTTCAACCCCGATATTCCCGAAAGATGATGCCTTTACCATGATTCGCCTTGCCTTGGCAGAAGACGTGCGTACGGGTGACGTGACTAGCGAATGGACTATCCCTGCTGACCAGAAACAGCATGCCCGCTTGATTGCCAAAGAAGACGGTGTGCTTGCCGGGCTCCCGGTGATAGAACTGGTTTTCCAGGAATTGAAGGCCAACGTGAAGGTGACGCTCCACAAGAAAGATGGGGATGTGGTGAAGAAGGGCGACCTGATTGCCGAAATGGATGGCACCACTCACGAACTTTTGACGGGTGAACGTACGCTTTTGAACTTTATCCAGCAACTTTCGGGCGTGGCCACCGTGGCCCATACCTTCCAGGAAGCCCTGAAGGGCGGCAAGACCAAGGTGCTGGATACCCGCAAGACGGTGCCCGGATTCCGTACGCTGCAGAAGTACGCCGTACGTGTGGGCGGCGGTTCCAACCACCGCATGGGACTTTTTGACATGGTGCTGGTGAAGGACAACCATATCGCTGCTGCCGGTGGAGTACTGGAGGCCCTTGAAGTTGTTAAGAAGAACAACAAGCAGGGTCTAATGGTGGAGATGGAAGTGGAAAACTTCGACCAGCTGCGGACACTGTTGAACAAGGGCGTAGACGTGATCATGCTGGACAACATGAGCAACGAGATGATGGCGGAAGCCCTGAAGATTATCAAGGAAAGCGGTGACAAGTGTCTGGTGGAAGGCTCCGGTAACATGACGCTAGAACGTGCGAAGGAAATCGCCACCCTTGGCCTTGACTATATTTCCGTAGGAGCATTGACTCATAGCGTGAAGGCCCTTGACATCTCCATGCGGATTTA
>CACXIR010000027.1 GCA_902767785.1 Fibrobacter succinogenes | reverse complement strand
TCACCTTTTCCACAAAGTCCTTCTGCACTTTCCACTGGGCCACCAGGGCCACGATTTCTTCGGACAGGCGAGAAACTTTCTGTGTCAGGGTCCGCACAGCGTCCAGGTAATCGCTTTCAGCGTCCAGTTCATCCACCTGGTTCCGGAGGGCGTTCCCGTTGTTGTCGTCAAAGAACGGGAGCCTTATGGCCAGATTCACAAAGAACTTGTCCTTCAGCTGACGATCATCCTTGTCGGGAACCAGGAATTCCGCACTTTTGTAACAGCTGTTGAGTTCAGAACAACCGGTCTTGTCCTGAAAATCACCCCTGTAATCTTTATATTCTGCGTAAGGGCCCACATCATCGGCATCCAGTTCCTTGTACTTCTTCATCAGGGATTCAATCCGCAAGGAATAGCCCACGCCGATATGGGAAATGAAATCGTTCCCCTTGGCCAAGTCACGCTTGGACTTTGCCTGTTCGTATTCCATCTTGGACTTGGCCTTCATGACTTCGGGGAACTGGTCGTTTACCGCAATGCCGTCTTGCAGTCCCTTGGCAAGTTCATCCATGGTAGGGAGCCACGAGGTATCCAGGCCCACGGAATCAAAGTCAGGCACCCAGGACTTGAGTTTCAGTTCCGCATCTTTCAGGGCGGTACTGTCTCCCAGGAGTTCTGCACGGCGGGCGGATTCCTGCTCCAGGGCCACAATCAGGTCCTGGGAATTGAAGGTCTCGCTCCCAGCCTTCAGGTGGAGCACCTCGATGCGGTCCAGGTTCACCTGGTAGAGCTGCTTGTCAATTTCGGCAATCTTCCGGCGGATGACATAGCGGAGCGCCCGCTCGTAGCGGTCGTAAAGCAGGTACGAACGGTCCACCGCCAGGCGAGCCCTCTGGTAATCCCGCAGGGTTTCGTACTGGTGCTTGTCCGCAGATCCTATACCGAAGGACTTTGGCTTGAGGCGCAGTTCAAAGTCGTGCTTCGCAAAACTGAAACCATCCAGCTGGTAACGGAATTCCAGGTTGTCCCACAGTTTGGTTCCCACCTCCTGGGAAGCCGCCTGGGAACGCTTCTCCGACGTCTGGTAAACCGGGTCCTTGTCTACGGACTCCACCAGCTGCTCCCAGGTCAAGGGAGCGGCTACGGCGGTGGCAGAAAGGATTGCCACAAAAGACACAGTAATAAAAAGCCTATTATCGTACATTCACAAACCTACACATTACTCACAACTCATCGCCGCTGCCGAAAAAGGCTTCCATAATCTGGGTCGCCAAGTCCTTGATCTTGCCTTCTTCGGAAATGGCCACCATCTCCCCCAGCAAGAACGGATTGTCTTCGGGAATCTTGATGGTCACTTCACGGCCATACACGGGCATGTCGGGCATTTTCCACATGCGATCCGGGAACACCACGATACGGCTAGAAAGGCCGACCACCTCGCCCTTGATGGGCTTGCCCTTGCCGCCCAGAGTGCGGATTTCCACGTCCTTGCCCAGGTTCATGCGCTGGTAAACCTGCTCGTTGATGTAACCGCGGATTAAAGATGGGGACTTGTGGGTCAAGGTCACAATAGGCGTAAAGCTGGAAACTTTTTCACCTTCACGCACATTCACGCTGCCCACCACCCAGTTTTCCTTGGCAATCTGCACCAGGTCCGCCTGTTCCTTTTTGAGCTGTTCCAGTTCCTTGTGCAAGGTGGCGGCCTCGGTGACACCACTTCTGCGCTGGAGACTGCGACTTCCCTGCAAAAGAGCGATCTGCTCGTTGGCGTTTTTCTCGGCCAGGGCCAACTCATCTTTCAGGTTCTTGATCTGCATGGCCATGCCATCGTTGCCGCCGGCCTTGGCACTGTTTCCGCTCAGGCTTTTCAGTTTAGAAGAAATTTCCTTGTTTTTCTGGTATTCCGTTTCCAGCCTGTTGATTTCAAACCGGAGTGCCGCACTGCGGGTAGCAAGGTCCGCCTTTACGGAGGCCACACGCTGGTCGATATCCGCCTTGTTCAGGCTGCTACGGCCCTCGATAGCGTCCAGTTCTCGGGTCACTTCGTTAATGCGAAGGGTCAAGTCGGGACGGTTTAGTTCCACGATGGTGTCACCCGCCTTGATTTCTTGACCAGGCATCACGTGGACCTTCACGATTTCCGTGGCACTGGGCACGCTAATAATGGTTTCCGAAGCTTCGGCAATGCCCTGGAACAGGGCCACGTTTCCCTGGTAAAAATACCCCAGACCCACCACGGCCACTACGGCCAGAATCCAGGCGATAGAAAGTTTGCGCTTGTAGATAGAAGAAATGAGGAATGTGTTTTTCAAAGCCATTTTCGTTCCTCCCCTACATGTCCGTGGTAGCATCCTGCATCATGAACTGGATGTCGGACAGTCCCTCTACCTTGGAAAGCTCCGCCAGAACCTCGGCTGCGGGCTTGCTTGCCTTGAGCTTTATCTGGTAGGCCACGTCTATGCGTTCGCCGCCATTTACCTCACGCATGGTAATCAAAATAAAGGTCTTGAGATTCTTTCGCAAAATCTTTTCCGTTTCCAGACGGGGTTCAGAGGTATTGGGCATGGCAAAGCGGAGCATGCCGTCAAAGAAGTGCTTGGTGCCAAGTCCCGTGCGGGAAAGCAAGAACGCCACAATACAGAAGGCAAGAGTTCCGCCAACAGCGGCTCCCCAGGCATACACGCCGCAGCCAATGCCCGCGCCAAGAGCCGCAAAGATGAACATGATGTCCCGTGGGTCCTTGAAGCTGGTACGGAAACGCACAATGGAAAGAGCGCCTAGCATACCGAGGCCGCGGCCCACGTTATCGCCAATGGCCTGCATCACCGTAGCAGCCACCACCGAACTGAGCACCAGAGCCTGCACGTAGTTCCTGGAATAGGAAAGGCCCAGGAAGGTCCTTTCGTAAGTCCAGCCAATAATGGAAGATAGCACAAAGGCCAACAACAAGGTATAGGCCAAGGTGATGACAGTGGCGTTAGCCGTACTGGATTGAACAGCCAATAAATCGAGCATAGAATCTCCGAAGTTTTAACAAATAAAAGATACTTTATTAAGCGAGGTATCCGCCAAAAAACAGGGTAAAATTTCGCTAAACAAAAAACAGTTCGGGGCATAAAATCCCATAGCGGGAACAATTCTCCCTATTTTCAAATTCTTTGGCTAGTTTTGAAAATTTCTGAATACAAAAAATCCCCGGCAACCGGGGATGACATAGAAGGTATTACTCCGTAGCGGTAGAGTCGGCGACCCGTGAGCTACAAGCGACTCGTATTAACGAGTCGTGGTAGCGAGAGCGAGGCGATACCGGAGATTCATTGCCACAATGGAGCCGAGCGGTCTTATTTCGCAGAAGCAGAGTCAGCCACTTCGACCTTAGCGGCAGCGGCACTGTCAACAGCGACAGCGACCGTAGAGTCGGCAGCAACAGTAGCGGCTGTGTCAGCGACGGGGGCTTCCACCACCTTCTCGGCGGCAACAGGAGCAGCAGGTGCAGCTTCAGCAGCCTTAGGAACCGGCGTACCGAAGAAGTTCACCTTGGCAAGGAAGATCATCATAATCCAAGACACGATCAGGCCAAGAATTCCCATGACAACGCCAGTAATAGCCATGCCACGAGTATCGGTATAGCCCGTAGCGTGGGCAAGGGCGTTAGGCGGTGTAGAAATCGGGAGGCTCATGCCGAGAGAGCTTGCGAAGGCCACAGAAACCAGCAGGGCGGTCACGCCACCAAGACCAATCAGGTTGTCCTGGCAGGCGATACCCACGGCGCAGAGAATCGGCACCAGCAGGGTGGCTGTAGAAGTGTGGCTCATGAAGTTGGCCATGAAGAGGCAGATAATGCCGCAGCCAATCATCAGGGCCAGCGGAGACCAGCTTGCAAACGGGATCGTCTTAATCAAGTGAGCGGCAAGGCCCGTAGCGTTCAGGCCAACACCCAGGGCAAAGCCACCGGCCACCAGCCAGAGCACGTCCCAGCTCATAGCGTTCAAGTCTTTCTTGGTAATCACACCGGTCAAGGCAAACACGGCCATGGGGATCATAGCGATAGCGTTATCGTTGATACCGTGGACATTCTTACCGGTCACCCACAAAATCACGCACAAAATAAAAGTAATGTAAACGATGATAGCCTTGGGGCTGGTATCGAACTTGCCGGCGCCTTCAATGTTCAGGACCATCTCCTTCATCTTGATGGGGTAAATCTTAACAAGCAAGAGCCAAGCCACCACCATAAGGATAATCACGTAGGGGATACCGAAGGCCATCCACTGACCAAAGGTCACAGGATTGGCCACCAGGTCGCCACGGGCAACGGCATCATTCAGGGCACCGAGGGCAATGGCGTTAGGAGGCGTACCGATGGGGGTACCCATACCGCCGATGTTTGCGCCAAGAGGAATGGCAAGGGCAAAGGCTGCTTTACCGCGATCATCGGGTTCAAAGAGCTTGAGCACCGGGGCCAAAATGGCAAGCATCATGGCGGCGGTAGCGGTGTTGCTCATGAACATGGAGAACACGGCGGTAATGAGCATAAGGCCAAGGAGCACGAACTTCGGGTTCTTGCCGAAGGGCTTCAAAAGCACGCGGGCCAGGTTCAAATCCATCTTGTACTTGGTGGCGGCAGCCGCCAAGAAGAATCCGCCCAAGAAGAGCATGATGATGGGGTTTGCAAAAGTGGCCATGATGGACTTGTGGCTGATCATGGTCACGCCGTCCACGCGGAAAGGCGACAGCGAAGAGTCGGACATGGTGACGATCATAAGCACAATGACCAGCACCGACGTGGACCAAATCGGGAACGGTTGCAGAATCCAGAAAAGGGCGGCCATGACGAAAACGCCAATGACGCGAATTTCGAGGGGATTCAGGATTCCCATGGGGCTTGCGGCATCGAATCCGAGGGATTCGTAGGGCAAGAAGAGGGCGACGATGGCAAGCACCGACGCAATGATGAATTTGATGAATTTAGCCTTTGTCATAACGGGCGCAAATGTAGAAAATATGGGTGGGCATGGCAATAAAAAAGCCCCCGATTTTATCGGGAGCTTGTCTTGTAAGTCAAATGTAAGGATCCTCGCCTCCGCGAGGATGACGCTTCGGGGAAGCGTCATTTCACGGCAATGGAGCCAGCGGCCTGCTTGCTGCCCACACGGACTCGAACCATGTAGAGCCCGGACTTGGGCGTCTGCAGGGTCATGGAGTTAGAGCCGGACACGGCAGTTGCCGAGGCAGAGGACAGGACCTTGCCCTTCATGTCGAGGATTTCCACGTAGGCCTTGGCGCCGGCCAGGCTTTCGGAAACCTGGAAGCCCACTTGGAGGGAATTGCCCGCCTGGAAGGCGCGGAGGCCGTCCAGCTTCTGGACAACCGTCACGCGAGCAGAAGGTGCCACACGGATCGTGGCGGTCTTGGCCATGCTTCCAAGGGCCACCTTCAGGGTGTCCCCTTCGTTCATCTGAGTGGTTTTGCCGTCAACCGTCACAAACACCTTGAGGCCCTCGGCATTGAGCGATCGAATTCCCTCGAAGTAGAGGAAGCCCATGCGGTTGCCCGTGGCATCCAAGGAAACGGTCCACTCGTAGCTGTCGCCGGCAGCCTTCTTAAAGGACTTGGCCAGGACCTTCCTGCCATCCATAATGGACAGGTTCACGCGGTCGCCCATGCCTGCAGGGGGTTCCTCGGCGTTCCAGGCGTTTTCGGACACGCCCAGGATGTTCCAGCCATCGCGCTTGCCCTTGGCGTCGCTAAGCACCGCGCGGAGTGCCCAACGATTCTTGCCGAAGGCACCTACTTCCACAGTCTTTTTCAGGGGCTTCACCACATCGGTTTCGCCATTTTCGTCCACCTTGCCTACAAATTCAGGCTTTGCGGGGAGCTTCCATGTGCGGGGGCCATTTACCTGGACCCATACGGCCTCGTTGGGGCCCACCACTTTCACCGGCTCGTAGCTGCCCAAGCTGTCGATCCAGCTCAAAAATTCCACGTCGGGCTTCTCGGTAGCGTCATCGCTGCTGGCGGCATTCTCGCCATACAGATTAACGTACCATCCATAGGGGTTGGCCACCAGGTTCCAACCGCTATAGAGGCTATCCAGCTGCCAAACCACAGGATCCTTGGGAACGTAGGCGTCCTTGCGGGTCACCAGGGTACGGCCAGAGAGGGAGCTGTACCAGTAACCCACCAGGGGGTCTACCTTGCTGCCCTTCTTGAATTCCTGATACTGCCAAATGATGCCAACGGGATGGGCTTCGTCCCACCAGAAGAACTTGGCGTCTTCACCTTCCCAGACCACAGAATCCATGTTCACGTTGGCCAGGGAAACCATGTGCCAGCCAGAATCCTGCACAGAAGCGATTTCCGCCTTGATTTCAAAATCCTGCTCGAGCCATACCGAATCCTTACCCTTGATGAGTGTTGCCGTCAGCAAGTAACCTCCCGCCGCAAGCGGGTAGTACTCCCACGCTCCCGAATAAGGAGTCTTGACAATCGATTCGGCAAGCAAGGTGTCGACCATCGTCTTGCCGTCGTCGTTTTCAAGCGTAACCCTGAGTTTTGCACCTCCGGCGCGGAATTCCGTGGTCGAAACTTCAAGACGCACTGCGTTGCCAGATGGCCGCAATTCCATTTTCGCAAATTCCATGGGAACCTGGTTGTCTTCCGCGAAGTAGGCGGCAAAAGTCGCCTTGACAATGGTTCCCGAAAGGGTATCCCCTTCGTGATACACACGCTTCTTGCCATCCACGGTCATGACCAATGAATCCAGGACATAGCCATCGTCCGGCAGCCCCTGGACCACAAAGTCCGAACCCTTCACGTAATAGGGCAGAAGCATGGTTCCATCTTTTGCGAACTTGTGCAGCTGGGTTCCGATGATCTTCCCCGTAGAATCCTTGCGCAGTTCCTTGAATGCCACAGAGCCTTTTTCAGATTCTGTCAGTTTTATCTGCTTGTAGCTAAGCTCTTCGACGCAAGTCTTGGCATCCACCCAAACGGCGTACATGGGGTATCTTTCTAGACGCTTGCCAAGCTGCAAATCCAGTTCTTCGGATAGTGCAAAATTGAACACATCGAAGGATCTTGCCCAATTGTCAGGCTTGTCATGCATGCAGGCGGGTTCATCCTCGCAATCGGGGTACCAATCTCCACCGTCGCCTTCCCAAATGGGTCCGTCCTGTTCTTCGAACTTGGAGTGTACGGTCCAGCTCTCTACGCAGCTGTCTGCGGTATAGACCCAGAACGGAAGGTCGATGGAGTCTTCTTCGTCTTTAAGCTTGTAGACGCCCACGGAATCAGAATTTTCACCATAGGACACGCCGGACTTGTCCGTCACGAATTCGATAGTGAACTTTTTGTAGGTATAATTCGCATAGAATACCATACCCCCTTCGTACCATCCCGAAACATGGACCGTGTCTCCCTCATCCAAGGGGATCGGATCTTCATCCGAGTCTTCCCAGGCAAGCTTGATTTTTCCATCAAGTTCAAAACCTTCATACCCGTCGGCATAGACTTCAAAAGTAAATCCAACGGAGTCAACATAAGGTATGTAAATGCCCGTAACGCCTTCATCTAGACTTGTAGACATGTGCCTCAAAGTGACGCCGTTCCAAACCTGTTGAAGCACAATGTTTCCACCTTCGGAACGATCCTCGACAATGCTGTTATTCCACTCCAATTCACCGGTTTCCTGGTTCTGTCTCGAACGCTTAGGCCAGTACACATCATAGCAAGACGATAGACTATTCCAGCCTTCCTCCCAGTAAGGGTGAACCGTCAGCGACCTAGAGCCATCCTTGTTTTCTACAAAGGGGAAGTTCTCTTTCTCTTCTAAATCACCGATGCTAGAGAGATCGGTAGATTCATCATAATCACCTGTCGGATCATCCGCATACCAGGCCCCCTTATAGCAAGCATCCGTTCTGAACAAACGCCAATCGTAATAATGGATCAATAATTCAGTACTCGTCTCTTCGGTGTATGTTGAATCCGGAACGCCCTTATTGTTAATCCACATATCCCCAACAAAGAGCGGGCTATAATCGCCATAATCATACGATTCTACACCCAGGTTGAAGGTTACACGGTACTCCATATCCACCACTTGAGGCCGCAAGCCCACATAAATCGGATAATCGTTTTCGTATTGACGCAGCGTTTCCACAGCGGCAAATAGGTTCGTCAAGTCCACGACACCGTCCTTGTCAAACCATATGTAGCGGGCATAGACCAAGCTGTTTCCGGATTTAATCTGTTCGTCCATCTTGGCACGGATTTCCATCGGGGATTCCAAAGCCTTCACCGTGTCCTTAAGGAAGGTATGTTCCAAATTATTGGAAGTAAGCTCCGAAGTCGCATACCTCATGAGCATACGAGGCTCTGTTTCGCCATCATTAGAAGACTTTCCTACGATTATCAAGCCCAGCAGCCCGGTCACATTGTTCCAAAAATCGGGAGGATAGTCTGCGACCAGGTATGGGGAATAAGGCACAGAAGAAGCAGCTCCCCCCCCTTGCCAGGAGAAAGCGTTATCAAGCATCAGGTCCACATCTCTTGAATCCGCAGAACTCGACTGTAGGTAATCAGGCTCACCCAACATGACAACTTCACCATTGGGCTTCACAGCCTTCACCTGGGAGTATGCGATATCTGCATCAAAGCCTTCGCCATGTAAGTCGCTGACATACAAGTTGCCCCCTGCGGTACTCAAAGGCTCAGTGTCATAAATCACATAGAGGGTATCGCCATTGGACAAATACGGAAGGGCGTCGACATAGAGGGAGCCTGTACCATCGGTCTGTATGGATTCGTATTCGCAAAATTCCTCATCGCCGTCTTTACGGCAGCTCTTCGTAGCGAAATGGAATCCATGATACCGGTACACTTCTTCCTCCGAATCATAAGAAGCCAGATAGGGGACCCTGTTCCAGGTGCTGTCACTAGAAATAGTTTTCGTGGGAGTTCCCATAAAATACGTATATGCTCCAAGGAGAGACGCGTATTGGTCTGGGGTATAGAATTCCGCACCGTCGGTATATTCCACAAATCCATGCATCACCGTCACGGCCACTTTCTCGGAAAGAGAGAGCGTCATATCCGAATTAAACACCGTTGTTTTTTTGATGGGGAAGGCAGTCACTCTATTCGCCTGTTCGTCCAAATAGCTCCAGTAGTAGTTTCCGCTTCCCATTTGGGCAGCAGCCGCTTGCCAGGTGCTATTGCTGAGCTTACCGGTGTAGTCGGTGACAATACTGATATACAAGCCGTCTGATGTTTCCGTCGCTCCGGCATCAAGCCATTTTTCCTTGTCTGAATCCGAGATGTTTTCGTAATAGTCGCTACCAGCAAAGAAGTCAATTTGGTAAATGGGCCTTAAGCTCTCGTTGGCAAGCACGGGCATGCCATTGTTCAATCCGTTTTTGCGGGACCAGCGTGTAAGGGATCCCGAACTATAGAAGTCTAGCCTTTCCAAATTTTCTACTCGATTATTCAAATTGATGGCGAAGGCGTCTACATTCATGTATTGCGGGTCCAAATAGCCGCCATAGTTGACCGCATCTTCGACGGAAATCAGATAACTCGGGGGGGTCAGGCCAGATGTAGCGTTAATCTTGCCGCTGATTGCATTACGGTAGTTATGGCCTCCTGGTTTGAATCCCGAATTCGTCGGAACCGTTATCCAGCTATCGGTATCAAAGCTTTGTCCATCCACGGAGACATAGCCCAGCAAGTCCTTAGCCAGGGCATCCGATTCGCCATAGTGGTAGTTGTTTCCAAAAACATAGACTTCATCATCGGAAAGGACCGCATATCCAGCCAAAAAGCCGATTTTACCTTTACCGTTAGTGGCCAACGCCCCTGAAGGAATCGAAATGTTACCAGACGTATACGTATTGCTGATAGCAACAGGCCCACCTTGAGCAATACCGACCAAGCCGCCAACCCGTTCTTCTACTGCAGCCGTAGAAGAAGCGCAGGGAGGAGGTTCCTCCTTTGTGTAGAAGTCAAAGTCCGAATGGACATCGAGTCCGGTAATGCCCGCATTCTCGACATAAACGCCCGCATCCGCCATGCCCACAAGGCCACCCAGATATATGCCCATGCCGGCAACGGATGTATTCGAGCTCACGGAACTGGGAATCACACCCTCAGTGGCAACAATCTCGATATTTTCGCCAGAAATGTTATGGATGGAAGGAGCTCCGCTTTCGGTAAGGCCCACAAGGCCACCCGCCCGGGAAGCCACAATTTTCACATCCTTGAGGTTGATGTCCTTGAACGAGGAACCGTATTCCGTAAATCCCAAACTGCCCGTAACCACGCCTACCGGTACACTGTAAGACGGGTCGTCGTTGTTCACCTTGAAGTAGACATTTTCAAATTTCAAATTGTAGAAAGTTGCGTCGGTGGCCTCGGAAAAGAAGCCTACGCCGGAACTCGGTCCGTTAACGACATAGCACAGGTTCTTGACGGTATGTCCATTTCCGAAGAAGGAGCCATACCTCAAATAGGGAATCGGCATAAAGGAGGCCACGCAGGAGTTACCATCCGAATTGACACCACCGAAGTCGATATCCGTACCCAACTGTAGCGAGACACCCTGCAACCCATCACCATTGTTTATGCTCGACAAAAAAGACAAGGCGTCAGAGGTTTCGCCCGATTCGTCGTACCACAGGTCAAAGCAGTATTCCTCATGAGAAAGGTCATTGCTGCCTTCTACCTCGATATTATAAAATTTCGGTTGATAAGAACTTGGCTGCTGGCTCAATTCCAGCTGACTAATCAAGCTGACATCCACATTCGCACTAAAACAGAACTTTTTCCCGGGCACGGCACCGGGAATCGACTCCTGTTCCTGCACGGGGTTCGTATCCGCAGCAGCAGTTGTAGATGCCAGAAATAGCAAGGCAAGCCCCATCAGGGTGGCCAGGTTCCATCTACGTTCCATAAATACCTCTCTCTGGGGAAGGCAACCCCTCCCCTCTATTTTTCTTAAAAATAACATATTTATATATGGATTTGATAGCGATGGCGGTCACATGTTGCCCAAAATCACATTTGGCCCCGAATTTGTTATATTATTCGAGAAATTGGAGAAAAAATGCAGGATTTGGACCAGACCATAGTCACGCCGGGCAATACCATCCCCTTCAGGGCGCTGGAACTGCACCCTCACCTGATAATCCTGTACCCCCAGACCCAGTTCAAGCAGATAGCCCTAGAAAAGGGGACCGTGGTGCTGGGCCGCGGAGCCGACGCCGACATCCGCCTAGACGACGAGCTGGTAAGCCGCAAGCACTGCAGCCTGACCTTCGACGGCAAGAACGTCACGGTCCAGGACCTGGGAAGCACCAACGGCACCTTCGTGGACGGAAACCCCGTAAGCAAGATGATGCTGGACTCCGACAACCGGCTACAGCTGGGCAAACACGTGCTGAAAATCGACTTTAAGGACGCCAGCGAAGAGGCCTTTGACCGGGAACTCTACGAGGCGGCCACCATGGACCCGCTGACCAAAATCTCCAACCGCAGGAACTTCTTTGACCGGAGCCTGGGAGAACTGGCCCTTGCCCGCCGGAACAATTACTTTGTACACACCATCATGGTGGACGCCGACCACTTTAAGCACGTGAACGACACCTGGGGACACCAGTGCGGCGACATGGTGCTTAAAGAAATCGCCCGCATCTTGAAAGAAGAAAAGCGGGAATCGGACCTGCTGGCACGCTATGGCGGCGAGGAATTCTTGCTGCTTTTAAGCGGAATCGGAGTGGAAGACGCCAAAAAGAGCGCTGAACGCATCCGCATGGCGGTGGAACGCCACCGTTTCTCCTGGAAGGACACCATTATTCCCGTGACCATTTCCTTGGGGCTAGCAAGCAAGCAGGGCGAAAATATCGGCAAAATCGAGGACATGATTGCCGAAAGCGATCGCTTGCTTTACATAGCAAAAGAGGGCGGCCGGAACCAGGTAGCCTTTTAAGCTGTAAAGAAAATTTCTATCTTCGGCGCCGAAATGTCGAAACTGAATTCCGAGCGCCTCAATTCCTTCGGTACCGCCAGCATCCCCAAGTTGGTGCTGCAGTTTTCGGTCCCCTCCATCATCAGCATGCTGGTGAACGCCCTATATAATATAGTGGACCGTTTTTTCGTGGGCCAGGGCGTAGGGAGCCTGGGCATTGCGGGCATCACCCTCTGCTTCCCCATCTGCCTCTTTATCATGGCCATGTCCATGATGATAGGCGTAGGCGGCAACACCCTTTTTTCCATTAGGCTTGGACAAAAGAAATACATCCAGGCAAGCATCATCCTGAACAATTCGTTTAGTTTGCTGATCTTGATGGCTATCGCCACCTTTACCTTGGGCGAAATCTTTATGGAACCGCTGCTAAGGCTGTTCGGAGCCAGCGACCAGACGCTGCCGGTGGCCACCAGCTACATGCGGATACTGCTGTGCGGCGCCCTCTTCCAGACAATCGCCCCCGGCATGAACCACTTTATCCGTTCCATGGGGCACCCCAAGACCGCCATGTTCCGAGAAATCACGGGTGCCCTAACCAACATTGTGCTGGACTGGCTGTTCATTATGAAGTTCCACTGGGGAATCGAGGGCGCCGCATGGGCCACCATCTGTTCCCAGCTGGTGGCATCAGCTCTTATCACCCAGTTCTTCGTAAAAAAGGATACTCCCATTCGCATCCGCTGGCGCCACATGAAGCTGCGCTTTGTCTATGTGCGTAAAATCATTATCTTGGGAATCCCGCCTTCCATTATGCAGGTTTGCAACAGCCTGATGAACGCCATCCTCGCTTGGAGTCTTACCACCTACGGAAACATAAGCCTCCACGATACCGGGGTCCTTTCTGGCGGCGACATGGCCATTTCTGCCTTTGGCATTGTGAACAGCATCGCCAGCTTTATTCTGCTCCCGCTGTTAGGATTCGTGCACGGCACTCAACCCATTATCGGCTACAACTACGGAGCCCGCCTGAATTCCCGCGTCAAGGGAACCCTCAAGTTCACCTTCATTTACGCCTTCGGGTTTATGGTGGTAGCATGGGCCATTATGATGTGGCAAGCGGAGGCCCTGGTGGCACCTTTCGCGCCGGGCGACCTGAAACTGCAAGAGACCGCCGCATGGGCCATGAGGCTGTTCGGGGCCGCATTCTTTATGATTCCCCTGGGACTTGTATCTGGAAGCTTTTTCCAAGGCACAGGAAAGGCGCTCAGGTCCATGTTCCTGAACGCCTGTCGTCAAGTAATTTTACTGATACCCTTCTTGCTGATACTCCCCCGCTTCTTTGAACTGAAGGGAGTGTTCCTCGCACAGCCTATCTCCGACACTGGAGCAGCCCTCATCGGGCTTGCCATGCTGATGCATGAATTGAAAAAGCTTAAGTAATAGCTAGAACAGCTTCTTGGCAGCGGTGAGTTCGCTGTTCTTCTCGTGGAAAAGAATAAGGGAACCGCCATCTACCTTAATAAAGATGTTCTTCAGGGTTTCCACCACGTGGTTCTCGTCAAACCCGATTTCGTTATAGGCGGTCTCGCCTATGACAATGCCAAAGTTCACCATGTCGGGAGAACTGAAGCGCAGGTACCTGAGCAAATCTTCGGGACCATTCACCACGTCGGTAGCGGTCAAGCGTTCAATTTCCTTGGGGTCGCGGGTACTCACCAGCAGCGGGAACAGGTTGTCCCCTATGACTTGTTTGCTGTTCAGGTACAGGGTATTGCCAATCATGAGGCTAATGGAATCGTTCAAGACCTGGCGCACTTCGATAATCACATCACAGCTAGAGGACATTTCCTGTATTTCCAACTTGGAAGGTCCGCAAGCTACGAGGACTGCCGATACCAGGGCGACAAAGAGGACGACACACTTTTTCATGGGAAAAGCTCCTTTCGTTAAATTTTTCTTTCACAAAATAGGAAATATCCCGCCTATTTTTGAAGGATGCCCAATGCCTTTTCCACCAAATCCGGGGAAAGGCGGAATATTTCACTTAATTTTTCCACCCTAAGGGCTTCAGGAATCTTTTCCATACGCGACCCGTTGGCATCGCGGGTCACCAGGTTGCCCTTCTGGTAGTAATACTGCACTCCCCGTTCACGGTCCAGGCGGTTCAGCACCGGGTAGGTCATCATCTCGCGGTAAAAACTCTCGGACCAATGTTGCTTGAATTCCTCTACGGAAACGCCAGCCAGCGGGTACTCGAAACGCAACTTCATAGGTGCCGACAGGGTGCCGTTTTCCCGAATGGAACCGCCTGTCCAAAGCTCCATGGAGTCCATGTCGGGGCGAACCAGTTTTACGCTATTGGGAACCAGCGGGAACAAGGTTTCGCTTGTGCCAAAAGGAGGCGGAAGGGGTATGGGCAGCGGGTCGAAAATGAGGTAACCGGGATCGAAGAGGTATTCTTTAGACGGGAGACAAGAGACAAAAGACGAAAAATTATTTTGGTTTGTGATTGCTGCATCTTCATCGGGCAGTATCAAAGCGCAGTGGATGTTCTTTTCTTTACGCTTGTGGCCCATCACCAACCGTGGAGAAAGCCCCATGTCCCGAAAAGCCTGGTACAGGTGCCAGGTCATGCTGAAGCAGGTACCTCCCCCCATCCAAGAATCCACATCGTTCTGGTCGCTGTCGTCCAGATTCCTGGCCTTGGTGGCAGAGCCAGCCGACTCCAGGCGGATAATCTTGGTCAGGTTCTCGTAAGTTACATTGGAGAGCCTGTTGCACAGGTCAAGAATCTTTTGCCAAACAGCGGAGTCCATACAAATACAAAGATAGAAACATCTTTTCAATGTGTAATGTGTAATGTGAAATGGAGGATTTCCCGCTTGTCACTTCACATCTCACACTACACATCCCACACTACACACTTTCCATACCATCATTTTGCTATATTGTGGCTATGCTCGGGATTGAACAAAGAAAAGGAAACGACAAGCACCTGTGCGGACGCATGATTGCCTACGCCAGGATTCTTCCGTCCCCAGATGCGGACAAGAGTGGCACTCCCTTTGACGACATGGTGAAAAACGGAATCTTTGCTTTGGAAGGGGATTTTCGCCAGGCCCCCGTGGTATCCAACCGCAAGGCCTTGAACCGTGCCATGGACGACCGCATTGACAACCTTATCGAGACCATGCGCGAAGAAGGCGTGGACCTGCCCGACGACATTGACGTGGATTCCCTGCGGGAACGCCTCCACGAACTTTCCAACATGGAAGTGATTCCCATCCCGGCGCGTATTGGTAACTTCAACAGCGAAGAGGCCATTCTCAAAGAAGACGCCGACATCTACTACGTGGGCGAATTCATTGGCATGAACCAGGCCCACTTTTGCCTGACCACGCTACCCATCTACTACCAAGCCCGCTACCGCGAACAGGCCAAGGTAGAGGAAATGGCCCTGCTAAACGAAATGCTTTCCCAGTTCGAATCTGGCCAGTTCATGGACAACGACGACATCCAGAAAGAAACGGAAGAGCTGTTCCCCGACGGGGCATCCCTCACCACCTTCGTGGGCGACCTGAACAACCTGCTGAATTCCCGCGTGGTACCCTTTTTGCTCTCTTGCGAGACCGATGCCGACTACGAAGCGCAAGTCAAGCTGTTCTACAACTTTATGAAGAGCTACCCCGAACAGCGGGACATTAAGCTTATTGACGGCGCCATCCAAGCCCTCCGCAAACAAAGCGACAACCAGGGTGCCCGCAAATTGCTGGAACTGGGCTGCAAAAAAATCAACGCCGTCTATAACGAAGACACCAAGACCGCCGAAGAAATCAACCAGGAAATCGCGGCTATCTAGCACTACATCTTGGAAAGGGTCAATAACACTGCACCCGACAAAATGACCACGGTAGAAACCGCCAGTTTAATGCGTTCCCTGCGTGTGGAATATTCGCCGAACACGAACACACCCCACATCTGGTTCACCACCAGGTTCAGTTGCAGCAGCGGATAACCCACCGCATAGCCGAACAACCCGTCGTCGGCGATAGCCCAGAAAATGGCCAAGGTTCCAATCATCCACATGACGCCCGAGAACAGGGAAAGAAGACTGGGAACAAAGGTAAACTTGATATCCCGCCAGCGACGTACCGTCACCATGGTCACCAGAATCAAGCTACCTACGCACACCCCAAAGGAGAAGGGGAACAAGAATTCCATGTCGCCCATGCCGCTGAGCTTGAAGGGAATCAGGTAGGTGCCAAAAACTGCACCCGACAAAAGGGAACGCCAGTTCCGCCACAAGGAATGGACCTTGCCTGCGGGGATCCAGATGCCTATAAGCATGCAGACGATTGCAGGAATGGAAAAGTAGAGGGCCGTGGGTTCACGGAAAACCACCACTCCGCTTATGAAGGAAAGCAGAATGCTCACGCTCATGGAGCGAAGTCCTGTACCCGCAAGGTCTGCCTCTGCCTGCACCGCCCAAAAACAAAGGGCACCGCCCACCACCCACATAAGGCCGCATAGGACCCCCACCAGGTTCAGGTTGAACTGACCCGTGATGCAGTTGATAACAATAGAGCAAAGGAGCGCCCCCACGGACATAAACGCAAGGTAGGCCCAAGAGGAATAGTTGGGGAATTTCTTGAGGGGAACCATGTAGGTTCCAAAGGCAAAGACGCCGGTCAAGACGCCGATAACGCTAAGCAGGCTACTTTCCAATGCAGAACCCCGCGAAAATAGATTGTAAAATGTCTTCGGACGAAATCTCGCCCGTTATGCTCTGTAGTGCACGGCGCACCACCTGCATCTCGAAGGCCAAAAGCTCCACCGCCGGATTCTTGCGGACAAGCTCAAGCGCGCGGTCCACTCCGGCAAGGGCATCTTCTAAGCAGGCCTTTTCCCGCTCGCTGGTAATCCAGAGGTCCTCGGTATTGCCGTTGTCCTTGAATAGTGCGGTGTTCATAATGTTTTTGAGTTCGGCAAGGCCTTCGCCGGTCTTGGAAGAAACCTGAAGTTGCAGGTGCGCCGCGCCATTTTCACAAGGAGCCGTTTTGTGCAGGTCGCACTTGCTGAAAACGGTAACGTCGGCACTTGATTCGGCAGGCATCTCCTTTTCCAGATTCGCCGCACCGTCCACCACCAGAATTTTCAAGTCCGCCTCTTCCAGGACCTCGCGACTCTTTTTCATGCTGAGGGCATCCAGTTCGTCGGCAGCACGATCCGCAATTCCCGCGGTATCCACCAGACGGATTTCTCCACCAGGGAGGAACAGGCGGACTTCCACAAAGTCCCGCGTCGTGCCAGGAACGTTGCTTACCAGCACGCGGTCTTCGCCCAGCAGGGCGTTCACCAAGCTGGACTTGCCCGCATTGGGAGCGCCGTAAAGCACCGCTAAAGGCAACTTGCTGAGGGAGGCCTTTCCGTGGAAACTATCCAGAATCTGCTGAATGGACTGGCGGATAGAAACAAAGCGCTGCTCCCAGCCCGCAAAATCCGGGTCCGCCTCTTCTTCGGCAAAATCCACATCTAGTTCCAGGCGGGCGGAAATATCCTTGACCTGCGCGGTAAGGGCTGCAATTTTTTTCGAGAGGGCGCCCGAAAGCAAGCGGTGGGCATTTTCCAGTTCCGCACGATTGGCGCTGTGGATGACGTCGGCAACGGATTCCGCCTGAGTCAGGTCCATCTTTCCGTTCAAAAAAGCACGACGGGTAAATTCCCCAGGTTCAGCAAGACGTACCCCCTCTATGCCACGAATGGCCTGCAGCAAGTCCCGCACGATAAGCGGGTTCCCATGGGGGTACAATTCCAAAACGTCTTCGCCGGTGTAGGAACCTGGACCCTCGAAAAATAGGTACAGTAGGCTGTCAAGCACTTTCCCTGTTTGCGGGTCACGGGCCGTACCGAGATTTGCACGGCGAGGCTCAAGTGCTTCCGCAGGCTTGTCGCCGAACAGTCGTCGAACCACGTCGCGTACCTGAGGGCCGCTCACACGTATGGCAGCGACGGCACTGACCCCGGCGGGGGTCATGGGAGCGACAATGGTTCTTGAGTCCATGATTTCAATAATAGAAAAGAAGTAGACCGGAACGACGTCATGGCGGACCTGATCCGCCATCTAAACTCTAAGTTCCAGGCTCTAATTTCTTACATTTCATACTATGAGCAATTTCTCGATTATTTCCCGCCCCATTGGCACGGTACAGTGCTTTGTCCTTCGTCGCGACGACGGAGCCGAACTGGAAATCCTAAGCGGATACGGTGCCGGACTTAACGCCTGGCGCGTTCCTAGAGGCAGCACGCAACTTCTGGGCCTGCTCTTCGGCTACAGCGAAGGTGACGACATCTACAAGCTGGGTCCCGACACCAACGCCGGTTGCCGACTTGCCCCCTTCCCCGGTCGCACCGCCTACGCCAAGTTCACCTGGAACGGCAACACCTACGCCTTAGTCAACAACGTAAGCTGGGCGCCCCATGCCCTCCACGGGTT
>CACXIR010000026.1 GCA_902767785.1 Fibrobacter succinogenes | reverse complement strand
GTTCATTTCGCCGCGGGCCTTGTTCAGCTTGGCGCCTGCTGCCGCCTGCAAAGGCGTGAGGTGCAAAATTTCAAGCGTACGGAGCGCCTGGAGCGTCTCCTCAACTGCACTTGCAACCGTCAGCACCGTCACTTTCTTCATAGGAGTAATCATGCGGCGGCCTCCTTCGCGAGTGCATCCTGAGCAGCGGTACGAGCGGTAGCCTTACCCTTCGCAAGCTTGCTGCGGGCAACGCCGGACGTCTGCTGATCGCCCAGGAAGATGTTGATAACGCGGATATTTTCCTTCGCTTCGGGAATCTTCACCTTTTCGAACAGGTTCACGCGCTGGCTCGTGGTACGCAGTTCCTTGGAGAGGAGTTCGTACTGCTTTTCGAGCACGCGATGTTCCAGACGCAGCGAAATCAGGCCCTGGAGGCTTCTGATACCGTCGTCCAGCCACACGGGCGTGGTGAAGAAATCCGGAATGGCGATATTAAAGTCTACCCCGTCGTATGTCGGAATCTTCACGCCGGCGATGTTACCTTCGCCCTGGCGCACTTCCTTCACCGACAGGTACTTTGACCATTCGATGGGTTCGGCAAACAGCGAAATCCAGGAAGCCATGCTCTTGCGGAGCTTGTCCTCCTCTTCTCGCTTTGCCATCACCCTCTCCTGGAGCGTGCGCATTTCCATCTGCAGCTGCTGCTTTTTCAACAGCAACGTCGGCAGATAGCGCTGGAAGCGCTTCAATGCGTCGCGTTCCGCCTTGAGGGCGTTTTTAGTTAACTTGACCTTCGCCATATTACCCCTTCTTGGGCCAATATTCGTTGATCATCTTGGTCGGAATACCCGTTTCTTCGGGTGCGAAACAGTCGGCAAGGATTTCCCAGCCAAGGTCCAGAGCCTTTTCCAGCGGAATGTTGACGGAAAGGTCCATCATTTCGCTTTCGAAACGCTGGCCATACTTCAACAGCTTCTGGTCCCAGTTACTCATGTTGAAGCCCATGGACTGCTTTTCCAAAGTTTCCTTGTAGCTTGCGTACAGCTGGATCATGGTGTTCATGATGGTACGGTGGTCGCTACGGGTCTTGCCGTTCACCTGCTGTTTCAAACGAGACAGAGAACCGAACGGTTCGATACGGCCCTTACGCAGGTAGAACTGACCTTCGGTAATGTAACCGGTGTTGTCCGGAACCGGGTGGGTCACGTCGTCGCCAGGCATGGTCGTAACGGCCAGAATGGTGATGGAGCCAGAACCTTCGAAGTCCACAGCCTTTTCGTAACGGCTAGCAAGCTGAGAGTAAAGGTCGCCAGGATAACCACGGTTCGACGGAATCTGTTCCATCGTAATGGCGATTTCCTTCATGGCGTCGGCAAAGTTCGTCATGTCGGTGAGGAGCACGAGCACGTTCTTGCCTTCGGTAGCGAACTTTTCAGCCACAGCGAGGGAAGCATCCGGCACGAGCAAGCATTCCACGATCGGGTCAGAGGCGGTGTGCATGAACATCACCGTACGGCTCAAGGCACCGTTCTTTTCGAGGAAGTCCTTCAAGTACAGATAGTCATCGTGCTTGAGGCCCATGCCGCCGAGGATAATCACGTCCACTTCGGCCTGCAAGGCGATACGGGCCAAGAGTTCGTTGTACGGTTCACCGGCGATAGAGAAAATCGGGAGCTTCTGCGAAACCACGAGCGTGTTGAACACGTCGATCATCGGGATACCCGTACGCACCATCGTCTTCGGGATGATACGCTTTGCGGGGTTCACGGAAGGGCCGCCAATAGTAATGCGTTCGCCGTCCACTTCGGGGCCGTTATCACGGGGCTTACCGGCACCGTTAAACACGCGGCCAAGCAAGGCTTCGCTGTACGGAACCTTCATCGGTTCGCCAAGGAAGCGCACTTCAGAGTCGGTCGAAATACCACGGGCACCTGCGAACACCTGCAAGTCCACCATGTCGCCGTCAATACGGATCACACGGGCAAGGGATGTTCCGAACGAGCTTGTCACCTGGGCAAGTTCCTGGTTTGCTACACCTTCGGCACGGAGCGTAATCACGGAACCGGCGATGCGTTCAATACGATGGTATGCCACATTATGCATTAGCGGAAACCTCCTTCACGGAAGCGAAAATACTTTGTTCAAGGTCCTTGAATTCCTGGGAATCGAACTTGACGCGGTTCCAGTCCTTCGTCGATTGAGTGAGCTTGAGGAAGAACGTACGGGCGACGTCCTTCTCGCTGAACTTCATCGGGGTCTTGAGGATGGTGTAAACCTTGTCGAACACGTACTTCTGGCGTTCGGCGGAGCAGGCGGCGTCGATTTCGTTATAGGCGTCCTGCTGCAGGTAAACGGCATCGAGGTATTCGGACTTCAGGTAAATCACGAAGTCGTCGATAGAGGTACCTTCTTCGCCCACCACCTTCATCATGTTGTTCACGTCCACGCCGTTTGCGAGGATGTGACGGGCTTCGGCAACCTTCTTGGAATCGATAATGCCTTCGTACTTGGACCAGGAATCCAACGGGTGGATTGCCGGGAAGCGGCGCTGGTCGGAACGTTCACGGGAAAGGCCGAGGAATGCGCCCACCACCTTCAAGGTAGCCTGGGTCACCGGTTCTTCGAAGTTACCACCTGCAGGCGACACGGAACCGCAAATCGTCACGGAACCGGTAGAGCCGTCCTTCAGGCGAACCACGCCACCGCGTTCATAGAAGGCGGCGATCACGGATTCGAGGTAGGCCGGGAAGGCTTCTTCGCCCGGAATTTCTTCCAGACGGCCGCTCATTTCACGCAGAGCCTGAGCCCAACGGGAAGTCGAGTCAGCCAAGAGGAGCACGTTCAGGCCCATCTGGCGGTAGTATTCGGCGAGAGTCACGCCCGTATACACGGAAGCTTCACGAGCAGCCACCGGCATCGAAGACGTGTTACAAATAATCAGCGTACGTTCCATGAGGGACTTGCCGGTACGCGGGTCAATCAGTTCAGGGAATTCGCGGAGGGTTTCCACCACTTCACCTGCACGTTCACCGCAAGCGGCCAAGATCACGATATCCACGTCGGCGTAGCGGCTCATGAGCTGCTGGAGCACGGTCTTGCCGGCACCGAAGGGGCCCGGCGTACAGAACGTACCGCCCTGCATCACGGGGAAGAACGTATCGATAATGCGCTGCTGCATGGTCAAAGGCTTGCTCGGGCGCAGGCGTTCTTCGAAGGCCTTGATCGGCATCTTCACCGGCCAGGTCTGCACCATGGTCACGTCCTGGGTTTCGCCCTTGTCATTCTTGAGCTTCGCAACTACATCTTCAACCACATGTTCGCCAGCGGCAGCGACCGATTCCACAGTCCACTTGCCGAGCAGACGGAACGGCACCATAATGCGGTGCGTGAACACGCCTTCGGGAACAGTGCCGAGCGTATCGCCCGCGACCACCACATCGCCCACCTTGGCGACCGGGGTAAATGCCCACTTCTTGTCGCGCGGGAGCGCCTTCAAATACTTACCACGCTGCAGGAAGAAAGCGGGTTCTGCAGACCGTCAAAGACCTGGGTCAAAAGGCCGGGGCCAAGTTCTACGGACAAAAGTTCGCCGGTGAATTCCACCTCGTCACCCGTCTTGAGCCCCGTGGTGTCTTCGAACACCTGGAGTTCGGCGTAGTCACCGCGGATACGGATGACTTCGCTCTTAAGGGGGATAACTTCGGACTTGCCGTCCTTGTTTTTCTGGGTAAGCTTGGCATACGCCACTTCGTTCTGGGACACGGCGGTTTCGAACTTGACGCGGATCAAGTTTCCGTTCACGCCGATGATTTTTCCGATACTAGCCATTGAAAATGGACCTCCGGTCATTCCTGCTCCGCCGCTTTGGCGTATGCAGGGTCGTTTGCATTAATAACATTCAAAACAGCGCTGTCGCCGGCTTCTTCAGTCAGGCGGGCCCAGCGTTCACAAATTTTCAACTTGATCGCATATGCGAAAACATGCTTGACAGTCCCCTCGCCTACACCGGCGAGGCAGTCCACAAGCCAGAAACGGGCCTTGTCGAGATATCCTGCTCTTTTTCCATAGGATTCGACTTGGCAAACGCGTCCTGAATCATCTTCGCGAAAGTGACATCGTAGCCCGGGAAGGACTTGTCCGTAAAACGGACATCGGGCCCCCACGCCTGTGCGCGGAGCCTGCCCGAAACGTTCTTCATCTGGATTTCGTGGGCCTTGTAGGCACGCACGAACTCGTCGTCACATTCTTCGCATTCACCGTCATCGAGCACGGCGTCCAGGGCCGCAAGTTCCGGCTCGGACAGCACGCCAATACAGCGGTGACGGAACTCCTCCATGGAGAGGGGCGGAACATCGCCCATCTCAAGCATCGGAAGAGACGCCATCAGGTAAGAAGGAGAGCTCATCGCGATCCTACTTGGCCTGGGCAGCGGCGTTTACAACGCGGGAAAGTTGAGGACGGAGCAGGGCCGAGAGAGCATCGGCCATGGCAGCTTCGGTAAATTCGTGTGTGACCTTTCCGCCATCGAGCTTGACGCGGAAGCCGAACTTGACGCCCTTGTCGCTTTCGACCTTGACGCCCTTGCCGAGTTCCTTGGCAAATTCGCCCGTGACAAAGGAAGTAAGCTTCTTGGCATCGGCTTCGGAGAAGTCCACTTCGATGTCAGAAGAATAGTTCTTGGCGAGGGTCTTGAGCATTTCCTTCACGGTAGATTCGTCGAGGGACTTTTCCACCTGGAGGTTGAGCAAATCCAAAATCATTTTTTCGAGGTTCTTGCCTACCGAAAGCAGGAGGTCGCGGGCAGACTGTTCCAGAGTACGTTCGCTGCGTTCCGTGAACGCTTCGGCGTCCTTGTCGGCCTTTTCGAGCTTGGCGCTCGCCTCGGCTTCAGCCGCCTTCACGATTTCTGCCGCTTTGTCCTTGGCGCGGGCAATGATTGCCGCAGCCTCGGTTTCTGCTTTATCGACAGCATCTTTCTGGATGCGTTCCATAAGGTATTGCAAGTCTTCTGCCATATATATCTCCAATGGATCTTTAATTACTTAAAGCCTAATAACCCCGAAAACACCCCAAAAAAGGGATTTTCGGTTTTTTATGTTAGGAATATACTAGTAATTTTCGGAAAAAGTCAAAAAAAATGGCAAAAAAAGCGAAAAAAATTTTTTTCTTGCCTAAAATTGAGGATAAAAGGGATTTTAAAGCGACAATCCGACACTTCGCACGGAATGTAAACCAATTTTTACAGCGAGTCCGATAAAGGTAAAGAAGGGGAACTCTCCCACTTACCTATTTTCTAGAAGTTTTTGAACACTCTGGGCGTACTTTTCGAGACTCGGATCCCTTGCACCCATCAACAGAATGGTATCGCCAGGTTGGGCACATTCCACCATCTTTTTGGCGCATTCGTCCCGATCTTCGATGTAGACGGCCTCGCAGCCCTTGAGGAGCAGGTCGTCGGCCAGGTCACCAGCACTGATGTCCCGTGTGACGGTGCCGCCAGCGTAGTAAATCTGGCTGAAGAACATCATGTCATTGTCCCGGTCGTCGTCAAAGTCCTTAGGGCGGAGAGTCTTAGCAATAAATTCCACAAGGTCATTCCGCAAGAAGCGTGTAGGGCCAAAGCCGTGGGGCTGGAACCAGGCAATCACACGTCCATCGGTAAAGTCCTGGGCGCTCCTGATGCTGGCAGCAATCTTTGCCGGATTGTGGGCAAAGTCGTCTACGAGGGTCACGCCGTTGAAGGTTCCGAGAATCTGATGACGGCGGAACACGCCGGGGAATGTAGCCAGAGCGTCAGCACAGGTATGGAGTGACACTCCTGCGCGAAGGGCGGCTGCCGTTGCGGCCAGGGCATTTTCCATATTGTGCTTGCCCGGAAGCGGCACCACAAACTTCACCAATTCTGCCTGGTGACGGACACGGAACTGTATGGATGTGCCGACGGACTTGAAGTCCGTACCCTGCACGCCAACGTAGTTTTCAAAGCCGAAGTCAAATTCGCGGCCAGCGCTAAACTTCTTGGCCAGCGGATGAGCATCGTTTACAATCAGAATCTTTCCGTTGTCCAAAATGTTGTGGCTGAACTTGAGAAAGATTTCCTGAAGCTCAGACATTTCCTTGTGGTCCTTATCCACGTTCAGAATCAAACCTATTTCCGGTTCGTAACGGACTAGGGTTCCATCGCTCTCGTCAGCTTCCACAACAAGCCACTCGCCCTTTCCCGACACGGCGTTGCCAATCTTGCCTTCTTTCTGCAGGTTCACGAGGCCAGCACCCGTCATCACGGAAGGCTGGAGGCCAGCATATTGCAAGATGTGGTAAATCATGGCTGTCACGGTGGATTTGCCGCTGGTGCCGCTGACGGCGATGGTCTTAGCCTCTTTCGAAATCTTCGCTAGCATCTCGCTGCGGTGCATTACGGGAACCCCCAATTCCTTGGCACGCTTGAGGTCCGGGTTCGTGTCTTCGATAGCGGTACTCACCACTACTGCATTCAAGCCAGCGACCACGCCCGAGCCGTCCTGCGCAAAGCACTTGACTCCGCAATCCTCGAGTTGGCTCATCACAAGTGGCTTATCGCACTTACCCGCCAGAAATTCACCGAACTGACGGTCAGAGCCGCTCACGGCAACACCCTTGCCAACAAGATACTGGGCAATGGCACTCATGCCCACGCCCGCAACACCGATAAAAAAGTAAGATTCCATAGCAAATAATGTAGAAATAAACTCGCTTATGATAACACATGTATAATTCCACATCTCACATTCCACACTACACACCTCCCCTTCCCCCATTTTTTTATATTAATACCACTACAAACACCTTTACAAGGAACAAACAAAAAATGGCAAGAGCTTTGATTATCGGTTGTGGCGCTGTCGCCACGGTTGCTATCAAGAAATGCTGCACGGCAAGCGAAGTGTTCAGCGAAATCTGCATCGCCAGCCGCCACCGCGAAAACTGCGAAAAGCTGGCACAGGAACTGCGCCCGAATACAAAGACGGTCATCACGACTGCCGCCGTGGATGCGGACAAGGCCGAAAATGTCTCTAAGCTCATCAAGGAATACAAGCCCGACCTGGTGATGAACATCGCACTCCCCTACCAGGACTTGGCCATTATGGACGCCTGCCTGGAATGTGGCGTGAACTACATGGACACCGCCAACTACGAGCCCGAAAACATCGACGACCCGGAATGGCGCAAGGTCTACGACAAGCGCTGCAAGGAACAGGGTTTCAGCGCCTACTTCGACTACAGCTGGCAGTGGGCTTATAAAGAAAAGTTTGAAAAAGCCGGCCTCACGGCACTGTTGGGCTCGGGCTTTGACCCGGGTGTTTCCCAGGCCTACTGCGCCTACGCCCTGAAGCACCAGTTCGATACCATCGAAGAAATCGACATTCTGGACTGCAACGGCGGCGATCACGGCTACAAGTTCGCCACCAACTTCAACCCCGAAATCAACCTGCGCGAAGTCTCTGCTCCGGGCAGCTACTGGGACACCGACACTAACGGCAAGGGCCACTGGGTGGAAATCCCCGCCATGAGCATCAAGCGCGAATACGTGTTTGACGAAGTGGGCAAGAAGGACATGTACCTGCTGCACCACGAAGAAATCGAATCCCTGGCACAGAACATCCCAGGCGTGAAGCGCATCCGCTTCTTCATGACCTTTGGCCAGAGCTACCTGGACCACATGCGCTGTCTCGAAGACGTGGGCATGCTCAGCACCCAGCCCATCAAATTCCAGGGCCAGGAAATCGTGCCTATCCAGTTCCTGAAGGCTCTGCTCCCGGACCCGGCAAGCCTCGGCCCCCGCACCGTGGGCAAGACCAACATCGGTTGTATCTTCAAGGGCACCAAGGACGGCAAGCCCAAGACCTACTACCTGTATAACGTGTGCGACCACCAGGAATGCTACAAGGAACTGGGCAGCCAGGCTATCGCCTACACCACCGGCGTTCCGGCCATGTGCGGTGCCATGATGGTGCTTACCGGCAAGTGGAACAAGCCGGGCGTGCATACCGTCGAAGAATTCGACCCGGATCCGTTCATGGAAGCCCTCACCAAGTACGGCCTTCCCTGGAAGGAAAACTTCAACCCTGTTCTCGTTGACTAGAGAGACTCAGAGCAATGAAAAAATGGCGCATTGACGATTCCCGCGACTTGTACAATGTCAAGGGTTGGGGCGTGAACTTCTTCGACATCAACGAGAAGGGCCACGCGACTGTTCACCCGCTCAAAGAAGGCGGTCCGGACATCGACCTGTACGACCTGGTACAGGAACTTTCCCTCCGCGACGTCTCTACCCCCATGCTGCTGCGTTTTCCGGATATCCTGGACAGCCGCATCGAGAAGATCAACGAGTGCTTCAACAAGTCCCGCAAGGAATACGGTTTCAAGGGAAGCTACTACAGCATCTTCCCTATCAAGGTGAACCAGCAACGCGCCGTGCTGGAAGAAGTGGTGCGTCACGGAAAGAAGTTCAACATCGGTCTCGAGGCAGGCTCCAAGCCGGAACTCCACGCGGTGCTTGCCAACATGGACAACCCCGACGCTCTCATTATCTGCAACGGCTACAAGGACGAGGACTTCATCGAACTCGCCCTCCTCGCGCAGAAGATGGGCAAGAAAATTTTCATCGTCGTCGAGAAGATGAACGAGCTCCATCTGGTGGTGGAACTTTCCCGCCGCATTGGCGTACGCCCCAACATCGGCATCCGCATCAAGCTGGCAAGTTCCGGCAGCGGCAAGTGGGAAGAATCCGGCGGATACCACAGCAAGTTCGGCCTCAACAGTTCCGAACTCCTGGAAGCGCTGGACTACATCAAGGAAGAGAAGATGGAAGACTGCATGAAGCTCATCCATTTCCACCTGGGTAGCCAGATTACGCATATCCGCAATATCAAGAACGGCCTTCGCGAAATTTCGCAGTTCTACATCCAGATTCGCAGGATGGGAATGAACCTGGAGTTCGTGGACGTGGGTGGCGGCCTGGGCGTCGACTATGACGGCACCCGCAGTACCAACGCCAGTTCCGTGAACTACTCTATTCAGGAATACGCCAACGACGTGGTCTACGCGCTTTATGAGGCCTGCGAAGAGGCGAAACTCCCCCACCCGAACATTATCGCCGAATCGGGACGAGCCCTTTCGGCCCACCATTCCATTCTGGTGTTCAACATCCTGGAGACCGCAAGCCAGGCCTTCTTCGACGACGAGGAACATGAGATCGGTGACGACGCTCCCGATGCATTGAAGGATCTTTACGGAATCTACAAGGGACTTTCTCCCAAGAACCTGCTGGAAAGCTGGCACGACGCCATGCAGCTGAACGATGACGTTCTGAGCGGATTCAAGGTAGGCGACTACGACCTGCCTACCCGCGCCATGAGCGAACGCCTGTTCTGGAGCATCGCCCGTGAAGTGAACCAGATTGCAAGCGAACTGCGGCACCCGCCTTATGACCTGGCGGAACTCCCCCGCCTGCTGGCCGAAAAATACTTTGGCAACTTCAGCCTTTTCCAGAGCCTGCCCGACAGCTGGGCCATCGACCAGATTTTCCCGGTGATGCCTATCCAGCGTCTGGACGAAGAGCCCACGGTTGAAACCACCATCCAGGACGTCACTTGCGACTCCGACGGTAAGATTGCGCTGTTCATCCGTGGCGGAGACGTGAGCCATACGCTTCCGCTCCATAAGCTGAAAAAGAACGAGCCCTACTACATCGCTGTCTATCTCGTAGGTGCCTACCAGGAAATCCTGGGCGACCTGCACAACCTCTTCGGCGATACCAACGCCGTCCACGTGGTCTGTAACGACCAGGGCGGCTACGAAATCGAGAAGGTCATCGACGGCGAATCCGTGGAAGATGTGCTGGACTACGTAAGCTTCAGCGACAAGGCACTGGTCCGCAACATGGAAAACTGGGTGACCCGCTCCGTGAAGGAAGGAAAAATCAGCCTGCAAGAGGGCAAGGAATTCTTGAACATCTACCGCAGCGGCCTGTACGGGTACACGTATTTGGAATAAACCGTGATTCACGAAATCGCGCCACACAAGCTCAATAATGCATTCAATGTCGTTGACCCGAAGCCGAACGACTTTGTTATCCGCTATGACGGTACAAAGACCCTTTTGAAAAAGACTGCTTCCGGTCAAGATGGCTCACCGACTGCAGGCTACGCAATTCCACGTGTAGGTGAACTGCTGGCTCTCGAGGGAAAGTCTTTAACCGATTTCAAGGGGCATTACCTTTTCAGCATTGACGACACGGCCTTCTTTCTGGACGACAGTCTCGCCGGCCAGTCTGGGGCGATTTCGGGTGACGACCGCGCAGTGCAAATTCCTGCAGGCTTCGAGTACATGGGCAGCCGCACCTTCCGCTCCATGAATCCCGTAGAACGCATGGGCGGAGCAACAGCAGTCCATATTGCCCACTGGGAATCCCTGAACCGTTTTTGCGGAAGGTGCGGCAGCGCTACCGCCCGCGGTGACCATGAGCGTTCAATAGTTTGTCCTGAATGCGGAAACGTGGTGTACCCGAGAATCTCGCCGGTAGTTATCGTAGCGGTCCGTAACGGCGACAAACTCCTGATGGCCCACAACATCGACAATCCGAACCCACGACTCTTTTTGATTTCGGGATTCGTGGAAGTCGGCGAGAGCCTGGAACAGGCGGTACACCGCGAAGTCCTGGAAGAAGCGGGCGTGAGGGTCAAGAATGTCCGCTACTTCGGTTCGCAACCCTGGCCCTTCAGCGACTCGCTCATCGCAGGGTTCACCGCAGAGCTGGACGGCGACGACACCATCCACATGCAGAAGGAGGAACTCTCCGAAGCCCTGTGGGTCAAACGCGAAGACATTCCCGAATACGAGACCGACGTAAGCATTAGCTGCTGCCTTATAGAAAACTTCCGACGGGGCTTTACCCTAGACAGCGACGCCTAGAGGATAAGCGGAACAGGCTTGTCGGCAGTGACCGTATTGGGCGTCACCTGACAATCCACTACAAACACTTCCACACCCGCCTTTTTTGCCCTGCGTAAAGCCTCGCCAAATTCCGGATGGATGCGGTCATCGGGTCCAAAAGCGGTACACCCCTTCATCTGAACCAAAAACAGCACGCCACACTCATAGGGAGTGCCGTCCTCTGACTCCCTTTTTTCCTCCAGAATCCTAGTCAATTCTGTCAAATGCTTGATTCCTCGCTCCGTAGGTGCGTCCGGGAAGCTGGCTGAACCATCCTGTTCCAAAGTAACGCCTTTAACTTCCAAAAACATCTTGTGGATCTTTTTTTGACTGGCCTTGGTCTTCCCCACTCCCTTATACTCTATATAGAAGTCAAAACGGGAAATCCCATAAGTGAATTCTGGCTTTAAAAAAGTAACCTCAGGAAAGCGATCCATGTTCCCCAAAATCCATTCGCCGGCAATCTTGTTGGGTGCCTGACTATCCATATTCACCAAGAACTTTCCTCGAGGGGTCTTTTTTTCCACCGTCACCAGGTCGTAAGGGGTCTTGCGTTCTGGATTGATGGACTTTTCAAGGTAAGCGGTGACGCCAGGAATCAAAAGTTCGCGGCAACGGCCCGTATTTTTCACATGCACCACGGTCTTTTTGCCTTCGATTTCTACATGGGCTATAAAGCGGTTTGGCCTGGAAATAAACTTTCCCTTTACAATCTTGCCATACTTCATAAAAAACTTCTGTTTCGTATGGAATATAGATAAAAAACGATATTCCATCGCTCACTTTTTTTTACCTTTCGGTAAAACGAAAAGGAGACAGCAGAAAATGGTATTGACCGTATTCGTACTCTATCTTTTGATGATGCTCGGCATCGGTGCGTACTTTTCACGCAAGGCCAACAGCCTGAACGCCTACTACCTGGGCAACCGCGGCATGAACAAGTGGGTGGTGGCTATGTCCGCCCAGGCCTCCGACATGAGCGGCTGGCTTTTGATGGGCCTGCCCGGAGCCGTATTCGTAAGCGGTTTCTCTGAAGCCTGGATTGGCATCGGCCTTGTCATCGGGACCTATTTCAACTGGAAAATCGTAGGCAAGCGCCTTCGCAAATACAGCCATTTCTGCGGCGACTCCATTACCCTCCCCGACTTTTTCTCTAACCGCTTCCGCGACAACAAGGGGATTATCCGCGTTATCGCCTCCATATTCATCCTCGCCTTCTTCCTGTTCTACACGGTGTCCGGCTTTGTGGCCAGTGCAAAACTGTTCGGTACCATCTTTGGCATGAACTACACCACGGGCCTGATTCTTGGGGCCGTAGTCGTGGTGAGCTACACCTTTATGGGCGGGTTCTTCGCCGTCTGCTGGACCGACTTTATCCAGGCCATGATGATGCTTGTGGCCGTCATCGTGATCCCCTCTATCATCATGAGCGGCTCCGGCGGATTCGCCGCCACCATGGATGCGGTCAACGCCCAGAACCCCTACCTGATGAGCCTCTTTACCAATGCAACCACGGGCAAATCCATTGGCCTTATCGCCTTGATTTCTAGCCTGGCCTGGGGCCTGGGCTATTTTGGCATGCCCCATATTTTGGTGCGTTTCATGTCCATCAAGGAAGCCGAAGAAATCAAGCATTCCCGTCGCATTGCCATGACCTGGGTTACCATCTGCTTGGGCGCTGTCGTCATGATTGCACTTTTGGGACGCTACTACGTTGAAAGCCACGGCATCAAGGTGGACGACCCCGAACGCATTTTCATGATCCTCTGCCAGGCACTTTGCCACCCGGCTATCGCTGCCATCCTGATGGCCGCCATCCTCGCCGCCATCATGAGTACTGCCGACTCCCAGCTGCTGGTGTCCGCCTCTGCCTTCAGCAACGACCTTTACAAGCACCTGTTCCGCAAGAACGCCTCTAACAAAGAAGTCATGTGGGTCAGCCGCGGCATCGTGGTACTCATTACCATCGTAGCCGTCATTGTAGCCATGCAGGGCGCTCCCAGTGCCGACGGCGTGAAACAGGGCAAGAGTTTCCTGGACGTGGTCATGAGCCTGGTGAGTTTTGCCTGGGGCGGCTTTGGCGCCACCTTCGGGCCCATCATGCTGCTGGCCCTGTTCTGGAAGCGTACCACGTTGCCTGCTGCCATTGCCGGCATGCTGGTGGGCGGAATCACCACCTTCGTGTGGAAATTCTACCTCTCTAGCTTCCCTGCCGAAATCTTCCAGATTTACGAACTGGTGCCCGGATTCGTGCTCAGCTTTGTGACCATCGTGGTGGTGAGCCTTGTGACCAAAGCACCCTCCAAGGAAATCCAGGATGAATTTGACCAAGTGGAACATACACGCCTATCAACTCTTAAACTTTAACCCATCAAGATTCCGGGCCAGGCCCGGAATGACATATTCGCATATTACGGAGAAAACATGTCCCTACTAGAATCATTACCCAAGTCAAGTAAAGACGGGATCCTTTACGAAGCCGACACTGTCCACCAGATCCTCCCTCAGAAGTTTCCCTTTGCCTTTGTAGACGAAATACTCTCTCTGGACACGGAAAACATGGAAATCGTAGGCAAGTGGCACCTGACTGGCGAAGAGGGGTTCCTGAAGGGGCATTTCCCCGGAAACCCTGTCCTTCCCGGCGTCATCCAGATTGAATCCATGGCACAGGCGGCAACGCTTTTGACCATGATTGGCCGCGAAGCGGAAACCACTGGCAAACGTCCCGCCTTCATGGGCGTAGAAAACTGCCGTTTCCGCGCGCCGGTAATTCCTCCTGCAGAAATTGTCCTGAAAGCAAAGCTAGTCATGGCCCGCCACGGCATATTCAAGTACAGCGGCGAGCTGATTACCGTCGATGCCGAGGGCAAGGAAACCCTATGCACCAAGGCGGACTTCAGCGCCGCTATGGTCTAGCCTAAATTTTTCAAAAAGATTCCGTCCAGAGCCTTTAAATCTGGACGGATTTTTATATATTTGGTTCGCTCGCCCCCATCGTCTAGTGGCCCAGGACTCGGGATTCTCATTCCCGCAACAGCGGTTCGAGTCCGCTTGGGGGTATAAAAAGCCGACGCATTCCATTGCGCCGGTTTTTTTTCTTCATAAAAAAAGCCACCCGCTTTCGCAGGTGGCATAAACTTATTCAAACTTTAGATTCTTAGTCCTTGTAGAACAGGTCCAGGTTATTCACAACAGGCGTCGCCTTTTCCATGTCACCCACATACTGGTTGAACAATGTCATGGAAGTAAAGCGAAGGGCATTGTCGCGGTCATCCTTAATGGCCGATTCAAGATCAGACAGTTCCGCAGCTTTCTTGCCTTTAACCTTCACCATCACAGCGCCCAGTTCTGTTTCCACCACAGGACCCCATTCGCCTTCCTTTTGGCCCTGGAGGACCTTGGCAAGGCTTGCATTGCCATAGCCAAAGCCGGGGACATATCCATCGACGGACGTGTTCTTGGATTCAATTTTAACCTTCTCGATTTCAGCAGGAGCTGTCGCAGCAGCCGTTGAATCGGTAGAAGCAGCAGGAGTCCAAGCCTTCACCTGCTCCGCCTTGGAAGCCAAATAAGCGGAAGCTGCAGCCACAAGCTTTTTACGAATCAACTTATTCTCAATTTCCTTGTAGTAGACGCTTACATCACGGTCACCAGCCTTCAACTCTTGAGCCTTGGCGGCAAGGACCACCCACTGGTTATTCTTCAAAACCGGAGAAGCCTTACCCACATCGTCAGAGAGGTTTTCGTTGGGCCAAGCATAAGCGGCCAAGCCCTTCAGGTAACCGATATCGCCGATATTGTCGCCATGGCCAATCCAGCCAGAATGTTCCACAGGCAGGTTCTTTTCCTTGGCAGCATCGGCAAAGCTCTTGCCAGCTTCAACATCATTCTTGACGGCCGTCAGGATGGCTTCAAGGCTATCCACGGTTTCAGAAGAAGCATTGACGACAAGAAGGATGTGACCCACCTTTGCGGAAACGGCACCGGTAGAATCGGTAGACTTGCCGTAGCTCTTGATGATGTGGTAGCCAAAACGCGTCTTGACGGGTTCAGAAATCGCACCGGAGTCCAAGGCCAGGGCGGCCTTTTCGAATTCTTCAACAAAGGCACCGTGACCAGCTTCCTGTTCCAGCACGCCGCCATTTTCGGCACTGCCCGGATCCTCGGAAGAAATGCGGGCCATATCTTCAAAGTTGGCAGCAGAAGAGGTATCGGACAACTGATAGTAGAGGGTCATGGCGTATTCACGGAT
The DNA here is from genome assembly GCA_902767785.1 of Fibrobacter succinogenes. Lineage (GTDB taxonomy): Bacteria > Fibrobacterota > Fibrobacteria > Fibrobacterales > Fibrobacteraceae > Fibrobacter > Fibrobacter succinogenes_D. The sequence goes on along the minus strand of CACXIR010000026.1, from coordinate 7,425 downwards.
ACGAGCGTCATCCCCTTCCGTAGCTTCAACAGGAATCCTGACGTAGTCAAAGCGAACCTGGTCCTTTTCCACAAAGAAGCTATCCTGATGAGCGTTGAAATAGCCCTTCACCATAGCACTGTCAACGACTACCTCCACGGAGTCCATATCGCCTGTAGCAACGTATGCCACGTCTATATCATAGTCTGTCGTGCGGCGATCCACGTTCCACTTGGACTCAAGCGCGGTGGGATGCACGGAAGCCCCGACCAAGACCTGCAGTTGGCGAGCAGGAATGGTGGAATTCTTCAGTTCTTCCTCAAATTGGAGCATCACGCCCCACTGGAATGCGGCGGGCGTTTCCAACCAGGCGTCGAATTCGGCCTTATTAAAGGTGGTGTCCACCAGGAACTTGGGGAGAGAGGCTATGTAGGCCTGGGAACGCTGCATCAGGTCTTCCTGAGAGGTTGCCTGCTGCTGGATGGCGTAAAGGCGGCTCTGGGCTTCTTGCACCAGACGACCGCGGACGGCATCGGGATTACGCTTAAACTCGCTCTTGAGTTCAGCGACCGAGGCCCTCAGTTCGGCATCTTCGTAGAGACCTTCCATCATAATCTGGCGGACAAAGGAGCGGAACACATCGCTCCTGAGCTGGGAATACTGTTCGTCCTCCAAATGCTGGCCCTTGTACTGGTTCTGCACAATCCGCTTGATACGGGTGTCAAATTCGCCGTAACTCACCTTGTGGTCGTTCACGATAGCCACAGGGTAGCTCTGGTTGGTCTTGGGGACACGGTCCATGGCCAAAAGGCCAACAACGATACCTGCTGCAAAAATGACAATGACCCACTTGGCCTTCTCATTAATCCACGTTAGCATAGAGATAACTCCAAAAAAAAGACGTGGTCAAATTTAGTAAAAAAAAGAGACTTTCTGTCAAAAATCTCGCAAATATAGCCGCCAGGCCCTAATTTTTCTATCTATGGTGTATCCTGACGGGGAAATGGAACGACCTAGGAGTTACAATGTACGACATTCTTGTTCTTGGAGCTGGTATTTCTGGATTGAGTGCAGCGTTGCATGCGGCAGAAAAAGGGCTTTCTGTGGTCATATTGACCAAGGGTGCAAAACCCGACGGATCCTCTAACTACGCCCAGGGCGGAATTGCCACAGTCACCGAGAAGACGGACAAGTTCGAGTTCCATATTGCAGACACTTTGGAAGCGGGCGCGGGCCTTTGCAAAAAAGAACCCGTGAACATCCTCACCAAGAGCGGCCCCTCCACCATCAAGCAGCTGGTAAAATGGGGCGTACTTTTTACACCTGACCCCACAGACAAGACACAGTTCGACCTGCACCTGGAGGGAGGCCACAGCCACCACCGTATTTTGCATGCCGCAGACCTTACCGGCAAAGAGATTATGCGGGCACTTCTGGCAGAACTCCACAAACAAAAGAACATCGACTACCTGGAAAACTGCTACATCAAAGACCTGATCTGCAAAGGGAACGGCAAGACAAAACAGTGCATCGGTGCCGAAATCATCCACCAGAAGACCGGTGAAGTCGAGAAGATTTACGCCAAGGCCACCATCCTTTCTACAGGTGGTGCCGGACGCATTTGGCAGTACACCGTCTGCCCGCCGGACAGCTGCGGCGACGGCATGGCCATTGCAGCCCGTGCAGGGGCCGCCCTGCAAGACATCGAATTCATGCAGTTCCACCCCACAAGCCTTTACGCACCCAGCCTCAAGAAGCCCTTCCTGATTTCAGAAGCGGTCCGCGGATTTGGCGGAATCCTCAAGAACGACAAAGGCGAAGAATTCATGAACCAGGTGCACCCGCTCCATTCGCTGGCCCCCCGCGACATCGTGGCACGTGCCATCCACAGCGAGATGCAGCGTCTGGGCAAGCCCCACATGTACATCGATTTAAGCGGACGTACGCCCAAGGACATCAAGAGCCACTTCCCCAACATCTACGCCAAGTGCCTGGAAGCAGGCATCGACATCACCAAGGAATGGATTCCCGTGGTGCCCGCGGCACATTACATGTGCGGAGGCGTACTGGTGGACACCTGGTCCCGTACCGAAATCAAGGGCCTGTACGCCTGCGGCGAAGTCGCCGCCACGGGCGTCCACGGGGCAAACCGCCTCGCCTCCAACTCCCTGCTGGAAAGCGTGGTCTTTGCGCTCCGGGCCGTCGATGACATCCAGAAGAGCGGTCTTCTGAAAAGCAAGGTGACTGTACCGCCCAAGGGCAAAAAGCAGTTCATCAGTTTCGCGAAGGCTCCCTACTGGAAAAAACGTCGCAAGATTCTGCAAGACATGATGTGGACCCACTGCGGAATCGTCCGCACGGTAGCGGGTCTGAACCAGGGGCTGAAAGTCATCGAAGAACTGGAAGCCGACCTGCAAGCCGCCATCAAGAACAAGGAAACGGAGAACATCCATTTCCTGGAATTCCAGAACGCCCTTCAGGTATCGAAGATGATCCTCATCGCAGCTCTCCGCAGGCACGAATCCCGCGGGCTCCACTACATACTGGACTACCCGAACCCAAGTCCCAAAACCAAGCACCAGAGCATCTATCTGAGCGACAAGAAATAGGGACAATTCTATATTGTAAGCATGGCAGAAGCAAAGACTAAACTCCCCAAGAAAATAGGCGGCTACACGCCCACCCAAATGCTGGGCCACGGTGCCATGGGAAACGTCTGGCTCTGCCACGACCCTTCGCTAGACCGCATGGTGGTAGTCAAGCAGATGCGGCAAGTCCTCTTGAACCAAGACGATTTTATTTTGCGTTTTGAACGGGAAGCCAAGATTCTCGCCCACCTGAACCACCCGGCCATCATCCAGCCCTACGCCCTGTGGAAGGAAAGCGATGGACAGCTTTCCCTTTCTATGGAGTTTGTAGAAGGCAAAAGCCTGCGGGAGCTTTTGGACTGCTGCAAAACACCCCCCATTTGGGTGGTAATGGCAGTGCTGTACGAGATTCTTACCGCATTGAGCGAGGTACACCGCTATGGAATCGTCCATAGGGACCTGAAACCCGCCAACCTGATGATCGACAAGGACGGGCGCATCCGCCTGCTGGACTTTGGCGTCGCCCATGCCGACAAGGAAAACGAGGACGACTTGACCCTTACGGTGGCAGGCTCCCAGATCGGCACGGGCGCCTACATGAGCCCAGAACAGACCGTAAACGAGGACGCCACTGCGGCCTCTGACCTGTTCAGCATGGGAATCATCGCCGCCGAAATGCTTTTGGGCGAAAACGTTTTCCGCGGAGAGAACCTCTCCAAGACCTTCAAGCGAATTCAAAAACTGAAAATCAAGCCTGAAGCGTTCTCCAAAGAGACACCCAAGGCCCTTAGAAAACTGGTTTTAAAGCTTTTGGCAAAAAATCCCGCCAAGCGGCCCCTTTCTGCCGCTGATGCCGCCGACGAGCTTTCCAAACTGATGAAAGCCTACCCCCGGCACATGGAACCCTACCTGGCAGAATGGGTCCTTGCTACGCTGAACGGCAAGGAACCGGCAATGGACCCGATGGTAAACCCCGACAAATCCAAAAAATTCTTCATTATGGGACTGAGCTTGGGAGCAGTCGCCGTTTCGACACTGTGGATTTTGACCCACTTCTTGTAAAGGTTGTTCATGGTCTGGATAGACATAGTCTGCTGCATTATTATCGGCGTGTTTGCACTCCTGGGACTTTGGCACGGTCTTCTCAAGAGCATCTTTAAACTGATTGCCTGGGTGGCAGCCTTATTGGGAGCCTATTTTGCCTACGACTTTATCGGCAACTTTATCGCCTCGAACCTGGAAACCAGCGGACTCACCGTAAAAATCATCTGCGTCTGCATAGGTTTCCTGATTCCCTTCCTGCTGTTCTCTTTTGTCGGGCACTTTCTGCACAACCTGGTCAAGGATTCCGCCATCAGCGGGCTTAACCGGATCCTTGGAGCAGGCCTAGGCGTTGTCAAGGCCCTTATCCTTTGCTTCTTGTTCCTTAGCGTCATCCACATCATTCCTGCTTCTGGCGACCTGAAGGACACCCGCAACCAGGCACTGTCCTATGCCGCATACAAGTGGAGCTTAGAAACCATGGGTTTCTCTTCGCAAGAAGTAGACATTATAGACATGGCTGAAAAGAAGGCCACCGAAATGGTGGATTCCGCCGCCAGCGCTGCCCAGGAGGCTGTAGAAAAAGAGGCAGAAAAAGCCGTTGAAAAGGCCAAAGAAGCTGCAAAAGATGCCACCAAGGAAGCCGTAGAAAAAGCGACAGACGCAACCGGCAAGGCGGTAGAATCCGCCAAAAATACTGCCGAAAACGCCACCGAAAAAGCAAAGAATGTTGGCGAGAAAGCATCTGAACCGGCAAGCGATTCTACTGCAAAAAACTAGTTGTTGACATTAGCCAGCCTATGGGCGCAAGCAGAAGCCGCTTCCACAATCTCTGCCTCACCGTCCACGTGGCCACCCCGCATCACGAACTTTCCATTGCAAATAACGGAATCAATGGCACGAGAATCTGCGGCATAGACCCAGTTGCTTATCAGGTCGTGGCAGGGAGCCATCCTTTCGTTGTCTAGCCGTACCAACAAGCCATCGGCAAGCCAGCCCTCTTCGATGCGACCCGCATTTAGTCCATAAGCGGTAGCCACGTTTTCCGTTGCCATTTTCAAGGCGTCGTGAGCAGGAAGACACTCTACCCCACCCTGGACCTTCGCCAACAGGGCCGCAAACTTCATGTCCTCGTGCATGTCCAGGTTGTTGTTAGAGGAATCTCCATCGGTTCCAAGCCCCAGAGGGATTTTCTTTTCCATGAATTTGGCAATGGGAGGAATGCCACTACCCAGTTTAAGGTTGGAGCAGGGGTTCAAAATGGCTTTTGACCCAGCCTGTGCAAAGAGTTCCATGTCAGCGTCCGTAAAGTGGACACAGTGGGCCGCCACCAAGTTCTCGTCAAGGGCCCCGATGCGTTGCATCAATTCCACGGGAGTACAGCCGTATTGTGCCTTGCAGTCCTGCACCTCTTTTGCCGTTTCAGACAGGTGGATGTGCATCAAGCAGTTGTCGTCCCTTGCCGCCGCCACGCAATTTTCAAGGCAGGGCAAGCTCACCGCATAAACGGAATGGGGCATTAGCACCAGCTTTACCCGCTCCGATTCCCCTACATGGTTCTTCAAGAAATCAAAACTTTTTTTCAGGCCCTCGGGAGTCATCAGCGTGTCCGAAATGGTTACGCCAATGCTTGCGCGAATTCCCATTTCCTCCACCACATTCATGGTGCGTTCCCTGTGCCAATACATGTCCGAGAAGAAAACCGTACCGGACTTTATCATTTCCAATATGGCAAGCCTGCTACCGATTTCAATGTCGTCTGCAGTCAACTTGGCTTCAAAGGGCCAAATGTACTGGTTCAACCATTTGGAAAGTTCCATGTCGTCGGCGTACCCCCGCAACAGGGTCATAGCCGCATGGGTATGGCCATTATAAAATGCAGGCATCAAGGCAAAATTTTTGCCATCAACCACCTCTGCACCCTGGCAACATTCCAAAGGAACGCTTTCCGCAATCTTTGAATACCTATTGCCCTCGATGAGAACATCCCTGCGGCAAGGCTTGCTGCCGGCACTCTGGAGCAGGACTGACTTGAAGAGGGTCTTGGACATGGTTTTACACCTTTCCTGTAGCCTCAAGGACTAGGTAGGTCAAGTACCCGACATAAACAATCACAAAGAAAAGACCCTCGAATCGGTTGATTCGACCCGCACGCCCTTGCTTGTTTTTGCGGAAGGGCAAACCGAAAATAAAGAGGAGCAAGGTTAGGGCCGCCATTACAGGAATATCGCGGACCAAAATAGCGGAACTGACGGATTCCATGGGCTTGATGACCGCCGCGATTCCAACAACCAAGAGCGTATTGAAGAGGTTGGAGCCCACAATATTTCCAAATGCCAAATCGGTTTCTCCCCTTCTGGCCGCAGCAATGGAACTTGCCAACTCAGGAAGCGAGGTCCCCACCGCCACAATGGTCAAGCCAATAAGCAGGTCACTTACGCCAAGGGCCTGGGCAATGTTTACCGCACCCCACACCAACAGGCGGGAACTAGCCACCAAAAGCAGCAGCCCCAAAAGAAGCCAGAATATGGCCTTTCCCAAGGAAAGGGGCTTTTCTTCCTCTTTAGCCGCTTCCGCCATGGAATGCATACGCTTTTCGCTTACCACATTTATGGTCATGGCAACGGCAAAAACAGCAAGCAACAAGATGCCATTCAACCGGGAAACGGACAAATCAAAGATCTGAAAAATGGCAAAAGCCGTTACCACCATTAATATGGGCAAATCACGAAACACGGAAATCCGCTTCACTGCAACGGGGCTAACAACGGCGGTGAATCCCAGAATCAGGGCGATATTGGCGATATTGCTGCCGTAGGCATTTCCCAAGGCAAGTTCAGGATTGTCCTGAATTGCCGAAATGGCGGACACCACCATCTCTGGGGCGGAGGTGCCAAAACCCACCACCACCATGCCAATCATCAAGGTGGAAACGCCACAAAACTTTGCAACACCCACCGCACCATCCACGAACCTATCTGCACTCCATACAAGTACGGAGAGACCAACGAGAACGGCAAGTACAGAAAGAATCATTAAACTAGAATATGTAGAAGGATGCACCTAATACAAAGGACATGGTGGAAAGGTCATCCACATTGAAAAGATTCATGCGTTCGTTATTGTCGGTGTCATACAAGGTGATGGATGAACGTGATATCTATCTGCAGCGGGGTGTTTGACAGGAGTCTTATGAGGTCGGTCTCTGTAGTCACCTTGATAGGCATGAGATTGAGTATGACGATGCGCAGAGGTCGAATATCCTGTGCATGAGCGCGAGTGGCGTCCATGACGAAGATATTCTCCCTTTTGAGCAGGTCGATGGCCGGCAGGCGGTCGGGCAGTCTTAGTGGCATCTTTTTATTACCAGAGATTAAGTCGTTGTTCCTTTGGCAGATACATAGCATCGGTGGGTTTCACGTCAAAGGCCTCGTACCACATGTCGATATGTGGCAGAGCTCCATTCACGCGCCATCGTCCGAGGGAGTGTGGGTCGCTCTTTGTGCGCTGTCTTATCTCTGCCTCGGTGATATTGCCAGCCCACACCCCGGCGTATGCCAGGAAGAAGCGCTGTTCAGGAGTGAGTCCGTCGATGACGGGCAGTGGTTCGTTGGCTGTAGCGTTGCAGAAGGCATGGAAAGCCACCTGCAGTCCGCCGTGGTCGGCCAGATTCTCTCCCAAGGTCAGTTTACCGTTGGCATTAAGGTCGGGTAGCACCTTGATTTTATTGAAGAACTCAGCGTACTGAGTGGCACGTTCGTTGAAGCCATTGGCATCGTTCTCTGTCCACCAGTCCACCATATTTCCTGTTTTGTCG
>CACXIR010000025.1:18738-28141 GCA_902767785.1 Fibrobacter succinogenes | reverse complement strand
CAGACCGAAGGAACCTTCGGCGATAGAAGCGGACGGGAGGAGACCCATGGAACCGGTGAGCATTGCGCATTCGTCGGTCAGGATGTCGCCGAAGAGGTTCGGGCAGAGGAGCACGTCGAATTCACGCGGGCGCTTGAGGAGCTGCATAGCTGCGTTGTCCACGTAGAGGTGTTCGAGAGTCAGTTCCGGGTAGTCCTTGATGACTTCGTTCACGACTTCGCGCCAGAGAACGCTCGTGGTGAGCACGTTGGCCTTGTCGATAGAGGCTACCTTCTTGTTGCGGAGCATAGCGGCGTCAAAGGCGAAGCGGGCAATGCGTTCGACTTCGTAGCGGCTGTACTTCATGGTGTCAAAGCCGATTTCTTCCTTGGAGCCCGGAACGCCTTCGCGGCCCTTCGGCTGGCCAAAGTAAACGTCACCCGTCAGTTCGCGGACGGTGAGGATGTTGAAACCGTCGCCCACGATGTCGGCACGGAGCGGGCAAGCGCCTGCGAGTTCCTTATAGACGCGGGCCGGGCGGAGGTTGCAGAAAAGCTTGAAGTGCTTACGGAGCGGGAGGAGAGCACCGCGTTCCGGCTGCAGGTTCGGCGGAAGGTGCTCCCACTTCGGGCCACCTACGGAACCGAAAAGAATACAGTCAGAAGCTTCGCCCAGCTTGAGGGTGCTTTCCGGCAGCGGAGAACCGCTTTCATCGTATGCTGCACCACCGACGTTTGCCCATTCGGCGTTCACGTCGAAGCCGAACTTCTTGGAAACCACGTCCAGCACGCGGACAGCTTCTTTCATGACTTCGGGGCCGATACCGTCGCCCGGAAGCACTGCAATCTTGTAATTCTTGCTCATTTTGAGTCCTTGTTGAATTTGAACGACACAAAGATAGTAAAATGGCCCCAAAGGGGAAAGCCTTCCCCTCGCTCCAGCCTCAGCTTCCGCTACCCCTTCCCCTAGGGGACACCCCTAAAACCCCGTTAATGCGTCATCCTGAGCCGTTAGGCGAAGGATCCAGACCCGCATTGTCATTCCGGGCTTGACCCGGAATTTCCTTTTCTAACCGACTCCCGGACCTTCTCAATAACCTCCTCCGGTGTCACAAAGTTCAATACGCTATATGCCGTCATTTCGTTTCCCATATCCTTAAAACTCGCCCCGAAGTGATACACCGTATCATCCACGAACAAAAATCGGTCGTGTACGGTTCGCATAGTTTTCAATTCCAACCCCGGATATTGCTTGTTGTGCAAATCCCTTGCCGCCTTGAACTCAGGAGTGATATGGGCTGAGTAGATGAACGCGGTAACGCCCTTCGCTCGCATGGCGGCAAATTTCAGCACCTCGACGGTGGCGAAAGGATCGATGAATACAATGGAACGCTTCGCGGTCTTCACCAAGTCGGCAATTACCACGAACCCGTCAAAGCGGGTTCCCGTCGCAAGTATGCCCCCTGTGGGAGTCCGGGTCGATTTGATGAAAAAGTCAATGTGGTTTTCAACCGCCTTGAGGCGAGCATCCTGCGAATCTAATCGGGAAGAATGGGCGTTGATCAATTTTTCCTGCTCGCGAAAGCGGTTTTCTACCTGCATCCCGATAGCCATCATCCCCGGATTCACACTGTAACCCTTAAGCATATAGTCTTTTAGGACTTGGTTCGCCCAACGGCGAAAGCACGTCGCATTTTTACTATTGACCCTATAGCCAACAGAAAGAATTGCATCCAAGTTATAGTATTTGGTTTCGTAAACTTGATCTGAATCCTTCCCCATATGTTCCAAAATGGAACATGTGGTCTCTTCATCCAGTTCTTGTGATGAATAAATGTTCTTAAGGTGCTTTGTGATTGCAGGCCTTTTGGTTCCAAACAAATCTGCAATCTGCGCCTGCGTAAGCCACACCGTCTCGTTCTCGATACGGACCTCCTACTTCACCTCGCCTTCCGGCTGGTAAAGCACGATTTCCCCCCTGTTGTCATTCCCGGCTTGACCGGGAATCTCCATTTTATCTTTTTTGCCCATTTTAACCTCTTTTTTAAACAAAAAAAAGCCCCCAAGGCGAGCGAAACGTTGATGCTTGCATCAACACTTCCGAGCCGCTGGGCTTTGTGCTAAAAGCACAAAAGCCGTATTTCCATAGCCCGCAACCTGAAATGGCTGCTATGGGATATAGAAATACGACTTTTCGGGGGTAATATACAAAAAGAGGATTGGGAAAGCAATTTTTTAGTGATTTCGTCATCCTGAGCCGTTAGGCGAAGGATCCAGACCCGCTTTTTTAACAAAACTCTCCCTCGATGTGTGCCTTCCCTCGTTCACAGAAATTCACTTCGTTCTACTGTTCACTCGAGAAGCACACACCTCAGTCAAAAAACACAAAACGGCTCTGGTTTACAAGTGTCTTGCAGTAAAGACCCGTTTTGACAGGTAAGAGCCGTTCTCGCGGGTGGAAACTCTTGTGACTGTTAGTCCCTGCGAGTTTCCGCCGAGAGTTTTCCATAGACGCCCAATATTCCAACTTGGAATACCGAAAAATGGCTTTTTTCTCAAAAACACTTGACTTTGTTTTTTTTTTGTTTACATTAAGAAAAGTGGTTTACAAGGAGAGTCTGTGATTGTGGCTGCAGATGTGGAAGAATTCAAAATTGAGTCAGTTTCTGACTTTATAAAAAGTATAAACGATGAAATGTGCAATAGAAAGACTTCCGCCTTGTTTGGAGTCGGGTTGAAAAATTATTTGTTGTATTTGTTGTCTGCTGGTGTGGATGGAAAACTCATTATAGATTATTGCAGAATGATTGGGGAAAAATTTATTTCTTTTGCTGATCAGCGCAGTATGAAGGACTATGATTTGGAGTTGGCAAGAAAAAAATTGAACTCTGCTTTAACAAACGGAATTGATGAATCCTGTATCGATGAAATATGTAAAATTCTCTCTCGATTTGTTTCTTTTGATTCATCAATGAATGAAATAAACGAAGATTTTTCAGATTTACGTTTTTTCAAAATCCCAAAATTGGTTGAGGTGTCTTTCCGTGGGCATGCTGATTATACCTGGCACGCGCAACCATCGATATTTCGGGGGCGGTTTTACGAATACGAACGGGAAATGTATTATGAAATGATTGAACGCGAACCTGGCGTGTTTGATGAAAAAGAGGTCTATAAAAACCTAGCACTCATGCAGCATTATTCTTGCCCGACAAGATTGTTGGATGTAACTTTTAATCCACTTGTAGCATTATATTTTGCTTGTCAGCCGACAAAAAAAGATCCGGAAGTAGATGGCCGAGTTCTTGTTTTTGTAAGTCCTCGATGTGAATTTTGGGACGATTTGCCCGTACAGGCTCAATCCAAAGTAGCTCTTCTTAATTATGGAAGAAAAAAACAGTTCTGGAAGGCTCTGCTTTCTGGGGCTCCGTTGGAATCATACAAGAAAGATTTTACAGAAGCTGAACTAAAGCCAGTTAATTTTCTGTTTCCCGTTTGGGTGAGAACAAAAAAGTATGCACCCAGAATAGAGAGGCAGTCCGGAGCTTTTGTTGTTGTTCCCGAAATAGAGTGCCAACAGGGAAACCCTACTGGTCAAGAGCAAAGAGAATATCCGTTGGATCACTGGTGTTGTAAGTCTTATAAAATCCCAGGTGGTATAAAGGATTTGATTCTCCGAGAGTTGAATGCCTTAAATATCAACGAATCATCGCTTTTTGATGGTTTGGACCATGTCGGTCTCCATGTTAAAACGATGTACGAATAAGAGACGGTCCCATGAAAGTACAGGTCCATTTTTTTTACATAGTGGTAATGACATTCTTTGCGGCCTGCACAGACAATGCTGCTGTTCCTGTGCAAACGGAAAATGCTGCAGAGATGCCAATCGAAGTTCCTACAGAAACTCCCGTAGAACAGCCTGCGACAGAAACATTTGTTAATCCAGAGGAACCTCCATTTGTCGATGAAGGTATAAATAATTCCGATACCCCAGTAGAAACAGATGAGAACCCTGTTTCGTCGTCCAGTTATGCCATTGAATCGTCGTCGCAGCAAGTTTCCCGCATAAGTTCAAATTCTGTTATGCGGAGCTCTAGTTCAATTTTGTGGAGTTCTAGTTCGGCAGCGCCAACGACGGGGTCCTTTGTTGATTCACGTGATGGGCAAATCTATAAGTTTGTAACCATTGGAAACCAGGTTTGGATGGCGGAGAACATGAGGTATACTGAAAAAAATAATACGGGTGCTTTTATTGGACGATGCTTGGACCAAGCCTATGGCCCCATTGATAAGGACTGCCCTGAACAAGGCCGTTTTTACAAGAATCAAGATACTTACGACAACTCGGTGAATGATATGTGGACCGCTTGTCCAATGGGATGGCATGTGCCAGACACGACCGAATGGAGTGCCCTACTTACTGCAGTGGGAGGGGCGACTACGGCAGGTAAAGTGTTAAAATCTAGGAGTGGATGGGATGATGGTGGTGGAGATGATGCGTTTGGTTTCGGTGCCTTGTCTAGGGGCCTATACGCATGGACTCGTCCTGGCAGCTGGTCGCAGAGGGAGGATGGTATGTCTGCTTACTTTTGGAGTAGTGTGCGTAATTCTGATCAAAATTGCCAGTATGTCTTTGTCTTGAAGTCTGGTAGCGAATCGGGAGTAATAGAGTGTAAAGACATCCTTGGGACAACGGAAACACATTTTTTTACGGTCCGTTGTGTCAAGAACTAGAGTGATTTTATATATGGTCTTTTTGTAAAGTGTATTAAAATGAACAGTGAAATAAATAGCTTTAGGTAAAGCGAGGTCGTACTTATGAAAACAATCGTTCAAACATTAATCGTCGCTGCATGCATATTTTTTTCTGCTTGCGGCGACGATAGCGGAAACAATGCAGAGTCTAGTGGTGAAGGCTCTGCGCAGGTTCAGGGTGGTACAATGACTGACCCACGAGATGGTCGTGTTTACAAGACCGTGACAATAGGGCTGCAGACTTGGATGACCGAAAACTTGAAATACGATGCGGTGGGAAATTGTAGGTTGCAGCGTCGCTGTCTTTGCAAGGAAAGTGATGAATCGGGATGCATTGGATGGGGAAATGATCAATCTGATCGTTGCCGGTATTATGGACCTGAGTGGGATGGTTGGGGAGAGTGCGACGCAGAAGACCCTATTTGTTTACAATACGGTGGTGCTTCAATTGCCCGTCTTCGTAATGATTGTGCTGGTGACCCTTCTGATTGTTTGGAGTACGAGGATGAAGTGGATGCATCAGTTAGCTATAGTTTAAATACTTTTGTAAATATGGATTGTGTAGAGGAGGGGAAAACTTACGGTGTAGACTATAGTCTGTCTGGACGTAAACCCAAAGATTTCTGCCCTGAGGGATGGTCCTATCCATCTTCGGAGGATTGGGAGGCTCTTCTAAAAAGTATTGGGGCTTCAATTGATCCACAACGAAATATCCCCGCCTTTATTGGAACTACGGACCCTTTGAATTTTTTAGCAGATTATGAACTTTTTGGAGAGATTAGTTATGGTGGAATTGGATTTACAGTAGCAGAATTAGGTGAATTCTATTTTACTATTGGCTTGATAAGGGGCCGTAACTTTACGCGGTGTGTACAGGTTGCTCCATGTGACTTGACCAATTTGGGTGAAAAGAAAGCTGGATATGTGTGTTCGGAGAATGGCTGGGTCGAGGACATAACGGGTTTAGTTGATGAACGTGACGGACAATCCTATGGAGTTGTGAGAATTGGCAATCAGGTCTGGATGGCGCAAAACTTGAATTATGCTACGGAGGGTAGCAGGTGCTATGCAGATGATTTGTCTAATTGCGAATTGTATGGCCGTTTCTATAATTGGACCGAGGCTTCAACGGCATGTCCGAGCGGATGGCATTTGCCTAGCAAAGAGGAATGGGAAACATTGGCTAGTGCAACGGGCGTAGATTATTACCAAACTGCACCACTACGTTCTACAACGGGTTGGGAGGGCGATGCAAATGGTACGGATACCTTTGGTTTTTCTGCATTGCCGGCAGGTCTCATGTGGGATTATGGTTCAGAACAAAGTGGGTTCGCTGCGGGCTTTTGGGCCGATTCAAGTATAACCTACGAGGTTCCTATTCATGGAATAGGTGGGTGTGCTTTTGTTCTCAAACCAGCATATGATCCCGAAAGAGATAACTGGCCACTTAATTGCGCGGGATTTGCGGTAAATGTTCGTTGCATAAAGGACTCCGAATAACCCGCCTTTTTAGACGAGAGCGTCCAGATAAAAGACAAGAGAACCCGCAGCCATAAACTGCGGGTATTTTTTTTGTCGATTCGTGTGGTAAAGCAGTTGGGCCTGGATTGCTGTCGGGGGCGTTGTGGGGTGTCCCCGCAGAGGGGGTAGCGGCCCTTCGACAGGCTCAGGGACCTTAATAAGGTTGGTGAACTTGTCGCTGAGACTGGCGATGGGAGCGAGGAGGAGGCTTCCCCCTTTATAATGTGTAGTGTGTGGTGTGTAATTTCACATTCCACATCCCACATCATTATGTGTGTCTTTCCCGCGGATGAAAGTTCCGATGTTCCTGCTTGATGAATTCCTTGTCAATGTGCGTATAAATTTGCGTGGTGCTGATATCGGCATGCCCGAGAAGTTCCTGCAGTACGCGCAAGTCCATACCCGCCTCCAGGCAGTGCGTGGCGAAACTGTGCCGGAAGGTGTGGGGCGACACCTGCTTGGTCAGGTGGGCCGTGTGCTGCTGCACGATTTTCCAAGCCCCCATGCGGCTCATGGGCTTGCCCTTTGCATTTAATATTATGTTGTCTGTAGTTGGGTGGGTGAGGGGCCGCCCTTCTTGGATCCAGGCTTTCAGGTTTTCCTTTGCCTTGCTGCCCAAGGGTACCAGACGTTGCTTGTTGCCTTTTCCTATGGGCGTAAGCCACTCGTTGTCCAGGTCCAACTGGGAGACCTTGATGCCCAGAGCCTCCGAGATGCGGAGTCCCGCGCTGTACATGAGCTCAATGAGGGCCGTGTCGCGCAACGGGTTCTTGCCGTTGGCTGCACTTTCAAAAACGCTGTCCACTTCTTCGCGGGTCAGGTATTCTGGAAGGTAGTGGCCAAGTCTTGGGGTGGCCAGCATGGATTCGGTGCTGTAGTCGTACTCGCCCTGGTTCTGCATGTACTTGAGGAAGCCGCGCAAACTGGAAAAATGCCTGGCTACCGAGGTGGGGGAATACTCTGCCTGCCCTGCGGTGTGTGTCAGGAACTGGTCCAGCTTTTCGGGGGTCAGGTCCTTGAGGTCAAGTCCGCCCTGGTCTAGCCAGTCCACAAAATGTCGCAGGTCTTCCTGGTAGCTCTGGATGGTGGTGGGGGAAAGGTTCCGTTCCACTCCTAAAAAGGCCAGGTAGGCATCCAAGCGGTTTGAATTGAGGCTCATGTGGGGGAATGTAGTTTTTTTTCAAATTCCCCTTGACAGGGGCGGGTGGCTTTTCTATTATTGACCCCGTCCAAGCGACAATGGATGATTAGCTCAGTTGGTAGAGCAGCTGACTCTTAATCAGCGGGTCGCAGGTTCGACCCCTGCATCATCCACTAAATGCCGAAATCCGCAAGATTTCGGCATTTTTTATTCCTAAAATCACTAAAAAATGTAAAAAAAGCCCCTTGTGGTAAACCGCCTGGGCCCATTTTATGTATCTTTAGCAGGAAAGAAAAAAGCCGTTCGGGTGAACGGCTATGTTTTGGGTATAAGGTTTTTTTATGAAGATTGTATTGCCGGTTGCAGGAAGCGGAGTTCGGCTCCGCCCGTATACCGAGGACAGGCCTAAGTGCCTGTTGCCCGTTGCCGGAAAGACCATCATTGATTGGATCGTGGAAGATTCCCTGTCGCTGGATCCCAGCGAGCTGATCTTCATTACAGGCTATAAGGCCGAACAGATGGATGCCTTTTTGGAGGGCAAGGACTGGGGGAGCGTCAAGACGGTCCGCCAGGAAAATCCCCAGGGACTTGGGGAGGCCATAAGCCTTGCCTTGCCCTATGTTGACGACGACGAACCCCTCTTGATTATCTTGGGCGACACCCTCTTCGAGGCGGACTTGAGCTTCTTGAAGAACGAGCAGGAAAACGTGCTCTACACTTTCAAGGTGGAAGACCCTTCCCGCTTTGGCGTAGCCGTTACCGCCGATGATGGACATATCCAGCGTCTGGTGGAAAAGCCCCAAGAGTTTGTCTCTGACGAGGCCATTGTGGGCATCTACTACATCAAGGATGTGAAGGCCCTGAGGCAGTCTCTGAAGTACCTGATGGACAACGACGTCCGTACCAAGGGCGAGTTCCAGTTGACGGATGCCCTGGAGATGATGCTCCAGAAGGGTTGCAAGTTCCGCACCGCTCCCGTGAAAAAGTGGCTGGACTGTGGCCTGATCGAGACCCTGCTTGCCACTAACGCAGAAGTCTTGACCCGCAACGACAACTCCATGGACGTGGAATTCCCGGGAACCACCATTATTGGCCCCTGCCATTTTGGCAACGACGTGGTTATCGAGAATTGCACCATCGGTCCCAATGTGGCCGTAGGCGATGGTTGCGTGTTGAAACGCTGCACCATCAAGAATGCCATTTTGTGGGACTGTGTCCAGGTGAAGTACGGCTCCATCCAGGACACGATTTTACATCGGTAAAATGAACTGCGGCTATGCCGCTATCGTTCTAGCCTAAAGTATACTGCACCCAAGGGCGGCAGCTGGATGTTCAGGCTCCACTGGCGGTTCTGCCACGGGATGTCCTGGGTCCATACCTCTCCAAAGTTACCAACGTTGCTTCCGCCAAAGATGTCGGAATCGGTGTTGAAGATTTCTTTCCACTTGCCGCGGCTGGGGGCGCCCAGGCGGTAGTCGTGGCGGACCACCGGCGTAAAGTTGAACACGCACAGGATCTGGTTGCCGTGGTCGTCCTTACGCACAAAGCTTACAATGGAGTTGTCCGCGTCGTCGCACCAGATCCATTCGAAACCGGTGTGGTAGTGGTCGATTTCCCAGAAGGGGGCGTTGTCCTTGTAGATGTGGTTTAGCACCTTCATCATGGCAAGTAACTTTCCGTGGCTATCCCAGGTGATCAGGTGCCAGTCCAGGGACTGTTTTTCGTTCCATTCCCGGAACTGTCCGAATTCGTTGCCCATGAAGTTCAGGTTCTTGCCCGGATGGGCGTACTGGAAGGCGTAGGTAAGGCGCAGGTTTGCGAATTTTTGCCAGTTGTCACCGGGCATTTTGCCCAGCATGGAACCCTTTCCGTGGACCACCTCGTCGTGGCTGAACACCTGGATGAAGTTCTCGCTGTAGGCGTACATCATGCTGAAGGTGAGCTGGTTGTGGTGGTATTTGCGGTGGATGGGTTCGTGTTCGATGTAACTCAAGAAGTCGTTCATCCA
>CACXIR010000025.1:0-18716 GCA_902767785.1 Fibrobacter succinogenes | reverse complement strand
GGAAACTGGTGGACTCTTCGGCGATGAGGATGGCGTGGGGCGTGAAGCGGCCCATGATGCTGTTCAGGTGCTTCAGGAACTCGATGGTGTCGTAGTTGATGTTGCCGCCGTCCTTGTTGGGCACCCATTCGCCGGGGCCCTTGCCGTAGTCCAGGTAGAGCATGGAGGCCACGGCGTCCACACGCAGGCCGTCGCAGTGGAATTCCTTGAGCCAGTACATGGCGTTGGCGATAAGGAAATTCTTGACCTCGTTGCGGCCCAGGTTAAAGATGTAGGTGCCCCAGTGGGGGTGTTCGCCCTGCCTCGGGTCGGCATGCTCGTAACAGGCGGTGCCGTCAAAGCGTCCAAGCGCATGAGCGTCTTTGGGGAAGTGGGCAGGAACCCAGTCCAGAATCACGCCGATTTCGTTCTGGTGGCAAAGGTCCACAAAATGCCTGAACTGGTCGGGGGTGCCGTAGCGGCTGGTGGGGGAGTAGTAGCCCGTCACCTGGTAGCCCCAGGATTCGTCCAGCGGGTGTTCTGCCAGGGGCAGGAACTCCACGTGGGTGTAGCCCATCTCCTTGAGGTAGGGAATGAGGCGTTCGGAAAGTTCGTCCCAGTTGAGGAAACGGTCGGGATTCGCAGGGTCGCGGCGCCAGGAGCCGGCGTGAACTTCGTAGATGTTCATAGGGCTTCCAAAGACCTTGGTGGCCCAGTGGGTCTTCATGTAGAGTTCGTCGCCCCATTCGTAGCCGTCCAGGTGGGTGACTATGGATGCGGTGGCGGGGCGGACTTCGGAAAGCTTGGCCAGCGGGTCCACTTTCACGTGGAGGTTACCGTCGGCGCCGTGAATCTCGAAGCGGTACAGTTCCCCTTCGCCGATGTTGGGAATGAAGATTTCCCAAATGCCGCTGGAACCCAGCATGCGCATCTGGTGGCGGCGGCCGTCCCAGCTGTTGAAGCTGCCCACCACGGAGACGGACTTGGCGTTGGGGGCCCAGACGGCGAACTGGATGCCTTTGAAGCCCTGGTGTTCCACCAGGTTCGCACCCAGCTTGCGGTAAAGTTCGTAATGGGTGCCTGCAGAAATCAGGTGTCGGTCAAATTCCGAAAGCACGGGCTGGAAGGCGTAGGGGTCGGTGAGGGTGTACTCGTTGCCGTCGCCCTGCTTGATAATCAGGTTGTAGAAGAAGGGCTCGAATTCCATGTCCAGGATGGCTTCGTAAAAACCGGTGTCGCCCAGCTTGACGAAGTCGAATTCCACCTCGCCGTCGCAGGACTCGCCCCGCACAAAGGACGCCTGGGGCTGGTAGGTGCGGATAACCGTCTTGATCCCCTTGTCTGTTTCCAGCGGGTGGATTCCCAAAATGCTGAAGGGGTCGCTGCAATAGAAATCCCATATAGGTAGCATCTGTTCCCGTGTCAGCGTGGTAAAATCGTTCCAATCCATGGTATATCCTTTTTTTAGTTTGCCTTTGAAAAATAATTATATTTGCCGCTGTATGTATAAACGGGTCCTAACAATTCAGGATATTTCGTGTTTTGGGCAGTGTTCTCTCACGGTGGCACTCCCCATTATTTCAGCATGCGGAATAGAGACCGCAGTGCTCCCGTCGGCAGTGCTTTCCACCCACACGGGGGGCTTTACGGGCTGGACTTTTAGGGACCTGACCGGCGACATGTTGCCCATCAGTGAGCACTGGAGGGAGGCGGGAATCCAGTTTGACGCCTTCTACACGGGCTACCTGGGCTCTATTGAGCAGATCAACATGGTGCAAAACATCATGGACACCAACGGGGTAGAGGGCGCTATCCGGGTGGTGGACCCCGCCATGGCTGATAACGGGAACCTGTATCCCGGATTCAACATGGAGTTTGTTTCCGCCATGAAGGACCTGTGCGCCGAGGCGGACGTGCTGCTCCCCAACATGACAGAAGCCTGCCTGCTTACGGAAACGGACTACCGGGATACCTACGATAGGGAATTTGCTGAAACCATTTGCCGCAAGCTTTGCGGTTTGGGTGCCAAATCGGTGGTGCTGACAGGGGTAGGGTTCCGCCCGGACTACACGGGAGTGCTGCTTTTTGACGATGCCAAGTTCGACTACTACGAACACAAGAAAATCACCAAGGGATTCAACGGCACAGGCGACTGCTACGCTTCCGCCTTTGTAGGTTCGCTTTTGCGGGGCCGCTCTATGGCGGATTCAGCCCGCATTGCCGCCGACTTTGTGCTGGAATGCATCGAAAAGACCTACGAAGACAAGAGCCACTGGTATGGAGTCAAGTTCGAACTGGCTCTGCCAAGGCTTATAAAAGAACTTGCTGACGCATAAGGAGCGGTTATGGCTATTGCGATGGAAGAGACGGTGAACCCCATGCAGTTTACGCAGGTGTTCAAGGTGACTCCCGAGATGATTGACGACAACCACCATTTCAACAACGTGTGGTCTGTGCAGTGGATTCAGGACATCGCTATCGCCCACTCTGAATCAGTAGGCGGCACCGCCCTGATGAAAAGCTTGGGTGCCGGCTGGATGATCCATGTGCAGCATGTGGAATACAAGAACCAGGCGTTCCTGGGCGACGAAATCAAGGGCACCACCTGGGTGGCGGCCTACGGCAAGGTGGCCACCATTCGAAAGTGCAAGTTTGAGCGGGTGTCCGACGGCAAGGTGATTTTTGAGTCCGAGACCCAGTGGGTGCTGGTGGACCTGAACCGCGGTCGCCCCATGGCCATTTCCGACGAGATGAAGAAGCTGTACGTTGGTGGTTAAGTGTCATCCTGAGCGGAGGCGCAATGCGCCGAAGTCGAAGGATCTCTAGCCCAGAATTTTTTTCGCAACCTGCTGGATTTTTGCCCGCAGGCCCTTGTCCCCGTTTTTGTGGTAGGGCGGGTAGAAGAACTGCATGGAATCAATCGCCCCTTGGAACATCACGTTCCTTTCGTGGCTGAAGGTCTTGAATCCGTAAATCCCATGGTAGTTCCCGGTACCGCTCATGCCCACGCCGCCAAAGGGCTCTGAAAGGTTTTCGATTTGTAAAATGCAGTGGTTTACGCAGGTGGAGCCGGCGGTGGTTTCGCCTAGCACTCGCTTTATGTTCCTTTCCGATTTTCCGAATACGTAGAGGGCCAGGGGCTTGGGGCGTTTTTGCACAAAGGAGATGGCCTCTTCCAGGTTGTCATAGGCAACAATGGGGAGGATGGGTCCAAAGATTTCGCTGTCCATGATGCTCATGCCTGCAGTGACTCCCGTAAGCACTGTTGCGGGAGTGTAGCGGTTTTCCGCATCTTCGGGCATAAAGTCTCCGCCTATGACTGCGGTGGCTCCCTTTGCCAGGGCGTCTTCTACCAGTGTCTTGTGGCGTTCTACCGCATTGGCCTCGATGATGCGGACAAAGCTTTCGCACTGGCGGCGATCTTCATCTGTTGAACCGTACATTTCACGGATGCTTTCTGCAACTGCCTCTGCCAGAGGCTGCACCAGTTTTGCAGGGCAAAGTGCGTAGTCGGGGGCGATGCAGGTCTGGCCTGCGTTCAGGCACTTGCCCCAGGCTATTTTTTTGGCTGCATTTTTAATCCGAACGTCGTCAAGGACAATGACGGGGGATTTCCCGCCCAGTTCCAGCGTGACGCCGGCATGAACCTTGGCGGCACATTGTGCCACGTGGGCGCCTACCTTGGGGCTTCCGGTAAAGAACACGTGGTCGAAGGGAAGGGAAAGCAGTTTGTCGCCCAGGACTGCACCGTCGCCCTGTACAACGGCCACTTCGTCTTTCGGGAATACTTCTGCCATTAGGGATTCCAGGAACAGGCTTACCTTGGGAGTCTTGTGGCTGGGCTTTGCAATGACGGTATTCCCGGCGGCAACGGCGGCCACGATGGGGGAGACAAATAGCAGCAGGGGATAGTTCCACGGGGCCATGATAAGTACGCGGCCCTTGGGTTCAAAATGGCTTACGCTTTTATTGGTGGGGAATAGGGGACTCCAGTTGCCGCCTTTGTCTTCCATCCATTCGTCTAGATGGGCGACGGCGCAGTCTATTTCAGAGAGTGCGGGGTACACCTCGCAGAGTTGGGCTTCCATTTGGGGCTTGTGGAAGTCTTCCCATACGGCGTCGTAAAATTCTTGTTGCCGCACCACTAGGGCCTTGCGGAGTTTCTGCAACTTCGCGATTCGCTCTTTTGCTGTGGTCTTGGCGATTTCCCAACGCCTTTTACCCTGGGATTCAAAGAGTTCTTCTGGGGATAATTCTTGATTCATTGCTCCACCTAATTTACATTCTTTTAGCCTTGCTAGTGAAATTTTTGTAAATTGGGGGTGTTGACGGGAGGTCGCTATGGATAGTTCAAGAATTTTTAAAAGGTTCGGCCTTGTCGCATCTTTGATACTGTGTCTTCATATTTCTTGCTTTGCCCAGTCCAACTATACTACTTCAGAATTGGACACTCTCGTCTCTAATATCGCCTTGTATCCAGACCCACTGTTGGTGCAGGTGCTGGATGCCTCTACCTATGGCAACCAGATTCCTGCCGCCGCCCTGTGGGCGGAGGGCCACAAAAACTTGAAGGGGGAAACCCTTGCCGCCGCCATCGAGGAGGCGAACCTTCCATACGACCCCAGCGTGCAGGCCCTGCTGCCATTCCCGTCGGTGCTTTCCATGATGGGCAAGTATCGTAGCTGGTGCGACCAGTTGGGAGACGCCGTCACCAATCAGAAGGATGAGGTGATGGAGGCGGTGCAGAGGATGCGCCAGAGGGCCTACGATTATGGACACCTGAAGACAAACGAACAGGTGAAAGTGGAAACTGGCGATAACATCACTATCTATCCGGTGCAGAAAGAATACGTGTACGTGCCGGTCTACAACCCCCGCGTGGTCTACTATGTGCGTTACGACGGCTATACCCGCGTCTATTACGGTTCAGGGGTTTGGCTAGGCACTTGGTTTGGCGAGTGGGGTTGGGGATCTTGCTGGATAGACTGGGGTCCCAGGGTCATTTATGTGCGCAATACCCGCTGGTACGCCCACAGGCCCATTCCCAGGCACCCCCGTCGCTACCGGCCGCCCCACCATTACAATAGTCCGCCGCCTCGCCATGCACCGCCCCCTGCCCGTGTTGCCCCTGCTCCTGGCCCCCGCATGTTGGCGCCGGCTCCCCGTGCCGTGGCACCTGCCCCGGGTATGGCTCCTGCTCCCACGAACGGTCGGGTTTATTCAACTTCGCCGGCACCTGTGGAACGTCGCGTCATGGGCAGCCAGCCAGCCCCAGCCCCGAACGCGGCTCCTGCTCCAAGGTCTCCTGCGGCACAGCCGGTTCAGCCAGAAAGGCTTCCTGCCCGTTATGTGGACGATGATGATGATTGGGGCTGGAATTCCCGCTCCAGGAGTTCGTCCCAGGGGTCATCCAGGTCTCGTTCCACCTCGGCCCCCAAACCCAGGCCCGTGGGCCGTCGCTAGGCTGAAAACTCCTTTTTTATTGCTATATTCAACAGACCCGCAAGGGTGCTTGGCTGCAGGTGCGGCCAGGCCGTGTTTAACTTAGGGCCTCTTCGAAAGGACAGGACCCTCCAATTGGAAACTGAATTATGGATTTTTCTGCCATTATCGCTGAAGAGCTGAAACTTGAGACTTGGCGCGTGGCCAAGGCCCTGGAACTCATGGACCAGGGGGGTACTATCCCCTTTATCGCCCGTTACCGCAAGGACCAGACGGGAACTTTGAACGAAATAGAACTCCGCGATATCAGCCACCGCCGCGATTACCTCCAGGAACTGACGGACCGCAAGGAAACCATCCTCAAGAGCATCGAGGAACAGGGCAAGTTGACCCCGGAACTGAAGGCCCAGATTGAGGCCTGCAAAGACAAGACCCTGCTGGAAGACATTTACGCCCCCTACAAGCCCAAGAAGCGTACCCGTGCCACCATCGCTAAGGAATTGGGGCTGGAACCCCTTGCCCGCCTGATGTGGGAACAGGAACCCAGCACCAACACCGCCGAAGAAATCGCCCGCATTTACCTTTCCGAAGAAAAGGGCCTTGCCGACCCCAAGGCGGCACTCAAGGGTGCCTGCGATATCTTGGCCGAAGAAGTGGCAGACAATACGGAATTCCGCCAGTACCTCCGCGCCCAGGTGGAAAAGAAGGGCGTTATGGTTTCCAAGGTGAAAAAGGATTTCGAGAAGCAGGAGACCAAGTTCAAGGACTACTACGACTTTAGCGAACCGGTATCCAAGATTCCCAGCCACCGCATGCTGGCACTCCGCCGCGGCGAAAAGGAAAAGGTTTTGCGCCTTTCTATCGAGGTTCCTACCGAAGAGTTGGTGGGTTATCTGAAGACCCAGATCATCAAGGGCGATTCCATTTGGAAGCCTTATTTGGAAGAAATGTGCCAGGATGCTTGGGACCGCTTGCTGCAGCCCAGCATGGAAAGCGAAGTGCGGCTGATCTTGAAGGAAGCTGCCGAAGAAGAAGCTTTCAAGGTGTTCAGCAAGAACCTCCAGGACGTGCTGTTGGCCGCCCCGGCGGGCCACAAGGCCGTGCTTGCCTTAGACCCTGGTTTCCGTACCGGCTGCAAGGTGGCTGTTCTGGACGAAAATGGCAAGTTCATGGATCACGGTGTTATTTACCCTCACGAACCCAAGAACGACAAGGCCGGTGCCTGCGTGTACCTGATGCAGCTCATCGACAAGTACAAAATTGACCTGATTGCCATCGGTAACGGTACCGCTAGCCGTGAGACTGACGCTTTCTGCGGCGAGATGGCCCTGAAGTTCAAGGGCAAGGTTCCGCCCCGCGTAATCGTGAGCGAGGCCGGTGCTTCCGTGTACAGCGCAAGCATGATCGCCATCCAGGAATTCCCCAAGGAAGACGTGACTACCCGTGGCGCCATCTCCATCGGCCGCCGCCTGCAGGACCCTCTGGCAGAACTCGTGAAAGTGGACCCGCAGTCTATCGGCGTGGGCCAGTACCAGCACGACGTGAACCAGCGCGAACTGAAAAAGCGCTTGGACGAAGTGGTGGAAAGCTGCGTGAACATGGTGGGCGTGGACGTGAACAGCGCTTCCGCTCCGCTCCTTGCCCATGTGGCGGGTTTAAGCAGCACCCTTTCTGAAGCCATTGTGAAGTACCGCGAAGAGAACGGTGCCTACGCTAGTCGCGAAGCCCTGAAGAACGTGAAGGGCTTTGGCCCCAAGGCCTTTGAACAGGCTGCCGGCTTTATGCGTATCCCCGGTGCCGAGAACCCGCTGGACGATTCCGCCGTGCACCCCGAAAACTACGCCCTGGTCGAAAAGATGGCCGAGAAGGCTGGCGTTTCTGTGAAGGATATGGTGGGTAATGCCGAGGCGGTGAAGGCTATCAAGGTGGACGAGTTCCTCTCTGACGAGGTGGGTAAGGCTACCTTGGACGACATCTTGAAGGAACTCCAGAAGCCGAGCCGCGACCCCCGTAAGGAATTCCGCTATGCCAAGTTCGATGACCGCATCAAGACTATCAACGACCTGGTAACGGGCAGCTGGATGGAAGGCGTGGTGACCAATGTGGCCAACTTTGGCGCCTTTGTGGATATCGGCGTCCACCAGGATGGCCTAGTCCATGTTTCTGAAATCAGCGACAAGTTCATTGCTGACGCTAAGGAGGCCCTGACGGTGGGTGACATCGTGAAGGTCCGTGTGGTGGCGGTGGATGCGAACCAGAAACGCATCAGCCTCTCCATGAAGCAGGAACAGGCTGACGGTGTGGCTGGTGCAGGCGCCAATGGCCCCCGCGGCCAGCGTGCCGGTGGTCCCAAGGGCGGGTTCGGTGGCCGCGGCCGCGACAACCGCGGTGGACGCCCCCAGGGGGGCATCCAGGGCCACGCAACTCTTGCCGATCTGAAGGCTAAGATTGCTGGTAAGGAACGTCCGGGTGCAGCTCCTAAGAAGCCTGCCCCGCAGGTCCAGATCGGCAAGATGAACTCCATGCTAAAACAAATCATGAAAAAGGCCAAGTAAGCCTCAAACAACCGAACAAAAAAGCCCGACCTAAGGTCGGGCTTTTTAAATCCATAGATGAATTTGAACGGTCTTTCGTGAGCAAAAAGCGACCGATATTAATCGGTCGCGATTGCGAGAGCGAGTGAGAAACCGGAGGTCTCGTCGCCCGAAATGTCGAACGAGCGGTCTTTATTAGTCCCCGGTGAAGATAATCACCAGCACAGAAGCGATAAAGGCGGCTGACACGATCAGGAATTCCCAGGGGTTTTCCATGATGGAGGACTTGGCAGAAGAAGAGGCTTCGGCAGGCTGCTTGGCAGCCTCGGACTTGGCAGCTTCTTCGGCTTCCTTCTTGTCGGCTTCGGACTGGGCCAGAGCGGCGGAATCAACCGGAGCTTCTTCAGCCTTCTTTTCTAGCACTTCGGCACTGTCAGCCTTGGCGGTGTCTGCGGCTGCGACTTCGGCAGGAGCGGCACTGTCAGCGGGAGCAGCTGCGGAATCAGCCGGTGCGGCAGCAACTTCGGCCGGAGCGGCAGAATCGGCGGGTGCGGCAGCGGCTTCGGCAGGAGCGGCTGCAGCGGAAGCAGAATCTGTGGCTGCGGCGGGAGCGGCTTCGGCTACGGGTGCGGGAGCAGCTTCGGCGGGCTTGGCAGCTTCGGCAGCAGGTGCGGCTTCAGCAGGAGCGGCAGCAGGGGCCGGGGCAGCTTGAGCAGCGGGTGCAGCGGCAGGTGCGGGTGCGGCAGCGGGTGCAGCGGCAGGCTTGGCTGCATCGGCAGCGAAAGCAACTGCGGAAGCAAGCATGGTTGCCAGCAACAGGTTCTTAATCTTCATAGTATTCCTCTCTGTGTTTAAACTTTTACACCCTAAAAATAGCACTTCTTTGGCCATTTTGCTCATTTTTTTTCAAAAAAAGTCATTTTGTCCCCTTTTTTTGTGGTTTTGTCGTTTTTTTGACGAAAAAGACTCCTGTGCCTGCCAAAAATGATCCGTCTGGTCGGGGCAATTTTTAATTTTTAATCGCTAAAAACCTTAACCCCAATTAATACTATGGCATTCAAATACGAAGCTACCGTCCAGCACGGTGAAGATACTACCGAATACGTCAATCTCGGCAAGGAAGGCGTTTCCGTCGCCGAATTCGAAGGCAAGAAAATCCTGAAGATCGCCCCCGAGGCTCTGACGAAGATTGCCCAGGCTGCTTTCGAAGAAGTGGAATTCTGCCTGCGTCCGGCCCACACGGCCAAGGTCGCAAAGATCCTCCAGGATCCGGAAGCTTCGGACAATGACAAGTTTGTCGCCCTCACCATGCTCAAGAACGCCTGCGTTGCCGCCAAGGGAATCCTCCCGTTCTGCCAGGACACCGGTACGGCTATTTGCGTTGCCCACAAGGGCCAGCAGGTCTGGACAGGCTTTGACGATGCCGAAGCAATTTCTGAAGGTATCTACAACGCTTATACTACTAAGAACCTTCGCTACAGCCAGATTGCTCCGCTTACGATGTACGAAGAAAAAAACACGGGTTGCAACCTCCCGGCCCAGATCGACATCCACGCCGAAGAAGGTGCCGAAATGAAGTTCTTGTTCGTCGCCAAGGGCGGTGGCTCTGCCAACAAGACTTACTACTGGCCCATGACCAAGGCACTCCTCAACCCGAAGTCCTTGGAAAAGTTCCTTGCCGAAAAGGTGAAGACTCTCGGTACTGCCGCTTGTCCTCCGTACCACCTGGCCATCGTGATTGGCGGCACCTCTGCCGAAATGAACACGCACATGGTGAAGCTCGCTAGCTGCGGCTACCTCGATGATATTCCGACTTCCGGTTCCGAAGGTGGTCGTATTTTCCGCGACCTCGAAATGGAAGAAAAGGTTCTCCACATTTGCCAGAAGACAGGCATTGGCGCCCAGTTCGGCGGCAAGTACCTGGTGCACGATGTTCGCGTGATCCGCGCTCCGCGTCATGCTGCTAGCTGCCCGGTTTCTATCGGTGTCTCTTGCTCTGCTGACCGTAACATCAAGGCAAAGATTGACGAGAACGGCCTCTGGCTCGAAAAGATGGAACACCATCCGGAAAACTACATCCCGGCTGGCAACGCCGTGAACCTGGCCCCGGCTATTGAAATTGACCTTGACCGTCCGATGAAGGAAGTGCTCGCCGACCTCACCAAGTATCCGGTGAAAACGCGCCTTAGCCTCAAGGGCACAATGATTGTGGCCCGCGACATGGCTCATGCAAAGATTGCTGAAATCTTCGACAAGCAGGAACGCGGCGAAGAACTCACGGACGAAGAAAAGACCGTGCTCAAGGTCGTGTCTGACCATCCGATTTACTACGCTGGCCCGGCAAAGACTCCGGCTGGCATGCCGACGGGTAGTTTTGGCCCGACGACGGCTAACCGCATGGACCCGTACGTGATGCGCTTCCAGAGCAAGGGAGCTTCGATGATCATGGTCGCTAAGGGCAACCGCTCTCAGGACGTGACCGACGCCTGCAAGAAGTACGGTGGATTCTTCCTCGGTTCTATCGGTGGTCCGGCCGCCATCCTCGCCGAACAGAACATCCTCAGCAACGACATCGTGGCCTTCCCGGAACTTGGCATGGAAGCCATCCGCAAGATCACCATCAAGGACTTCCCCGCCTTCATCCTCGTGGATGACAAGGGCAACAACTTCTTCGAAGGATTAATCTAAAGAATGTTGCCCTTGCGCCAAGCGGATGCGGCTCGTATTAACGAGCCGTAGAAGCGCGGAGTATTTGGCATCGCAAGTTCTTTACTGCA
Organism: Fibrobacter succinogenes; assembly: GCA_902767785.1. Taxonomy (GTDB): domain Bacteria; phylum Fibrobacterota; class Fibrobacteria; order Fibrobacterales; family Fibrobacteraceae; genus Fibrobacter; species Fibrobacter succinogenes_D. Next base: position 7,984 of record CACXIR010000025.1, on the reverse strand, counting down.
TTAGCCAAATACGGAGTCTCTCAATCGCCAAGCGGATGCGGCTCGTATTAACGAGCCGTAGAAGCGCGGAGTATTTGGCGTCGTAAGTTCTTTAATGCGATAGCCAAATACGGAGTCTCATTGGGGTAATAACTTCTTCGAAGGATTGATTTAGTAATTAAATTACTTTATCAGTAACAACTTTCCATTCCCCTGGTTGCAAGTCGCCCAGGGGAATTTTTCCTATTTGCACGCGGATCAGGCGAAGTGTCGGGAATCCCACTGCGGCTGTCATGTGGCGTACCTGCCGGTTCTTGCCTTCAATGAGGGTGAGGCGTACCCAGCTAGTGGGAATGTTTGCACGGAAGCGAACCGGCGGCACCCTTTCCCAAATCCAGTCCGGCATTGCGACGATTTCGGCCTTGCAGGGTTTGGTGTGGTAACCCTTAATGTCCACACCCATAGCAAGCTTGCGAACAGCTTCTTCAGTGATTTGCCCATCTACCTGAGCCAAGTAAGTTCGCGGGTGTTCAAATTGGGGGTCTAACAATTTTTTTATGAGCTTGCCGTTGTCCGTAAGCAATAAAGCCCCTTCGCTGTCGTGGTCGAGCCTGCCCGCCGCGTATACTCCCGTCGGAAACCCGAAACCGTCCAGTGCGGGGTGTCCCGATTCGGGGGTAAATTGGCTTAAAACGCCAAAAGGCTTGTTGAAAAGTATGACCGCCATGGGGAAGAATATAATTATTTTATTCAAGAATGTTATTTTTTTGTCTAGAAGTGTTTTTTCACATAGGGGACCCAAATGAAATCCGATATATGCAAGTTATCTGCTGATGCTGCCGAACTGAAAATGGTATTGAAGGAAACGGCCAAGTCTGCGGCTTATCGGGACTTGAATCCGAAGGAGACGGGCAGGCTCCGCCTGTTGGCAGAGGAACTTGTGGAAATGCTTCCATCCCTGTTGCGGTATTCCAAGGGGTCTTTTTGGGTTGAAAGTACAGGAAAGAAATTTGAACTGCACGTGGCGCTTGTCCCTAACGAGGCCCTTTCTGGAAAAAAGCGGGAGCAGCTGCTGGATGTGTCCACGAGCAAGCAAAATGCTGCCGCTGTGGGAATCATGGCCAAGATTAGGATTGCCGCAGAATTTTTACTGGTGGATTATGAGGAAGCTTCAAAGATGTCCGAGACCTTCTATGTTCCAGGGACCCCTTCCGTGATTAGTCTTGCCGACCCCACCTGGTCGCTGAGTTCCTACAGGGAAGATGCCAAAAAGGCAAAGGGCGAAGTCTGGGACGAATTGGAAAAATCCATTGTGGCAAACCTTGCTGATGACGTGGTGGTGGCATTGGAGGGGCGTCAGGTGGATATCGTGGTGAAAAAGGAATTTGTGTAACAAAGCTTTGTTCGGGTGAAAAATGAAAACGAACAATCTTTCGGAGCTGAACGAAGCAATTGTCCAGAATAAACGTCTTCTGGATTCTGTGGTTAGGACCTTGTCCCAGGCGATTGACGAACGTTCTTCCTATACGGCGAGTCACACGCGAAACATGGTGCAGCTTGCAGAAGCCTTTATGGATTGGTTAGATGCCACAAACCATCCCTGGAAATTTAATGAGGGCCGTCGTCGTAGTTTTTTGATGAGCGTGTGGCTTCATGATGTAGGTAAGTTGGCTGTTCCTCTGGAGATCATGGACAAGGCAAGTAAGCTTGGTGGAAATATGGATGCCATAGAGGATCGCTTTGCCAAGATTTCCTTGCTAGAAGAAATTGCGATGCTTCGTGGTAAAATGTCGGAAGAGGAACGGTTGCTTCGCAAGGAGGAACGGGAGCGAGCCTTGGAAGAAATCATGCGCATTAATTGTGCGGAATTTGTTCCCGATGACAAAATGGAATTTTTGAAAAAGATAAGGAATGAAAAGTTCCTGGATGAAAACGGCGTGGAACACCCTCTTTTGACTGCAGATGAAATAGAAAACTTGTCCATCCGCAAAGGGACCTTGAATGCAAGGGAAAGGGAAATCATCCAAAGTCACGTCATTGTGACAGCCAGGATATTGGACCAGATCCAGTTCCCTGATGAATATTGCCACGTGCCTATATGGGCTTCGGAACATCACGAATTGCTTAGCGGTCGTGGCTATCCTGACCATTTGCAAGGATGCCAAATTCCCAAGGAAGTCCGTCTGCTTACCATTTTGGACATTTTTGAGGCTCTGACTGCCAAGGACCGTCCCTACAAAAAGCCCATGACCGTGGATCGTGCCCTGTCCATTTTGGAAAGCATGGTTTCTAATGGAGACCTTGATGGGGATATTTTGGCACTCTTTAAGGAAAGCAGTGCCTGGGAAAAGCTCGGCGTTGGCCTATGATAGATTTTTCTGGACTCCTGGATTACGCTTATGAACAGCGGTTGTACGATTCGATGTACCACGGTCTGGAACATTGGAACCAGGTGGAATTCAATGGGCTTTTGCTTGCGTCGAAGACTGGGGCGGACATTACAGTAGTGAGGCTCTTCGCCTTGTTTCACGATTGCCGTCGTATGGATGATGCCTACGATGCGGAACATGGCCCCAGGGCGGAAGAATTTATAAAAAGATGCCTTGCGGAAAAACGCTTTGAACTAGACGAAGAACGCCTGGAAAAGCTCTGCAGCGCCTGTCGCTTACATACGAAGACGCATAAAACAGGTGACATAACTATCGATATCTGCTTCGATGCCGACCGTCTGGATTTGGGACGCGTTGGAATCCGCCCTATGGAAGACAAGATGGCGACGGAAGCGGGGCGTAAAATCGTCGCCAAAATGAACCGTGCCGATGTGTCGATTTTTTCCCAGCGGGAATGGATTAGGAATTTTAGATTTTAGCAATCTTGCTGCATATCGGACAGTCCGCGGCCTTGTGGCCACGAGCCTTGCAGTAGGTGCGTCCGTAGTGGATGATTTGTAGATGGCGTTTTTCCCACTCGCTCTCGGGAAAAATTTTCTTCAAATCCTTCTCGGTCTGTTCTACAGAACTGCCGTCACTTAATCCCCAGCGTTCCGCCAGACGATGAATGTGGGTGTCTACAGGGAAGGCGGGTATCTTGAAAGCATGACTCATGACTACGCTTGCGGTCTTGTGGCCCACGCCGGGTAGGGCTTCCAGTTCGTCAAAGGTTTGTGGAACCTTTCCGCCGTATTTTTCCACAAGAATTTTGGAAAGCTTGTAGATGTTCTCGCTCTTGGTTTTGAAGAACCCACAGGGCTTGATAATTTCCGCAATGTGCTTTACGCCCAGTTTCAGCATGGTTGCAGGAGTCTTGGCCTCTTTGAATAGCACCTTGGTCACCTGATTGACTCGTATGTCGGTACATTGGGCACTAAGGACTACGGCTACCAATAGCGTGTAGGGGTTTTTGAAATCCAATGGAATGGGCGGGTTGGGGAAGAGTTCGTCTAGCTTTTCCCCGATAAATTTGATCTTGTCTGACTTTGCTTTGGCCACTACCTACAGTCCCGCGTAAAGTCCTGCTGCATGTTGAAGCTGGGAGTCTCGTCGCCGGGATGTCCCACCTCAACGGCAGGGACCCCTGCGTAGGTGGTATGGGGCGGCACATCGCTTAACACTACGGCTCCTGCACCAATCTTGGCACAATCGCCGATATGGATGTTTCCCAAAAGCTGGGCGTGGGCTCCTAGCATTACGCCGTTTCCGATTTTTGGATGACGGTCGCCGACTTCGTTACCGGTCCCGCCCAGGGTGACGCCATGTAGGAAACTCACATTGTTGCCCACAATGGCGGTTTCCCCAATGACTAGGTTGGTGGCATGGTCAATTAAAAGGCCATAACCGATTTTTGCCGCCGGATGGATATCCATGCCGAACTTGCGGCTAATAATGCTCTGGAGCATTTTGGCGGGGAATGGTCTTCCTTCTTCCCACAACACATGCGCTACGCGGTAAGCTTGCAATCCCTGGAATCCCTTGAAGAAGAGGAGTGGCTCCAGGTAACTGGTGCAAGCCGCATCGCGAAGGACGGTGGCGTGCAAATCCTTGACGGCACAAGTCACGAGTTCTGGATATTTGGCATGCAGCTCGCCAAACATTTTTTCTAGCTCGGAACGGTCCATGACTTCCCCTGCCAACTGGCAGGCCAGCGTTACCGAAAGCATGTCGGCGAAATCTTTACGGTTGAGAACTTGCTCTTCCAGCATTAGGCGGGAAAGAGGTTCCCGTTCTACCAGTTTCGAGGCTTCTTCCCGCAGAGTCTTTTCTACTTCGTCAATAGTCATAGCGAATCAAATTTAGAAATTACAACCTAGTAGATGATGATGATATCTTTGGTTTTCCCGCTGGATCCCGCCCTATAGCGGTAAACTCCGGGAACCATCTTGGATTTGATGAAGCCTTCTTCCAGGCAGAGGGTCTCGCTATCGTATTTCTCCCTGAGGACAAGGTCTCCGCGACGGTTGCGGATTTCAATGAATTCCTTGCTTGTGGGTAGGGGTGAAAAACAGAGGCTGCCGTGCCGCCAGGGAGTGGGGTAGGCCCGTAAACTCTTTGGCGTGGAGCTGTTGGGTAAGGGGGACGGGTTTTCGGTGCGGCTGAAAACCCATACAAGGGAGTCTGCCTGAAAACTGTCAATCCTGATGGAATCTATGCTGGATAAGCTGGAAACGGGTCTAAAGTAGGCGTGGCCCTTTTTGAACAAAATGGCAGAAGATTTTCCGGAATAGTTGCTGACATCGGGGAAACCGCCCACATAGTAGTTGTAGGCGAAAATGGTGGAATCGGGCAGGAATTTTTCCGAGACGGTTTGGTATGGGGCATTGTCCCAACGGGGTTGATCTTTAGAAATCCAAAGGGAGCTGTCGACAGCGTTTGCCCTGCTCCCGGAGAGGGCCAGCTTTTCTGCAAAATCGTGGAACCGGTCTTGAGGGGAGTCTTTCCGTGCTTCTAGAAGCTGAGAGAGCTGCTGTCTAAATGTTTTGTCGGGTTTTTTGGAAAAGGCTTCCCACAGGGACTTGTCGAAAGATGGGTCTACATGGTTTTGAAGGTACAAAAAGAACAGCGACGCCCCGTATTGCGTGCTGGCGATATCCATAGGTTTTCCTGCGGAATACAGGAACGAGGGAATGTAGCGGAAATAGTCGTTTATGTCGGGCGCACCCAGTTCTTCCATGCCAGTGGCAGAAGCCTCGAACCAGAAGTTTAAATGTTCATAGGGATTCAAATACCGGACTTGAATGGCATGGTAAAGTTCGTGAACGACTGTAACGCGGATTGCCTTGTCCCATTCTTTGACGTAGGAATAATTGCGGTCGGGATTCGTGATTTCTTTTGATGATACCCAATAGGAACACGTTTTTCCATTGACGTTCAAGAAGTCGTATTCCAGGTTGTTCAAGTCTACGACTAGAAAGTCGTTGTCGATCAGGAGTTCTGATTTTTGCCATTCGTTCCTTCCCTTAAAGGTGGTGACGGCAAAACAGTCTTCGCAAAAAGCACTATTCCCATATAGGGCTCTAGGGTTTCGCGCTAGGTTGATTTCCAGGACTTCAACAGGATAGAGCCCGGCCTGGACAGGCTTAAGGTAGTGAACGGAGGAGTCCATGCCAAGAGGCGGGAGCATCCTGTTTTTTTCTACATGGAAGGACCAGCTTTTTTCCAGTTGTACGGCAAGGGTGTCTATGAAAGCCTTCTTGGCGGCATGGGGACCATTAAGGGTGTAAAAAATTTGGAAATGGCTTGTCTTTCGAGTGTATACGGAGTCGTAGTAGTCGTCGATGGCACAGGAGGCTGGTACTAAGGCGGCCAAGGGCTTTGCCTTTTTTCCCTGCGCTTGGTTTTCAAGGGCCTGCATGGTGCCGCAGGTATGGCCTGCAGCCCAAAGGGAGCTGGCAAGAGCTAAGATCCATAGGATTTTCATGGCGTAGCCTCCAGGATTCCCTTCAGTTTATTGCGGGCGGACTGCCGGACTATTTCGTCAATTTCAATAACCTTCTGGTGGTGGGGCTTGATTCTGGCGTCAACAATCAGCGGGGCGTCACAAGCCCAATGCTTCTGTTCCACCTTCTCGTTGTATCCGTAAATATCCCTTGCGGGGTCCGAGCGGGTAAAGGTTAGCCAGAGGAAGTCCCGCAGGTTTGAATCCGGGTGGTCTTCTCCCAGTGTAGAGGTGTCGTCCACGATGCTAACCCACGGGTAGTTTTCCCGGAACGGCCAGTGGGCGAATGCCTGCTCAAGGCTTTCTGCGGCGGCACCAAAATCATCGTGGTCCGCACCTTTGCCATTCCATTGGAGTGCGAGGACCCCGGGCATCACGATTTTGGCGTTGGAGAAGTTTGCTGGCAATTTCAGCGGCTGCAGGTCTTGCAGGTCATTGCGCAAAATGTGGACCTTGCTGCCCGCTACAGCAATCACCAGTTTTGAACCGTGGTTGAGGGCGGTTCCTGTGTAGTCTAGAGTGTCTGTAGTGGTTGCGGTTTGGAAATGCAAATCCCGGTCTAGGTGTATTCGCTCCAACAGGTGGCCAAAGAATTCAGGAACGTCGTTTACGTCCAATGCGGGATTGTCTTCCTTGGCGGCAATCAGCAGGTACTTGCTGAGGGACACCTGGTTGAATCCCAGCAAGGCGTTGGCGGTCTTTAAAAGTTCCATGGGTTCCCGCTCTTCGGGCTTGGCGTAGGGCCTGAAGCTTTCCGAACCCAGTGCCAGGCAAAGCGGGTGTACTCCGGCGGCATCTACTGCATGGACTGCATGGACCCCCGGCAACGACACTGGAACCATGGGGCGGGTTATCCTGTGGATGAATTCCCCAAAGAGGGTATCTTCTTGGGGCGGCCGCCCTACTACGGTAAAGGGGTAGATGGCGTCTTTCTTGCAAAGGACCTTTTTTACCTTGAGGTAGGGGAAAAGATGCCTGCCCGAATAATATCCAACGTGGTCGCCAAAGGGACCTTCGGGTTTCAAGTCGGGGGCCACTTCTCCCAAAATGCAAAAGTCCGCGTCGCTGGAAACCAGGTAGCCGCTATGAATAAAGTAGCGGAACCGCTGGCCAGCCAGCATTCCTGCGAACAGCAGTTCCGACAGGTCTTCGGGCATGGGCATGATGGCGCCCAGCGTGTGCGCCGGTGGGCCTCCTAAAAAGATGCTGACTTTTAGGGGGCGTCCTTCTTGAATTGCTTTCTGGTGGTGCCTGGCGATGTCCCGCTTTATTTGGTAATGGAGTCCACATTCGTCTTGGGCGTAGTCGTTGCCGGAAATTTGGATGCGGTACATTCCCAGGTTGGTGTCCAGGATGCTTGCACCATCGCTTGGACGGCTTGCCACCTGGGGGAGCGTGAGGAAGGCTCCGCCATCTTCCTGGGCACATTTGACCTGGGGCAGGTCCTGCAGGCAGCATTCCTCAAAATCCTTGATGCTGCCGCTCTTCACGGGACGGGAGTGGATTCCCGCCCAGGCCGCCTGGGACAGTGCTTTGGGGCCTGCGTGCTTAAGGAAGTCTGCTGGATTGGACTTGAACTTGACGGCGGCCTGGGCGCTTTCCAAGGTATGGCGGAACAAAAAGTCCATGCGTTCCTTGGTTCCAAAGATGTTGGCTGCCGCCTGGAATCTGCTTCCTTTTACCTTTTCAAACAGTAGGGCCGGACCGCCCGCTTCAAAGGCCTGCCGGGCCATTTCCGCCATTTCCAAGTTCGGGTCCACCTCGGCAGAAACACGCTTCAAAAGCCCCGCCTTTTCCAAATCCAGCAGGGCTTGTTTAAGACTTGTGTACATGGGACCCCCGATGAATCGGCGGGGCTAGCCGGCCGTGGCGCTCTGGTCCAGGGCCTCGATGGACTGGGTCTTTTTCTGGGCCTCGTAAGCGAGCATCACGTCCCGTGTATCTTTACGAGAAGGTATGGCGAAGACGATGCTTGCCTTGTTGATAATCTCTGCAAAGACTTCTTCGGGAATGGACGTGAACCCTTGGAACGACATTTCGTCGTAGCAGGCGGTTATGTTCCCTTCGGCAACGA
>CACXIR010000024.1:863-29565 GCA_902767785.1 Fibrobacter succinogenes | reverse complement strand
CTGGAATGCTGCAGGCACAATCCCGTGGCACACCTGACCTACGCCTCCTCTAGCAGCGTTTATGGCCGCAACACCAAGACTCCCTTTGCCACTGACGACCCGGTGTGCAAACCTTCTAGCCTGTACGCCGCCACCAAACGCAGCAACGAACTGATGGCGGAAACATACCACCACCTTTACCAGATTAACGCCACGGGACTCAGGTTCTTTACCGTCTATGGCCCTTGGGGCCGCCCCGACATGGCACCCTGGCTTTTTGCCGACGCCATACTCCACGGCAAGCCCATCAAGATTTTCAACAACGGAAACATGATGCGGGACTTCACCTACATCGACGATATCGCTCAGGGTGTGGTTCGCGTTTACGAGGCGGGCGTTGGCAAGAACGAAAACAAGCTTTACAACATTGGGCACGGCAACCCCGTAAACCTGTTGGACTTTGTAAAGACCCTAGAAAAGCACCTGGGCAAGGATGCCGAAAAAATCTACATGCCCATGCAGCCTGGCGATGTAGAAGTCACTTGGGCCGACACTGTTGCACTAGAGAAGGACGTAGGCTACACGGCCAACACCGACTTGGACACTGGCATCAAGGCCTTTGCCGATTGGTTTAAGAATTACAGCCGCTAGCCCTGTTTCGGCGTGGCCTTGAACACCCACTTCTTATAAAGCGTAAAGCTTACCAGCACGTAGACCACGTTGGCTACGACATTGGCGAAGTAGGTGGGTTTCATAAACTGCGAAATCCAGGCAGTGAATCCACTCAACCACTGGAAGTGAGCCAGTGCATAGGCGGTTCCTTCCAGCACCAACAAATTAACAGCATAGGATAGTAGGAACACCAGCACAAATCGCACTACTTCTGTTCGCTTCTGGTTCCTGCTTTTAAAGTTCCAGATCCGGTTGCACAAGTAACTATTGCAGCCGCCCGCCACAAATCCAAGCAAGTTGGAAAGTTCCAAATTCCAATCCAACCACTGGTGCAAAACCCAAACTGTCGCAAGGGTAATGAGGGTGTTCAGCACACCAATAAGGTTGTATTTGATAAAATGAATCACGGCAAAAATATAGAAATAGGGCAACCATTATCTGTCATGCTCAACTCCGCTTTTGTCATGCCAGCCTTGAGAGGGCACCTCCAATTCATCCATCTTTTATCTATTTTTTATGCATCATGGACTGGATTACAAGCAGAATATGCGATGCCGCCACTGCGGCAGAAATGATTCAAGACGGCGACATTCTAGGATTGTCGGGATTCACTCTGGCGGGCTACCCCAAGGCGGTGCCTAGCGCACTTGCCGCCCGCGCCCAAAAACTTCATGAACAAGGTCAACACTTCAAGGTGGACTTGTTTTCGGGAGCCTCCACCGGCGACAGCTGCGACGGTGCGTTGGCGCGGGCGGAAGCCATTGGCCTGCGCATGCCTTACCAGTCCAACGCCAGCTTGCGTAAAGGCATTAACAGCGGAAGCATCCGCTACATAGACGCCCACCTGGGCAAAATGGGCTACCTGGTGCGTACGGGAGCGGTCCCTGCGCCTACGGTGGCAATTATTGAGGTCTCTGCCATATTGCCCGACGGCCGTATTTGCCTTTCCACTTCGGGCGGCAATTCCGTTTGCTACCTGGACATGGCAAAAAAAATCATTTTGGAATGGAACACCCGCCTAGGCGAAAGCTGCATGGAAATCCACGACAACGCCCTGCCAGAGCTTCCGCCCCATGCAAGGCCGCTCCCCATCTACAGCGCAGGCGACCGCGTAGGAGAAGACCTGGTACGCATTGACACGAACAAGGTTATCGCCATCGTGAAAAACGACGGCTACGACGAGGTAACCCCCTTCGTGGAACCCGATACCATTTCCACCAACATTGGCGAACGCATTCTGGACTTTATCCGCTTCGAAGAATCCCGCGGAAGGCTCCCCAAGGGAATGGCCTACCAAAGCGGCGTGGGCAAGGTGGCAAATGCAGTACTTTGCGCCATGGCAAATGACGACCGCCTGGGGAAAATCGACATTTTCACGGAAGTGATTCAGGAAGCGGTTTTGCCCCTGCTGAAAAAAGGCAAGCTAGGCGTGGCCAGCGGAACGGCCCTGACGCTTTCGCAGGCGGCACAAGAGGAATTCGTAAAGAATTCCGCCGACTGGAAAAAACATTTTGTTTTGCGGCAACAAGAGGTGAGCAACAGCCCCGACGTTATCCGCCGTCTGGGCGTAATCTCCATGAACACCGCCCTGGAGGTGGACATCTTTGGCAACGTGAACAGCTCTCTGGTTTGCGGGTCCTCCATGATGAACGGCATTGGCGGTGCCGCCGACTTTGCAAGGCACTGCGCCTTGGGATTTTTCTTGACGCCCTCTGTGGCAAAAGACGGAGCCATCAGCAGCATTGTGCCCTACGTGAGCCACGTGGACCACACGGAACACGATACCCAGATTTTTGTGACGGAACAGGGCCTTGCCGATTTGCGGGGCCTCTCGGCAGAAGACCGTGCAAGGCTCATCATCAAGGAATGCGCCCACCCCGATTTCAAGGAACCGCTTACGGACGCCCTAGAATACGGCTTGAAGCACGCCAAGGGAAAGCACCTGCCCTTGGCCTTGACAAAAGCCTTCGAGATGCACAACCGGTATCTTGAAACCGGCAAGATGCTACCGTAAAAAACCATTCATTGTCATCCTCGTGTTCTTCCCTCGTCATCCTCGCGAAGGCGAGGATCTGTTACGCACGTTCAAACAAGTCATCCCAATTGGGATTAGTTGTGTTGATAAGACGCTCCTTCCACTCACGGTTCCAATGCTTAATTTGTTTCTCTCTAGCAATGGCGTCATTTATAGATTGAAATCTTTCAAAATAAACCAATCGATTTACATTATACCTTACTGTGAATGCGCAAGGGTCAAACTGCGATTTATGTTCAGTCATTCTTCTTTTTAAATCATTCGTGACGCCTATGTAAAGTACGCTTTTTTTGTAGTTTGTCAGGATGTACGTAGCAAATGGTGTAGTGTCGTTTGCGGTATTCATAGCGGCATTATACAAAATACAGGCGATAAAAGCAAATTTCATAATGCTAATAGATGCCCGCCTTCGCGGGCATGACGAAAAAGTATGCGGGTGTGACGAATAAAAGGGAATGCTGCTTTTACTTGATTAGCGTAAACCTATCCACGGTGCGGCCGTCGGGCAGGTTCACCACACTTTCAAAGTCGGATTTGCGACGCACCCAGAGGGTTCCGCGAGGGTGGTCCGGCGTTTCGTATTCGCTGCGGTACACCACCAGAGGTTCCACGGTTTCGCAGTCCAAGGCAATCTCTACCACGGTGTAAACCATGGTCTCTTTTTTGTAATGGCGGTAACGCTTGCCTTTTTCTGCTACAGACATGGATGCTCCTAAATCAGCCTTCCAAAAACTTTTTCAATTCTTCTAGGCGTTGCTCCGCGTCGCTCCTGCCCAAGTTGTAGAGTTCCACCAGCTTGGACTTGTCTTTTTCCAGGCGAGAAATTTGCATGGCCCTGCTGGGGCGCAGCACAAAGAAGCTCCCCTGCTTTTCACGTTCTGCAATCTGGTCCAAGCAAGCGTTATAACGAATATGCCTGTCGGCAGCGACCTCGATAAACTTAGGGTACTTGCGATAGATAATCTTGAACAGGGGCATCATGGAGTTGGGCTTTTTGCGGAACCCCTCGGGTTGCGTCAACAGCACCACCTGCTTTTTGAATCCCTTCTGGTCCAGGGCAGCAAAGGGGATGCTGTCGCTAATGCCACCGTCCAAAAGCTTCTTGCCGTCCACGTTCACGATGTGGCTCATTAGCGGAAGCGATGCCGATGCCCGAATGGCATCTTTATCGTGTTCTATGCGGTAATCCATGACCCGCAGGTACTCCGCGCCGCCGGTTTCCAGGTTGGAACTGCAGGCGTAAAACTCCGTCTCCTTGCAAGCCTCCGCAAATTTTTCCATATCGAAGGGGTCAATTTCGTAGGGAATCTGCCGATAGCAATAGTCCACCTCGAAAAATTCGCCTGTCCGGATCAGGTTTCCCCAGCTCATGTATTTTTTGGACTTGGAATGGATGGTATCGATACGGAAATTGCGGCCCACCTGCTCTGACAAATAACTGCAAAGGTGGGTGACCCCTGCCGAGGTGCCAACCGCGCCGCCGAACTTTATCCCATTTTCGTTAAAAACATCCAGAATGCCGCCCGTATAGGCACCTCGCATTCCGCCGCCTTCCACAACGATTCCCGCGTCCTTGTACATCATGGGCTACAATCTAGAAATTTCTTTTATCCAGGCGTAATCCTTGGGGTGTTCCACGAATTCCTCGGGATGTTCGCTGTGGCGTTGCAAAAATTCTGCCGCCGTCATCCATACAAAATCGTCCACTTCGCCGGGTTGCGGAACCAAATGGGCGATTTCATCATCGGAAAGGTTCACCCTGTACGTATCGTAATATTCGTTGTCGAAATAGGTACCATCATTCAAGACACTTTCGTGAGTCGCTTCAAAGAGATATTCCAAGTCCTCTGGACTTTTATGCACACCCAATTCTTCTTGCAGTTCGCGGACGGCGGCGCAGCGGCTATTATCGCCGGCGGTAATATGCCCCGCGCAGCTGGTATCCAAAAGGTTCGGGTTGTTCTCCTTCAGGTGGCTGCGAAGCTGGAAAAGTACGCGGCCCCGTCCATCAAAAGCCCATATATGCACCGTGCGGTGCCACAAACCCTTCTGGTGGACTTCGGTTCGTCCGCGAAAATACCCTGCCGGACTGCCGTCAGGACTCAGAATGTCGATTTGCTCTTCCATGAGAGGAAATATAAAAAGGAGATGCCCGCCTTCGCGGGCATGACAATGAAAAAGAACGAGACGTGTCAGCGATTATAAATGGCTTCCAGCGCCGCGGCGAGGAACGCAAATGGGGCGTTCCAGTTGATAGCCACTTCGTTGGTCGCGTAACTGCAGCGGTTGTCCAAGTAAGCTAGGGCAGGCTTGTCCGCCGCGGCGTAGTTCGGACATTTCCAATGTTCCTTGCCTTCCAGGTCGATATCCTGCTTTCCCAGATGGGGTCCGCCCACCAGCATTCCAGGCACCGGATCGTCCACAAAGTCCGATTCGCTAGGCCTGTGGTGCGGATTCCTGGGGCTGCGGAACCCGAATCCCGTCACGTAGGTCATGTCCATGGGGTTCTTGCCCAGCAAATAGTCCAGACACTGCTGCGCGCCGTCCAGGAAACTCTTGTCGCCCGTCAAAATGTAGGCCTGAACCAGCACAATGCCATTGTTTGCCATGGCGCTGTTGCTGCCCCAGTTCCAACTCCAGGGGAATGCGGGTAGGCGGTAGGCGCTGGTATCGCCCACGGTGCGCAAGTTGTTGGCCTCGTTCAGCACCACCTTCTTGGCAGCCTCTGCAAGGGAATCGCCAAACACCTTGGGAGCATGAGCCACGCGGAATGCAGAAATCATGTTCATGTCGCCCCACCAGGCCCCATTGGGCGTAAAGGGATTCGCCTTCAGGTCGTCCAGGTAGGCGGCTGCGGCTTTGTCCGCCTTGGGGTCGGCACCCAGCACCACGCGGGCATGGTAAAGTTCAGCAGCCGCAAAACGGAATTCGTCCTTGCCGTCTTCGTTACCGGGGGCATAGCTTCCCGTATTCACGTCGGCAGGCTGCTTGTAGAACATTTCCGGATTCTTCTTCGCCCAGGCGTAGGCAGCCTCCGCCGCCTTCAGCATCTTGGAACTGTAGGCCTTGTCGAAGGGAGCATACACCACGCTGGCCTGGGCCATGACGCCGGCAAAGTCCAGAGCCGCCGTCACGCTTTTCAGAATGGCGTAACGTGGAGCGACATCCTGTTCAGGCATTACGCTACCGCAGAAATTCAGGGTTGAAACCTTGTGGAATACACTGCCGTCCTTGTCCTGCAGGGTAAGCATCCAGTCCAGATTGTAGCGGACCTCTTCCAGAAGCAGCGGGAGCTTCGGAAATTCCCTCGGCACATCCCAACTGAGGGTATCCGCATACTTCGGGAATTTTTCGTACAAATCCAGCAGGGTCCACACCGTAATGCCAGAATTCACGATGTACTTGCCGTAATCGCCGGCGTCGTACCAACCGCGGGGGGATTTGATGGTCTTGCCCGCGCCCTTGCCGCCTGTGGCCTTGTCGGTACCATACACAATAACGTGGTTGTCGGGGTGGCCCATGGCACGGACCCACTTGTCGGCGTAAGGAGCCACCAGGGGCATGCTGGCCCGCTGGTAATAGAACCACTTGAGTGCAGCCTTTGTCACGCCCTCGTAAACGTTCTTGCCCACCGTGATGGGGTTGCCGATGTACGCACCATCGCGAAACAGGCGGTAAGTACCGGGAACCTTTACCGCAGAAATATCGAATACCTGGACCTCTTCGCCGCTATATTCCCACTCAAGCACATAGGGGGCCTTGAGCTTCAGCACTGTCTTGCCGTTCAAGTCTCGGACTTCCAGCCCTTTATCATCATTACCGGGAATCACCACCTGCTTTTCGGCCTCAGGAGCATAGCCTAGCTGGTTCATCAGGGGGCCTGCAATGGCCGTGGCAGAACAAAGGGAAACAACGGCTACGGCAGACAAAGCCACCGCACCCATACTAGAAAAAAAACTTTTGCAGGTATTCATGGCCAGAATATACCTAAAAAAGGCACTTTCCTGTACCCACTCTGCCAAATTTCCTGTTTTCCCTTGAAAACAGGGACGGACAAAAAACAAAAATGTAGAAACTATACTCAAAACCGGCCCGTTTTTTCTAACTTAAAATGAGGAGGGCCTTTGTGAAAAAAAGTCTGTTTCTGTTTAGCCTGATAGTTATACTCTCTTCCGAAGCCCTTGCATACGAATCCGAACGCATATTAAATGCGACGGTATCCGACGCTCCAGAAGTACATGGTTCCAATACGACACAAGAACCTTATTCGTCAATGTGGCGAGTCAGTGGGAAAGTAATTGGTGCAAAAGAAGAGAAAATCGACGATAAGGAGCGGACTTATGAAATAGGAGGCGTAGAAGGATCCGGAAAAATAGACTATTTGCACAAAAGTGGAACCCTTATATTTGGAGCCGGTCTAGGCTACGATGATGGACTATATTACCATCTTACATTAGGTTGGAATTTTCGGGATTTCGAATTTGGTTTTTTCACAGGACACATTCTGTTCCGTGATATCAAATATAGCGGAGAAAAGTGCGTGGAAACCAAAAAAAATAACGTGACCATAGATGGGGCCGTATTCTGGAGCAGGACTGTATGTGCGTCATACGAGCCTTTTGAAAAAGAGGAAATAAAATATGGTGAAGATTTGTTCTTTGGTGGATTTGTAGGAATCATTATAGGCAAGTCATTCCTGAATTACAGTTTCAGCATAGAGGGCTTTGATATTGTAGATACATCTATCTTGTCGCATTATATTTCAATGGGGTACAGGTTTGGCGATTTTATTGAACTCAGCTTAGGCACCGTATTGACCAATGTTGGTTCATTGGAATCCGGTTATGTGTATGGCATTACAGGAACTGTCGGTTTTTACTTGATGCCCTTATTTCAATAATGGGCGATACAAAAAAACCGCAGCTTTGTGCTGCGGCTTTTCAACTTTTGGTCTGGATCCTTCGCGGCTCACGCCGCTCAGGATGACACGTAGAGTTAGTGTTCAGGAACATGCCCCAGCCACGGCCTTATAGCCTAATCACTAACCACTGTTTACTTCTTAGAGCGATGGCTGTTCTTGATCCATTCGGTCTTGTGGACTTCGGGGATGTCGTCCAGCAGGCGAAGCGTATGCGGTTCAGTGGTGTTGTCCAGCACTTCTGCCGGAGTACCCTGGTTCACAATCTTGCCGTCGTGCATAATGAAGATACGGTCCGAAACGTAGTTTGCAAGGCCGATATCGTGGGTCACGAACACCACGGTCATCTTCAGCTCGTCTTTCAACTTGCGGAGGTAATCCAGGATGTTGGCACGCACGCAGGCGTCCACCATGGAGGTGGCTTCGTCGGCAATCAAGACCTTCGGGCGCAGTGCGAAGATACGGGCCAAAAGCATACGCTGCATCTGACCGCCAGAAAGCTCGAACGGGTACTTGCCTTCGATATCGGAGGGTTTCACGTTCACAGCCATCAGGCCTTCGTCCACGCGGCGGCGGACTTCTTCCTTGCTGGGCTTGTTCTTGAGCACGTTCAGAGCGTCTTCCAGCTGGCTACGGATAGTAAAGAACTGGTTGAAGCATCCAAACGGATCCTGGAACACGAACTGCACCTCGTTCCAGTGGTCCTTCAGGTTCTTGATCTTGTGATCCCTGTAAAGGAACTGGCCGCGGGTGGGTTCGTAGAGGCCGAGCATGATTTTTGCGAGTACGGACTTGCCGCAACCCGAACCACCCACGATAGAGATGAATTCTTCGTCATAGATGTCGAAGGAAACATCCTTCACGGCGGTCTTCAAGGTCTTGCCGGCGCCAAAGTCCTTGCTAATGCGCTTGGCAGAAAATACAACAGGCTTATCACTCAGCATAATCGCACCTCACATCACGACCACCGACAACGCGGAGGTTCTGGGTATTCTTCTTGCAGTCGGGGCATGCCTTTTTGCAACGGTCGGCAAAGCGGCAACCCGTAATCTTGTTACGCAGGCTCGGAGGTGCACCTTCGATAGCCACCGGATGGCGGTTACGCTGGCTGGCCTCGGTACTGAGCATAGCGCCCATAAGAGCCTGGGTGTAGGGGTGACGGGGGTCCTTCACCACCTGTTCTGCAGTGCCCTTTTCCACGAATTCGCCAGCGTACATGATGGCGATATTGTCGGCCACGTGGTACAGCAGCGGAAGTTCGTGGGTAATGAAAATCATGGTGCTGAAGATGCCCTTGTCCAGAAGGTCAAAGATCAACTTGATCACTTCTTTCTGGGTAGAAACGTCCAGAGCGGAAGTGGGTTCGTCGGCAATCACCATCTGGGGGTTCAAAAGCGTAGAAATACCGATCACGGAACGCTGGCGTTCACCGGCGGTAAGCTGAATCGGATAAGAATCCAGCACGCGCTTGGTGTCCATGCCAAACAGGTCGAAGCGTTAGCAAAGGCGGTCGTAGACTTCCTTCTTGTCAAGGTGCTTGCCGGGCTGCTGGTGGGCAGCAATCACGTCGGCAGCGATATCCTTAATCTTGCGGACCGGGTTCAAAGCGTTGAAAGCGCCCTGGGGAATCATGGAGACCTTCTGGGCCAACACGTTCTTACGCACATCCTCGATGGAGCGGTTCATCAGGGATTCCATCTTGTCGCCGCTCTTCACGCGCACGTCACCGTCGCCTTCCGGATAGAGAGGCGGAATGCACATGCCCATAAGGCCGGACACCAGGGTGGACTTACCGCAGCCGGATTCACCGGCGATACCGAGGATTTCGCCCTGCTTCATGGAGAAGCTGACGTTGGTCACCGCATGGGTCTTGTCGCCAAAGCGGCCCAAGTAGTAGAGGCTCAGGTTTTCGACTTCAAATACATTTTCAGACATTTTTCGAACCTCCTACTTGCGAAGACGCGGGTTAAAGACGCCTTCCATGGAAGTATTAATCAGGAACAACGCAAACACCGTCAAGGTAATGATGATGGTGGCAGGCAGGAACGCAATCCAGATGCCGTCGGAAAGGGCACCATTGTCCTTCGCCTGGTTCAGGATGATGCCCAGGGAAGTGGAATCCAGAGGACCAAGGCCGATCATGGAGATGGAGGCTTCGGAAAGGATACCAGAGGACACCTGCATAATGAACACCATGAACACGTAAGAGAGCAGGTACGGAAGCACATGCTTGATAACGATGTTCAGGGTGCTTGCGCCGTTAATCTTGGCAAGGGAGATATGGTCACGGCTACGCAGCGAAGAAGCCTGGGCACGCACTGCACGGGCAGACCAGCTCCAAGCCGTAAGGCCGATGATAAGGCCAATCAGCGTGAGCGAACGACCGTCTTTAACAGCAGAGCTGATAAGCACCAGAATCACGAACTGCGGAATCACGATGAAGATGTTGGTGAGCATGTTCAACACTTCGTCAATCCATCCGCCGCGGAAACCGCCGAACAGACCGATAAGCACACCGATAGTCGTCGCGATAATGCCGGCCACAAGGCCCACATACAGAGAGCTGCGGAGCCCTTCGATTAGGAGCGACACGTAGTCGCGGCCCAAGTGGTCGGTACCCAGCAGATGGTCGCCGCTAGAGCCTGCATAAGGGCCGGCGACGATGTCACGCGCATTGATGTCCACATGGTAGAATATGGGGCCAAGCAACGCAATCAACAGCGTGATAATGAAGATGGAGATACCGATGACGAACATCGGAGACTTGAGAAGATTTCTTATAAGTTTACCCATGATTACTTACCTCCCATCTGGAGACCGGCCTTGACACGGGGGTCAAAGACCGCAATCAAAACGTCAACGGCAAAGTTAGCCACGAGCACGCAGGTCGAGATCATCAAGGTACAACCCTGAATCGTTGCGTAGTCGTTCTGCTGGATAGCGGTAAGCATCGCCATACCGAGACCCGGGTAAGAGAAGATCATTTCCGTAATGAGGGCGCCACCCACCATGGTACCCAAGGACTGGGCAAGACCGGTGAGCTGCGGGAGCATGGCGTTACGGAACACGTAGCTAATAATCTTGCCTTCGCGAAGTCCAAGCCACTTGGCGTACTTCATGTAGTCGGTACCCAGTTCGTAGATGGACATGGAACGCATACCCGTTGCCTGACCCGAAAGAAGAATCGGGAACACCGAGAAGAAGGGCAGAATGTAGTACCAGCCCACGCTCTTGATGCAGCCCAGCGAGAACGAGAGTTCCGTGATGTCGGGGCTGTAGGCGCCCATGGCCGGGAACCAGCCGAGGGTGATAGAGAACAGGGCCACCAGCAGCATACCGAACACGAAGAACGGAATGCCGTTCAGGAACATGGCGCAGGGGAAGAACACCTTGTCGAAGATGCCGCGCTTATAGGCAGCGAAAGCACCAAGCAAGTTACCGATGATCCAGCCGAGGATAATGGTCGGGGCCTGGATGAGGAGCGTCCAAGGAACGGATTCCTTGATGATATCCACCACCGGCTTCGGGTACTGGCTATAGGAGATACCCAGGTCACCCTTGAACACGTTCTTGATATACACAAGGAACTGGGAGAATCCAGAAGCAAGACGGGGATCGGCCTTCTTGACCACTTCGTCCACCATGACGGTGTCCTGATGCTCGGCCTGATACTGTTCCATGACGGGAACCTGTTCCACCTTGGCCACCTTCTTCTTGGTCTTGGGGTCCTTTTCCATCACGGGCTTGCCCTTTTCGTCGAGCACCGGCTTTTCTTCGAACACCGGATTACCTTCGGCGTCCACTGCCTGGCGTTCGAGCATCTTCGGGGTACCGTCTTCATTGACTTCCTTGACGGTCTTCAAGACAGGGGCGCCGCTCTCGTCGAGCTTGGCCACCTTCACCGTAACCATCTGGCCATTGGCGTCTACCTCGGGGTCATAAATGACATTCCCCTGGTCGTCCAGTTCGGCCATACCAAAAGCCTTGAGCAGGCCTTCCTTTTTGAGCTTGGCTTCCTCGGGTGAAAGACCCTGGGCGGCCTTACCCATAATGATGTCCACGGGGTTGTTCTCACCCATACGGGGCAACGTAAAGTTAATCGCCACAGCGACAACAAACGTCAAGAGATACCAGAATCCCTTCTGCAGGACATAGCGCAACATAGGATATTGTTTAAGCATTTGTCGTCCTTTTATTTAGCAAGCTTGAGGTTCCAAAGAATCTTGGTGCCGGAAGCAATCCACGGGAGCTGCGGCGGAGCGTAGGGATTCTCGGCGGTGGGCCAGTTCGTCCATACGCGATCGCTGAATTCGTAGAACTGTTCGGGCAGGTATACCAGCGGAATGGAGGGCTGGTCTTCCATAAAGATCTTGTTGAGTTCGCGATAGGCCTTGGCGATTTCTTCGGGGTCGGTCATCAGCGGGATAGCGGACATCAGCTGATCCACTTCGGGGCGGAACTCAGGAGTGCCAGGCTGGTTGTAGCGGCCAATGTTGGTACCGGCCCAGGCGCCAAGCGGCTGCCAGTCGCGGCTGGACATGACTTCGTTGAAGCGGCTCCAGGGCAGAGACGGGGATACGTCTGCGGAGGGCTTGTCCATGAGAAGGTCGAAGTTGCCCGTACCCTTGGCAGGCCAGTACTGACCGCCATCCACAAAGCCTTCACGCACGTCGATACCGGCCTTGCGCATGCCTTCCACGGCGATGGTCACCATGGCTTCCCAGTCGGTCCAACCGGCAGGGCTTGTGATAAAGAGCGTGGGGAGTTTTTCGCCCTTGGCGTTCTCCATGTGGTCAAGCGTTCCATCGCTCTTCCAGACAGACTTGTAGCCAGCCTCGGAGAGCATCTGCTTCACCGTGTTCAGGCGTTCGTTCTCGTCGGTAATGCCAAGATTCACGCCGTACTTCTGGGTGTCTTCTTCGTTGATGTACTTGCCTTCGAGGCCGGTAGGCATAATCAGGCCCGGCTTCAGGGTAGAGGTGTAGTTGGAAACGGCGAACTGACGGATGGCCGTATAGTCGATAGCCGTTGCAAGAGCCCTACGGAAACGCTTGTCGTTGAGCGGTTCCTTCATGGTGTTGATCATGAGCATGGGCATGGCGCCCGGAGCAAAGTAGGGAGGTTCGTTGAACCAGGTATGCACGCCGCGCTTGCGCCAAATGCGGGTCACGAAGCTCATAGAAGCGTCGAGGTTGCCCGTAGTGAGGGCGATGGTGTTGGCGTCGTTGCTCTTGTAAATCGGGTGGACAACGTACTTAGGAGCGGGGAGCTTGCCCTCGTGAAGAGCCGCATTGCCCCAGTAGTCGTCGCGACGCTGAAGGATAATCTTGTTCGGGTCGGCCGACATGATGTTGTAAGGGCCAGAAACCACGGGATTCTTGTCCATGGGGAGCTTCTTGACCTCGTCGAGACCCTTTTCCGCAATGAGCGGTTCGAACACGTGGGCCGGGGCTATACGGATAGCCTGGAGCAAATCACGCACAGAAAGCGGGTTGTTCCTCTGGGCCTTGTTCACAATGAACGAAAGCCGTTCCTGAACTGCCGGTTCGGTCGCAATCGTGTCTACGTTGATTGCAGAAATCTGTTCGGAGGTGTTGATGGAACCCTTGGTGAAAATAAACTTCACGTCGTTGGAGTTCACCTGCACACCGTCACTCCACTTGGCAGCGGGGTTCAGTGTAACCACGATGCTGTCGTTGTTGGATAGGTCTTCGTCCAGGTGTCCCAGAAGGTCCTCGATCTGGCCGTTCAAGGTATTATAGGTAATAAGCGGTTCGTAAACCAGGTTAAAACGACCACCCACGGGCCAGGCAGCCATCCAGCTTTCGGCAAGGGGGTTGAACGTCGCGGGAGCGCCCCATTGCTGGCCGGACAGGTAGAGCGTCTCCTGGCGAGGAAGCGCACCTTCGACCTGGTCACTTCCACAACCCGAAAAGACGATACCACTTGCCGAGAGAGCCAAAAGCATCTTGGCAGTAGATTTCATAGCAATCATTATATCCTCATTTTATGTAGCCAAAAATCGGCATCGATGAAAATCGTTTTTTAATCTAGTTTTTTTATTGGCAAAAGTTCCCACGCAAACAATTTTTTCTGTTTACAACGGGTTTGTACATAGCCACTTACCTCCCGTTGTTTACAAATCTTTACAAACTAGCCTGTACCCTTCCACCTGCCATGCCGGGCCGCACCCCTCACACCCCATTTGCTATCTTGTTCCCAAAACGGAGACTATATGGCAGCACTCATCCTGGACGGCAAGGCTCTTGCCAAGACCACCGAAGAAGAACTCAGCAAGAGGGTTGCGGCCCTCAAAGAGAAGACGGGCAAAACCCCGATCCTTGCCACAATACTTGTGGGCGACGACCCGGCCTCTGCTACCTACGTGAAGATGAAGGGCAATGCCTGCGCACGCGTTGGCATGGAGAGCATTCGCGTGGTGCTTCCCAAGAACACCACCACGCAAGAACTTTTGGACAAGATCCAGGAACTGAACGAAAATAACAACGTGCATGGCATTTTGCTGCAGCACCCGGTTCCCCGCCATATCGACGAGCGGGCCGCCTTCGAGGCCATCGACGCCCGCAAGGACGTGGATGGCGTCACCTGCCTTGGATTTGGACGCATGGCCATGGGCGAGAGCGCGTATGGCTGTGCCACTCCCGCTGGAATCATGCGCCTGCTGAAGGCCTACAACATCCCCCTCAAGGGTAAGCACGCCGTGGTTGTGGGCCGTAGCGCCATCTTGGGCAAGCCCATGGCCATTATGCTCTTGAACGCAGACTGCACCGTGACCATTTGCCACAGCAAAACAGAGAACCTTCCCGAGTTCGTAAAGCAAGCGGACATCCTGGTGGGTGCCGTAGGCAAGCCCGAGTTCATCAAGAAGGAATGGATCAAGCAGGGCGCAGTCGTAGTGGACGCCGGCTACCATCCGGGCGGCGTAGGCGACATCGAGAAGGGCCTGGACGACGTGGCCTCTGCTTACACTCCCGTACCCGGCGGCGTTGGCCCCATGACCATCAACACGCTTATTTACCAGAGCGTGGAATCCGGGGAAAAGTATTTAGGCTAAAACAAGGAGCGCGGGCTATCGCCTGGTGCGTTCCAGTTCCACGGCGTCTGTCTCAGCGGAATTGGGCGATAGCATTCCCTTCATCACGTCGCCGACAATTTCGGCACCAACGCCAATCAGCGTCCCTACTGTCGAATCGCTGGAGAATTTTCTGCTGTCCATTTCGGCGGTAGCATCGTTTAACGCCACGTTTCCGGAATCGCGGCGGCCATCCGCATAAACCAGGGGTGCCTTCTGGTTTTTTAGCTGCACTTTTTTTTCTGCTGCCGTATCCTTGGGCATCAACTGCGCAAAAGAAGCAGTGCAGAGAAGCAGACCTATGGCCACAAAAAGTTTCATAAAAAAAGCCCACCGTCATTATGCGACGATGAGCTAAATATAGAACAAAGAGGAGAGGATTACTTGCGGAATTTCATTAGGCGAGAGCCATTGCCCGTACTATAGCGCATCAGGTAGACGCCAGGCTTTAGGCCGGCACTCATGTCTTGCCACATTTGCTTCGGACTTGCGGCAGAGAAGGACTTTGCCTTCAGGTGCTGACCCTTGATATCAAAAATTTCGCACTTGGAGGGGGCATTAGGCAAGCTAAAGCGGGTTATTACCGAAGTAGCCGCAGGAGCCGGCTTTGTTTCCACCGGACACTGGGCATTGTCAGAAGTCAACTTTATCCAGTCCACGTTGACGTAGCTTTCGTCAATATTGACCTTGACTACATTTTTCCCTCTGCTTAGCTTCAAGGTTCCGCTACCTTCGACATCCGTATAAGTATCCCAGTCACCTGTACTTGGGACATCTACAGCCACACTGCCCGCGACATTATCTACAGATAACGAGAATCGAGTGATGCTAGAATTTCCTGTAGCAGCCCGTGCAACCACACTATACTGACCTTCACAGGCGGCTTCCACCGAATAGTTGAACCATTCCCCGGCCTTGGTGTATCCAATGGCATAACCATCTCCAGCCTTGACAAGACCTGCATCGTCTGAACGGTAATTGACATGTTCTTCCATTTCTTCGTAGTTGAGGTCGTTATAGGAAACGCCCTGACCACCCTCCATGTAGTCTTCCATTTCTATGGTGATGCTGGCAGTGCTTGTAATCGTGGAAGCGCTAGAAGTCGGTTGGGGCTGAACTGCACTACTGGAAGTAGGCTGCGTAGCAGAGCTGCTGGTGGGCGTAGAACTTCCGCCACTAGAGATTACGATATCGCCAGCGTTAGGAACGGCATCAAAGTAGATGTAGCCGTCCTTGATAGTAGTCGTAATGGCCTTGCGATCCTGGGTTCCCGATACAGATGTCCAGTTGCCAGTGTTCTTTACACGGAGTGAAAGGGGATAATCGTATTTAGAAATGTTGTCGGCAATGCTATGGGTCAACTTGATGGTAATGGAGTTTCCGCTAGTAGATGCCGTAATCTTACTGGCATTGCGTTCCTTGATATACATGGTAACACTACGGAACGTTCCTACCCAAATATCATTCGTACTGGCCCAACTAAGTGCACCATCAAGAACGCTCAAGTCCGTGGGCGAGAATGTAGCATTGCCGTTATTGTTCTTACCCGCAAGGCCGTGAGTAAGGAACATGACCCAGCCATCTTTTTGGGAAGCCTCTTGCATTTTACTGGTAAATTGGTTCACTGAGTTAAAGTTGATGCTATACTGCTGTTCAACTCCTGTCATAATAGCAGGAACTTCTGCCCAGTTGCTGGGACCGTTCTTACCCATTACTTCACTTCCATTCCCGCATATACGGCCCGCAATATAGTTCTGCAAAACAGTTGTTTTATTGGGTGCCGTGCAGTTCGGGTAGGCAAGCGTAATACATTCGTTATTCTTTATATTCTTACTTATGGTAGACTTGGACGATGCAATCTCGTTATCAGGCATCGGATTGCCGTGGTTGTCACTATGGCTTGCAATCTCATGGCCATTGTTGGCCATCTCCTGGAAACCACTCCAATCAGGTTTCCAAGTTGTAACCAGGTTAAAGGTTGCCTTGAAGCCGTAATTGTCGAACAGCGGTCCGACGTCGGTCACATGGCTTGGAGCGCCATCATCAAACGTGAAAGAAACCGCGGCTTTATGGAAGCCTGCCCAAGTACCGATCTCAACGGTCTGTGCGTAAGCGGAACCCGCAACGGAGATCGAGAACACCCAACCCATCGCCATTGCAAGAGAAGTACTCTTTTTCATGGTCCACCTTTTGGTTATGTCTGTTGGATAAAGATACATCCAATTTGGCAAAAGGGCATCATCTTTTTTGTAAAATTTGGGATATATGCCCTTTTTTGCTATTTTTGGGCAGTGATCCAGATACAGAATGTCACCAAATCATTCGGAGTCCAGGTCCTTTTGGACGGGGCGAGCCTGCTTGTGGGCGACCACGAGCGGGTGGGCCTAGTAGGCCGCAATGGTTGCGGAAAGTCCACCCTGTTCAAGATGATTCTTGGGCAGGAATGCTTGGACGGCGGCTCCATTGACATTCCCAAAACCTATTCCATAGGCTACCTGCAGCAGCACATCAATTTTACCCACGCCACGGTACACGAAGAGGCCTGCAGCGTGTTGAAGCCCAATGAAGACGGCTGGCTAGAAGAACACAAGGTGGAAGCTATCCTGTTCGGTCTCGGGTTCGACGAAGAATCCATGCACAAGAGCCCTATGCTCCTATCTGGCGGTTTCCAGATTCGCCTGAACCTGGCGAAGGTGCTGGCCTCCGAACCCGACATGCTTTTGCTGGACGAACCCACCAACTATCTGGACATCGTCTCTATGCGGTGGCTCAGCCGTTTTTTGCGTGGCTGGAAAGGCGAAGTGTTGCTGATTACCCACGACCATCACTTTATGGACGAGGTCTGCACCCATACCGCGGGCATTCACCGTCACAAGATTCGCAAGGTGAAAGGTACAGTGGAAAAACTCCGGGAAACCATCGCCGAAGAAGAAGAGGTGGCGCAACGCACCCAAGAAAACGAGCAGCGCAAAAAAGAGCAGTTGGAACGAGTCATCGAGCGCTTCCGCTACAAGGCCGCCAAGGCCGCCATGGTGCAGTCCAAAATCAAGGCTGCGGCAAAACTTGCCAACGGCGAGCGGCTCACCCACGAACGCAACCTGGATTTCAGCTTTACCGAAACACCCTTCCCCGGCAAGCGCATGCTGCAAATCAAGGGAATTTCGTTTGCGTACCCTGACGGTCCAGAACTCATTACCGACTTGACCCTGGAAATTTTCAAAGGGGACCGCATTGCGGTCATTGGCCCCAATGGCCGCGGCAAAACCACGCTCTTGAACCTGATTGCAAAAGAACTGCAGCCCACCGCAGGCGAAATCAGTTACAATCCGAATTTACAGATAAACTATTTCGGGCAGACAAACATCAACCGCCTGAACCTGGACAACACTGTAGAAGAAGAAATCGCCACCGCCATCGAAGAGGTGTCGCAGAAGAGCCGCGCCCGCGGACTTGCGGGGCTCATGATGTTCAGCGGCGATGCGGCTCTCAAAAAGGTAAAGGTCTTAAGCGGTGGCGAGCGGAGTCGCGTTTTGCTGGGGAAGATTCTGGCCAGCGCATGCAACATGCTTTTGCTGGACGAACCCACGAACCACCTGGACATGGAAAGCATCGAAAGCCTTATTGATGCCCTGGAAGATTACGAAGGAACCGCCCTGGTGGTGACCCACGACGAGGAACTTCTGCACGCCTTTGCCAACCGCCTTGTGGTTTTTGACGGCGGGACCTGCCGCATATTCGAAGGCACTTACGCCGACTTCTTGGAGAAGGTGGGCTGGGCCAGCGAAAAGAAACCCGGCGGTGCAAATTCCGCAAACATCAAGGTTTCTAACATTGACGTCAAGACGGATTCCAGTTCGTCTCCAAGCGCCGCCAACGCTAACGGGAACGCCGAGGCGGGTGGTGTGCCACGTGCAGGCATGGACCGCAAGGCCCGCGCCGACTATATCGCCGAGCGAAGCAAGGTCATCAAGCCCCTAGAAAAGAAACTTGCCAAAATCGAAGAGGATATCGCCAAGGCCGAAGCCCTGGGGGGCGAACTGGAAGCTAAGCTGGTCGCTGCCTCGGAAAGCGGTGACGGCAATGCCATTACCGCCATCGCGAAAGACATGGACGATAACAAGAAGGCGGTGGACCAGCTGTACGAAGACTGGGAAAAAACTAGTGCAGAGCTAGAGTCTGCTAAAGACAAATATCCAATATAAAACAGACCCTCGCCTCCGCGAGGGTGACGAAACACAGGTAAAAAAATCCCCCACCATACGGCAGGGGAAATTTCATATGTGTTGGGAAGAGGGGTTATCCTTTTTGCCGTAGTAGGCCCCACGAGCCTTCTGCTGGCCATTCATCAACTTGCGGCCCTTCAGGTCGTAATCCTGCAGCATCTTGAATTCACCGGTACGGGTGTTGATACCGCCGATGACCTTCTTGTGTTCCTGCCCATTGGCATCACGACTGACAACCACCACATTCATGTAGTCGGGCAGGGTTTCTGCGGCACCAAAGGCGGAACCCGCAGACTTATGCAAAGCGGATTCGGGGTTGTAAATCAGGTAGGCGCGAAGCGGACGGATCCAGGCCCCGGCGGCGGCCTTCACGAACTGACCGATAGACACCTTGTCGGCGGCTTCGGCGGAGTAGCCATAGACACGACCCAGGTCCTCGTCGCCGGCACTCCAGATTTTCTTCTGGAGAGTTCCGCGGAATTCCCAGTCACCCTTCTTTACCATGGGAGCCTGCGTGGCCTCAACCGTTACCTCGCCATGGAACACGAGGGTTTCGTCGGCCACCTCAATAATGTACGGAGTGTTTGCCGCAAGGCTGTTGACGGCAACCATCTGAACTTCTTTCTTGCCGTTTGCATCGTAGCCCATTGCATCAAACGCATAGGCGTTGGCCAGACCATCAATCTTGTTTACGTCAATGGCGAAGGGCAGCGTGATGGTGGAATAGCCGGCAGTGGAGAACGTGCGGTTAAACACGACGGTGTCCACTTCGGTTTCTCCTGGGATGTTCACGGCGTCACTTTCATTGTACGCCCCGTCGATGGTGGCCGTAGTCTTGGTACCGACCTGTTCCACTGTAACGGCGGCGTACTGGGTAGTCTTCACAAGTTCCACGGTGAGGTCGAGACCAGCGTGTTCTTGGCCATCCATCACATATGTACGTGCAGTCAGCGCCAGCAAAATTTCAGAACCTTCAAACGAACCAATATCAGATTCAACTCCTGTTATCTGATTACTGGATTCGTCTGGATTGACATAAAGTCTAGCACCTTCTCCAAGGTCAACCGAGCCCGTAACTCTCAGCAGGTAACCCGATGGTGCATTTAACTGCATAATCTCCTGAGCATTAGCGGTATAATTTGCATCCGCACCACCATCATCATAAACCTTGAAAGACTTTACCCCTTCTGGGATATTTGCAGTCGGATACCCCATACCTGCACCCATCCCCGTCATCAAGGGCAGATTGATAAACAGGCCATCTTCTACGGACTTCTTACCCTGAGAGAAGGACGGTGTCACCGTCACCGCGGTCATAGGCATCTTAAACGAAGCCGATTCTTCATACCAATGGCCGCCCGTCACTGCAACAGGATTTCCACCTTCATCCACAACGCTTATGCCATCCAACAAATACGTGTCATCACAATCTATCGTTATGGTAACCGTTTCGCCTAAGCTTGCTTCAGACACAGATGCTTCGACAGTGCCCCCAGTCTTCTGGACAAGCTCAACATTATTCGGTTCCGGAGCGTCCATGACCATCACTGTCAGGTCAAGGTCATTATCACCCACACCACCGAACATCGTGGCATAGAACATAAAGTTAATAGTTATGACATTACCCGTGGAAACTACAGAAGCAATGTCTGAACTGACATAAGAGCTTTTCAACAATTCCGGCCTTTCACCATAATTGTACATATCCAAACGTCCGTCATATATCCCAAATTCACCATCTTCACCAAAGGTAACGTTTCCAGAAACCATCAACACTTTCCCGGCTGGAGCCGCCAAGACAAGCATTCCGCCACCATTGGCATGACCATCCTTGCCACCATCATCGTAAATCTTGTACGTGGTCCAATCCTCAGGAAGGTTCACCTCTAGCAAATTTTGCATCGTCGAAGGCATCTTGATTGCAAGTTCCGTCACGTCTTCCGTCCTTACAAGAACCGGAGTGACGGTCACGCTTTGGCCGGGCATCGTAAAGGATGCGGTATTGTTGGAATACCATTCTCCGCCACTCACCTGCACGGAGTTGCCATCTTCGCCGACAACCTCCACACCGTTCAGCATATAGCCATCGTTCGGCGTAATGTTCAGGTTTAAAACAGCATCCTGAAGAACCCCTACAGAACCTCCTGCAGAAATAGGCGTACCATTAAAGGTGACTGTGCCAGCAATGCCGCTTGCAAGCGTTACCGTCTGTGAAGCCTTGGGTGTCAAGGTCACCGTAATGTCGAGACCGCTGGCGTTGACGCTGCCATTGGAACTAAATCTCAGGGCGAAGCTTTCGTCTGTTTCAAAAGGACCTAGCGTCTGATTTCCAGAAAGCCTATCCCAGATTGTATTTCGTTCACTGTAAAGCGACAGCAGGTCATTGTCTTCTTCGCTATCGAGAGTTCCCGAAATCCGCAGCATGTAGCCGGCGGGTACCTGCATTTCAACTGTACCGTCTATGTTATCGCTGTAATTTCCGACCGCTCCGCCATTGTCATATATCTTGAACTCGGTTACCTTTTCTGTAACCATAATGGTGATGCCATCTCTCATAGCTGTAGGCATATTGACAAAGGGCGTGCCCTGCACAAACACCGGCGTTACGGTCACGTCCTTGTTGGGCATTACAAAGGCCGCCGTATCATTAGTGTACCACTTACCGCCTTCCACATATATCGGTTGGCTATCCTCATCTTCAATCAACACTTCGCTCAAGTAATATCCATCGGCAGGTTTCGCTGTAAGCGTGATAGGCGTGCCCGGCAAAGAATTATCTGCCGAACTGCTCATGGTGCCACCATTCACACTGGCTACAGAAATCTCATGCTCTGAAATCTGCACAACACTTACCGCAAATTCAAACCCGCTGAAATTAATGTCTTCGTCAGATTTGAAATTCACGACAATGGTATTTCCGGTGGAATAAACCGGGCCAATGTTCGCGACGGTTCCATTTTCCGCAATTTCAAGATTATTCCCGCTGGCCACATCTTCGACAGTCAATCGGTCGAGTACTTGCACCACCATTGATCCCTGCAGCTCAAACACATAACCTTCCGGAGCCGTCAGCCGAAGCGAACCGTTGGCATTGTCGCTGTAGTTCCCGTCCTTGCCGCCGTCATCGTACAGCTTGAAGGTTGTCACGCCGGCCGGGAGTAGCACCGTTTTCGCTCCTACGGTAGGCATATTGATAGAGAGTCCGCTGAAATCATTCGTGAATACCGGTGTCACCGTGACAGGCGTTGCAGGCATCATGAAATCCACAGGTTCCGCCGCATACCAGTGGGTAGCAGGTATCGCCAAGGCGTTTCCGAAGGAATCGACCACCGCTATGTGGTCAAGCACATAGTTTTCGGCAGGAGTTGCCGTCAGAGTCACGTAATTACCAACAGCAGCGCCATAAGTAGCATACGCCGTCGGAGTGATTTCAACAGAGCCGCCAACTACACCATCAGCAACACTTATAGTACGCAGTGTCGTAGCACCAGCATTAACGAGTGTCACCGTCAAATCGGGGTCAAAGTCTGCGTCGTCTGTATTCAGTTTCAGGACAACGGTCTTTCCATAACTGGAGAATATCGTTGCACCAGTCTGGCAGGCCCCACCCCAAACGCATTTCTTTCCGAAGATGGTGGAATCCTGAATTTCCAGGGCATTCCCCATTGTGGCGGCATTCAGTCCACCTACATAGAAGACAAAGCCTTCCGGAGCAATCAGGCCCAGGTCACCCGTCGCCGCAGAGGCATAATCACCAACATGGACCTTGAACGTGTTGGCTGTTGCAGGAACGTTGACATTCAGGCGGGTTCCATCGGTGGGAATATTGACGGACGGAGACTGCGTGAATACCGGAGTCACCGTGACGCCTTTCGCGGGCATAGTGAAAGAAACCGTATTGTCGCAGTCATACCACTGCGCGCAACCAGACGTAGCCACCGGAACATCATCCGCCACTATGCTAATACCGCTCAACACATAACCCGCTTCCGGAGCAACCGTCAAGACGACATTGTCCCCCTCCTTTGCGTTAGTCTTGTTGCTTGACACCATTCCGCCGGCAACATTTTCGACGGCAACCTCGTAGCCCTTCACCACATTGATGGTCAGGTCGAAACCGGAAGCAAAGCCATCCTCATCCGTGCCGAAATTAAGGGTGAACGCATTTCCCGAAGAAATAATGCTTCCAATAGTGACATTTTCTCCATAATACTGGTCAACATAATCGTTATTATCAAAATTTCCATCATTTACTATAAGCACGTCAAATTCGTCTGCCGTATTAACGGTTCCCGACAATTCCAGCGAGGAACCTTCCGGTGCTATTATTTCGAGTTCCTTTCCTTCACCATAATCACCATAGTCGCCAAGCTTGCCACCATTGTCATACACCTTGAATGACTCCACATTCTGTGGGATGGTGAGGGTGAAGTAGGCATAACCGTCATCTAGCTCATTGGGCATATTGACGAACCATTCGCCTGTTCCATCCTGCTCAAGATTCACTTCTTGAGCATCCTGTGCATTCGCCACCGTGGCAAAGAATACCATCAGGGTAAACAGGAAAAACACATGAAAACTCTTTTTCATGCCCGACCATCCTTGTTACAAATAAAAACCATTAACCTAAAATTAATTTGTAACTGGGGTCAAGTCAACTTCACAGACCAAGGACTTTGGTACAAAGTAAGAATACTTGTAGAAAACAACCATTTGTAAACAAAATGTTACAAATAAGAACGGCAGCCGGGCCTCTCTCCCAACTCTGTGCCATCTAGGTCTTTATTTCCCGCGACGAATGCCCAGGGTATAGACGTCTTCGTTCTTGCCCTCCACATTCTTTCCGGAATAAATCTTGACCTTGATTTTCGAGATGTAGGGGCCGGTACCGACCAGGCGGCCGTTTTCGCTGCGGGCGTTCCACTCAAAGAAGATGTTTCCCGGGTTTTCGAGGCAGTTGGACCTCGCCGGATTCGAAGCGTTGTAGAAAACCTCTTTGTCGTTACACCGGAGCGTTCCCTTCGCCTTGTTCACAAAACTTCCCAGATGGGAGAAATAATATCCTTCCCATTCCATCTTGATTAGCGAGAGGGCCGAATCCAGATCGGCATCGCTGGGCAGGTTCGCAATCAGCGTGGTCGCCACCTCCCCCATATTGAAACTCAGCAAGAAACCGGGCATGCCCAAACTGTCTATCACATCGTGCACCGACATGTCCGTCGGCACAGAAACGGGGACAATACTCTCCTTGTAGGGCCACTTTTCAAGGTCGCTTGAAATCGTGATTACGCCAGGGGACTTGATTTCTGTACGCTGATCCCCTTCGATGCGCACCTTGGGATTGTTCTGGTGAGCCTTGTTACCACTGCGGTCTCCAAATACTCCGGGCACCAGCCGGACAGAATCGCCGACGACAGGCAGCACGCCCGAAGCGGACCGGCGGAAATAAACCTTGGCCACGTTGCCGTTACCGCGAATATCCCCACCAGAAATCAGCAGGGAATCCATAAAGTTCTTGCCACCCCTAAAGAACACGAAGGTAGATTCCGGATTCAGTTTTTCTATTTCGGTCCCTTCGCTCAGGTTGATGACCACCATGCTGCTGTTGTCGTTCACCGTCTGCACAATGGCACTCCGAATGACAGGAGCCACCTTGTCTTCGATGGTTGCCCTCAATATGAGCTTGACTTCGTCTCCGGAATCTTCATCGATGTAGGTATAGTGATACTTCAATGTTCCCGAATAGACCTGGTCCGTAAGGCCCGTGAATACGTCTTTACGCAAGCCCCTCTTGTCAAACAGCACCAGAATAGAATCGTTTTTCACCAGGGGCCACACGGTTTTCATGCTGGAGATCTTATGCTCTTCGTCGCCGCCAAAAATCCAGGTCAAGGTATCTGGAACCACGTCTTCGAAAGCCTTGCTAAAGTACATCACCAGGCTGTCGGGGATTCCGTTGCCGTCCACGTCGAACATCTGGGATTTTTTCACGATAGGCACGGGCGGTTCCTTGAAATGAATATCCCGCCACACCAGCTGGTTTCCGATTCCGGGACCCGACACGGTAAAGTAGGCGTCCACCATGGCAGAATCCCCAATGACGTAGAACTTCACATACCCGGCAGAATCCGTTTCAAGGGTGTCCACCAGTTCAAACTTTTCGTTCATAAAGCTGATGGGAAAATCCGAATGGAAAATCACCTTCTCCTTGCAGTTCACCTTTGTCAGGTCCTCCATCTTCCCGCAGGGAGTCTTGCCGAACAGCAGGGCAATTTGTAACGGAACCGTGTCCGGGTAGGCGGCATAGGCCCAAAGGGTATCGTTCTTGCGGCCTTCGGCCCCGAGAGAATCGCCCCGCAGGGTAAGCCCCCTGGAATCCATCAACAGGGAATCGGACAGGTGGAACACGTTTACAAAAGCGATGTCCGGCAGGGGGTATTCCGGCACCGTGAACTTGATAATCTGCTTTTGAGTCAAGTCAGAGGCCAGATAGCAGGTCAGCACGTAATTGCCAGGCACAAGGGTTCTCGAATTCACGAACGCGCTGGTATCTACCCAGAACCCCGCCATGTTTTCGTTGATAAAAATACCGCCGTAATTCAGTCCCGGTTCCAAGAAGACCCCTTCCATAGGCAGGCTACCGCCTGTCAGGCGGAAAATGGACTGGGCAACTGTGGTATCGATTTTTGTTATGCTGGACACGTCGCAACTGAGGGACTCGTCCATCAGCAACTGCAAGAGCTCGTACTCGATAATGCCCTTGTTGTTTTTCTTTTCTACCGGGAAATAAGTCTTCTGGGTCTGCAGGTTGATGGAGGTGCGCATCTTGAAGTTGGAACCGGTGGCGTTGCGCTCCGAGAAGAAAATATGGAAGGGGTATTCTTTGCCTTCGGTGAGTTTAAGGGTATCCAGGTTCACGGCCCCTTCTTCGGGGTTGTGGCAGCCGCCAATATCCACCACTAGCTTGTTGTTGATGTACACCCACACGTCATCGTCACCGCGGAACTCAAAATATTGGCCCTTGATATACTTGAAGCTCGCCGTGATCTTCATGGAGAAACTGTAGTTGTGCTTGCAGCCCTGGATATCGTGATCGTATTTCGGATTCTTGACGGTCCTTGCAGAATCCAGATATTCCAAATCATCTATCGGGTAAAAACCCGGATTCACGGGATCGTTGCAATCGTTGGGGTTGGTAATGTCCGCAAGCCAGAAACCTTCTTCATCCAACTTCAGGTCAATATCGCGACACACCGCATTGGTGTATTTTTTGCCGGCCTTGTCGCTGGCCACTACTTCGGGGACAAACCAGCGTTCAATCTCGCGGGCTGCCGAACAAATCGCCCAGGGAAACTTCGTAGAATCCACCCGCACCGGATGCCCGTTTACCAGTTCCGGCTTCACCATGCCCTTCGCCACACCGCCGCAGGTCTTGAGCGTATCGAGTTTGCCGTCCTTGTAATCGTAGACCTTCGTGTAGTCATTGCCACCGTAGATACCGCCAAAGTCCACGTCTATGCTGTCGGCAAAGGATTCTCCCGCCCAGTCCAACACCATGGCCGAAATCTTCAAGGTCGGGCAAATTCCCAGGCGACCCGGAAACTTTTCGCTGAACCTGGGGCCGCTGCTAGACAACGGGTAGGGGTAAACCCAGACCGTATCGTGGAGAGCCATCATGGAATCCAAAGAAATCGGGGTCCCGAGACCATTGCCCTCGCCCATGACCCCTTCCAGGCTGTAGTTATCCAGCCCGAAGGTCTGCTTAAAGTGAACATCCCAGCTTTTTGCATGCTTGTAATAGGTACCCTGATACCAACCGCAAGTGTCCGTCTGGGCGGAAATGTAAGGATTCGTTCCTACCGGACCCATCTTGATGGTGTCGTTTTCCACAATCATCGCAGGCGTCATGTTGTCCCAAGGGCTCATCAGGCGAACCACCTTGGGCTCCGGCGGAGTGAACTGCAAATCAAGCCGGCCTTTGCTAGAAGTATAGAGCCAGCTCTCGTAGACACCCAGCGGGAACAGCGTCGACGCCTGCGGGCGCTGGGCGTCCGAGAAATACGCCACTTGGGGCCATTCGTTCTGACGGCGGTAAATATTGAACAGGGCCGACGGGGAACCCCAATTTGCGGACTTGACTGTCGCCGGTGCGAAATCGTAGTGGTACCAGTAAGGATACGAATCCTTCTCCGTCGCGACGGGATTGTTCAAGATGTTATTGCCGACGGAAATATACACCGCACTGTCGCGGAAACTGGTGTTGGTCCTCCAGGGGTGGTAGATGTGCAGCACGTAAGTTGAATCAAAACAGGTCCCGAGACTTCCTATGGAGTAGGTAACCTTCGGCGTCGCAGCCGTTCCGTCTACAAAAATCGTGTCATGGCCCTTCAAATGCGTGCCCAGGTCCAGCACGCCTTTTGCAGGTGTGGTCATGTACGGAGTCCGGTGCCGCATAAAAAATCCAGACTGCAGCGGATTTCGCTTCATCACTGCAGGCGACAATGCCGCATAGAACCAGCCGCACTTGGTGGCATCGTCTGTGGCAAAGCGCATCATCACCGTATCTTTGGCAAGTACCAGGTCGGGCAAAGCCTTGTTGCCCCAGGGACTCTTGAACCAAACCATCTTGGAACCCGGAGCCACAAAAGAAACCGTGTAAGACATATCCGAAGTATTCGTGTAGAGCCAGAGTTCCTTTTCTACTCCGAAGAACGGGACAATCTTTATATCACCAGCTTCGGTCCAAGCCACCTTGTTATTGTTGTTGAAATTCTGGTCGGCAGTATTAGGGTAAAGTGCGACGCTGAAAATCTCCCACTCCTGAAAATCGGAGACATTCTTGCTCCAGGTATAGCTGAACCAGCCGTCGCCCTCGTTGGTCATGATGGTCTTCGATGAAGAACCGTATTCCGCATTGTAGTTGGAAGTTCCGCCCAGTATGTGCAACATATACCCGGATTTCGAGGCGTCGTTACGCCAGGGCGATTGAATATGTACTGTAAGGCTGGCGAAAGAACAGACTGCTGCCACCAGCAAAAACAAGCCTAGAAGCTTTTTTCCCATTACACGTCCCACAAAAAGTTAGGATAAAAAAATAGTAAAATAGGGGCTCGGGTCCGGCAAGGAGGTGCCCGCCTGCGCAAGGGTGTCAGGCGGGTATAAAAAAAGCCCCCTGCGAGATTTACAGCAAGGGGCTGTGAGCTATCACGACCGGTCAGTACCGGTCGCGATAGCGAGAGTGAGGCCAGGCCATAGCGACTTTCTAGCATTTAGGCCGAACGGCCTCGCATAAAAACGAAGAGGCCCCCTGTCTTTCGACAGGGGGCCTCGAGAATCCTGCAGCGACCTACTCTCCCGGGCCCGGAGGCCAAGTACCATCGGCGACAAGAGGCTTAACTTCCGTGTTCGGAATGGGAACGGGTGTGACCCTCCGTCGATAACCGCAGAAACATACACAGCCGGCAGGGTCCGCAAGGGACCTACAAAACGCAACCATTGAAAGCCTCGCAAGAGGCCGAAAGTATCCGAGGATGGATCCGGGCTGCCCACGCGGCCGGAGCCAAATCGTTGAAAGAAGGTAAAATGCCACACGGGCTATTAGTAACGCTCGGCTCAACGCGTTGCCGCGCTTACACCTGCGTCCTATCGACGTCGTAGTCTACGACGGCCCTACAGGGGGTTGACCCCCGCGAGACCTGATCTTGGGAACGGCTTCACGCTTAGATGCCTTCAGCGTTTCTCCGATCCGTACACGGCTACCCGGCAATGCCGCTGGCGCGACA
>CACXIR010000024.1:0-822 GCA_902767785.1 Fibrobacter succinogenes | reverse complement strand
CGCGTGCCGCTTTAATTGGCGAACAGCCAAACCCTTGGGACCTTCTCCAGCCCCAGGATGCGACGAGCCGACATCGAGGTGCCAAACCTCCCCGTCGCTGTGGACGCTTGGGGGAGATCAGCCTGTTATCCCCAGAGTACCTTTTATCCATTGAGCAACGGCAGTTCCACGCCAAACCGCGGGATCACTAGACCCTGCTTTCGCAACCGCTCGGCCTGCCGGCCTTGCGGTAAAGCCCCCTTCTGCTCTTACGCTCGACGGGCGATTGCCGACCGCCCTGAGGGGACCTTTGGGTGCCTGCGGTACACTTTTGCAGGCGACCGCCCCAGTCAAACTGACCACCAGACACTGTCCCGGACGACGTTCCGTCGCCTCGGTTAGACCCCAGGCCGGCCAAGGGTGGTATTTCAACGTCGGCTCCGCGACGGCTGGCGCCGCCGCATCAAAGCCTCCCACCTATGCTACACATGAACGGCCTAAGATCAATGCCAAGATACAGTAAAGGTTCATGGGGTCTTTCTGTCCTGATGCGGGTCCTCGGCATCTTCACCGAGATTGCAATTTCACCGGGTCCACGGAGGAGACAGCGCCCAAGTCGTTACACGATTCGTGCAGGTCGGAACTTGCCCGACAAGGAATTTCGCTACCTTAGGACCGTTATAGTTACGGCCGCCGTTTACCGGGGCTTCGATTCGGAGCTTCGCCTTGCGGCTGACTCCTCCTGTTAACCTTCCGGCACCGGGCACGTGTCAGACGACATACGTCTCCTTGCGGATTTGCGTCGTCCTGTGTTTTTGTTAAACAGTCGCTTGGGCCCCTTTG
>CACXIR010000023.1 GCA_902767785.1 Fibrobacter succinogenes | reverse complement strand
ATCCACTACGGCGGAGGCTCTGCCGTACGTTCCGGCTTGATTGACCGGGTGAAGGCATCCCTGGACAAGGCCGGCATCGCCCATGTAGAACTGGGTGGCGTGAAGCCCAATCCGCGGGATACCCTAGTTTACGAGGGCATCAAGATGGTCCGCGAAAACGGCATTGACTTTATCCTTGCGGTGGGCGGCGGCTCCACTATTGACAGCGCCAAGGGCATTGCCATGGGTGTTCCCTACGACGGCGACTTCTGGGATTTTTACGAAGGCAAGGCCACTATTGCAAAGGCTCTCCCCATTGGCGTGGTGCAGACCATTGCCGCCGCCGGTTCCGAGGGTAGCGGCGATTCCGTGGTGACCAAGGAAGACGGCATGCTCAAGCGTGGCACCGGCAGCGACTTGATCCGCCCCAAGTTTGCGGTGCAGAATCCGGCACTCCTTTGCACGTTGCCCGCCTACCAGACGGCCTGCGGCATTACCGACATCATGGCCCATGTGTTTGAACGCTACTTCACCAACACGAAGGATGTGGAAGTGACCGACCGCCTGTGCGAAGCTGTTTTGCTTACCATGGTGAAGGAAGGGCCCCGCGCCATTGCCGACCCCGCCAACTACCAGGTGCGTGCCAACATCATGTGGGCGGGGACGGTAGCCCACAACGGCATTGTGGGCTGCGGGCGCAGTCAGGACTGGAACAGCCACGCCATAGAACACGAACTCTCCGCACTTTATGACTGCGCCCATGGTGCGGGCCTCGCGGTGATTATGCCCGCCTGGATGGAATATGTGGTGGACCATGACGTAATGCGTTTTGCTCAGATGGCTACCCGCGTATTTGGCTGCCAGATGAACTTTGCGGACCCGAAGGCCACTGCCTTGGAAGGCATCAAGGCCTTCCGCCGGTTCCTCCATTCTATTGGCATGCCCATCAATTTCGCAGAGCTGGGTGCCAAGGAAGAGGACATCCCGAAACTGGTGGAAAAGCTGAACCCGGGTGAAGGCTGGGGATTCGTGCCGCTGAAGGCTGCCGACGTGACCGCAATTTACAAGATTGCGGCACATGCCAGCGTGTAATTGCTACGCAAAAAAAAGGAAGCCCGGCCGAAGTGATTGGCTGGGCTTTTTGTTTTAAGAAATAGTTGCTGCAGAGGTGAGGGCGAAACGTCCGCTGGCGGTTTCGCATTCGGCCCGCAGGTAGGCGTAGCCGGCAGCCTGTACTGTAATGGTTTCGTTCTGGCTTGCGGCCACGAGACTTTCGGGGAGGACTTCTTCCTGTGCCGCCGCTTTGCTGCCAGCAAGGCCGTCTGCAATGCGGCGCCGCCCATAAATGCGAATGTAGCGGAACCCGCCACCCATCTCGCTGTTGCTTTGGGCGTGGAATACGATGGCGGCGCCGGACCGTTCCCACCACAGGGCAGGGCCGTCGGTGATGTAGCAGTTGTCTCCCTTGAAGGATTCGCGCAGTGACTGCAGTGTGGGGGTAGAAGAGGCTGCGGCGACAACCGTGCGGACTTTCCCAAAAACGTGATGGCGGTTGTACCCTAGGGAAAGCAGTGGCAAATCTACGAAGGTGGTGTCGTTCAGGTCGCCGTGGGCGTCGTTGCCGCCAATGGGCAGCAGGTAGTTCCCCTTTCCCAGTTCTTCTATCCACCAGGCACGCCCCAGCTTGAATCCTTCGTCGCGGACGCCGTTCCAGAACTGGATTCCGCGAATGGGATTCTTGCTGTCGCCTAGATGCAGGTCTGCATTTTTCCAGTAGCCGCGCCGGAAGATGAATTTTTCCAGCATTCCCATTTGTTGCAGGGGGTGGGCGGCAAAGCAGGGCACGTCTGCCATTTCCAGAATTTTTGCGATAGGCAATGTGGGCCTGTTGTTCAGCCAGTACCGTCCGCAGTCGCCGAGCCCGGGCAGGTAGCCTTCGGGTCCCAGCACGGTCATGTGTACGTTTTCGCCTTTGGAGTTCCCGGCAGAAACTTCTTCGCCGGCAACAAGCAGCGGACTTGGGGGCAGGGCGGCAATTTCTTGCTTCAGTTCTTGGAATCGTGCGGGCGCAGAGGGAGCTTCCCGGGTGTAGTCTTCTTGCAAGAAGGCAAAATCGTAGGCATGGTCTGTGAAGTTCACAAAGTCAAGCCCTATGGCCTTTGCCGCCTGTTGCATTACGGCGGGGCTGGCTCCGTATTCCACATGGTCTGCAGAATAGCGGGTATGGCAGTGCATTTCGCCTGCTATAAAGCCGGGAGCCATCGGGAGCTTTTCCGCCAGCACTTGGACTTTGAGCGGTGCCGGCTTGAGTCCAGGAAAGTTCCAGCGTTTGAAAACCTTTTCTTTGCCGTTTCGCGTTGCAGTCACCCTGGGCGTTATCTCATAATGGCCAGGGGCCAGGCTCCCGATTTCCAGCGGGAAAAAGTCAAAGGCATTTTTCGCCGAAAGGTCCAATCCGTCAAAGGTGCGGACTTCTTGTGTACAGTCCCCTGGTCGTGTGCCTTCCATGCCATTATCGACTTTTTTAATGGCTAGTTCCACGCTTTTGATGGTGGCTGGAAATCGGGAGCCGTCCCGTACGCCAATCCATAGGATTGGCGCGACTCCTGGCACAAACTGGAAGGGTGCGTCAGTAAAAATTTCGGGCCAGGGCTTGTATAGCAGGGACCAGGGCAGCTTAAACTTGAAGTGGGTTTCCGCGTAGCGGAGCTTTTCGCCGGGCAGAATGCTCATGGCCTACTCCGTTTTTTGCGGTGTTTCGTTTTCTTTGGCTGTGGCTTTGGGTCGTTCTTCTGCTTTAGGCGTAGTCGCGGCAGGAGTGTCGGTGCTTTCGTTCTTTTGCGCCGGTGTTTTTTCGGTACCATCGGCTGCGGTGGGAGCCGCGACGGGGGCTGCGGCGCTGTCTTGTGCGGTGGAATCCTGTTCCACTATCGGCATGTCCCATACGCCAAAGCTGACGCGAATCTGAAGTTGGATTCCGCCGATATTCCACTTGGCTTTTTCTTCGGGTCCGTTAGGCACAATGTCTGCATATTGCTTTTTGGATTTGACAGAGATGGAGCTGTACCCTAGGTCGCCAAACACATACATGCTTTTCCAATTGAACAGCAGGTAGCCAATGCTGAACCCGAACCCTGCCCCATAATAGGAAGTCTCTGCAGAAAGCTTTCCCCAGCTGGTGTAGATTTCGGTGTGGGGGAGGGCCCAGTACCAGCGAAGCGCGATGCTGAATAGGCTTTCGTCGCTCATGGTCATCAAGTTGACGGGGATGGCGAATCGGTATTCCAGGAACAGGGGGAACCCCTGGATGGTGTAGCTGTAGTTGTGAGACCTATTGTTCTGGTCGCTGACCACCACGGATTCGTTGTCGTAGATGTAACCTGCCCCGACGCTTACAAAATGATCCTGTCGCAGTTGGAATTGCAAACCCGCATACAGGGGAAAGCAGAAGTTGACCTTCTGGAAATCTTGCTTGGCCACGTTCTGTGTGTCTCTTTTGTCTAGGGCCTGCGTCAGGAATTCGTGGTAGATCGTGTCAAGGGCGTCTTGAAAGTATTCCCGCTGGTCAAAACTGAGAAAGGAAACGCCGGGCTGCAAAAAGATGGAAATTCTGGAATTGTCGTGCACGTTCACTTCTTCGCTTGCAAGGGATTGCGCAGCGAACCATGTAAAAAGGCACAGGCACAGGATTTTTTTTGCAGGGGAGAACATAGGCCTAATTTGTCATTTCCTTGTCTTCTTTCTGCTCCTTCTTTTTCTTGGAGTCTTTTTTCATGCGCTTGGCAAAGGATAGTTCTGCTTTGGCAATGTTCTTTTCGTTTTTCTGGCTAAGCTTTTCAATGTCCTTGTCGTTGGCAAACTCTCCTCGCAGCATTGCCAAATAGCTCCGTGCGGGTTCGAACTGGTCTAGCTCTATGTAGGAATCTACGATTAGGAGCAGGGCTTCCTTTCGGCGCTTGGATACCTTGTAGTCTTCCAGGAATTCCTTGAGGTAAATGACTGCGGCTTGGTATTTGTCCATGCGGTAATACAGCCGTGCGGTCTGGAATTCTTTTTCGGCTTTGCGTTCTACCAGAAGTCCATAGTAGTAGTTGACGGAGTCCCTGAGGGGAGTGTCCGGGTATTTTTCAAGATAGCGTTCGAAATCCTTCATTGCGGTGTTGGTGCTGGATTCGTCGCGGGCAATCTTGTATTCTATGTTGAAGGCCGAAATGGCTTTGCGGAACTCGGCGGTCTCGATAAAGGGGGATCCGGGAAAATTCAGCACAAAGCTGCCGTATTCGCCACGTGCCTCAATCCATTCTTCCAGGTTGAAGTAGCTTTCGGCCAGCAGGAATTGGCTTCGCTCCATGTAGCCCGTACCGGCGCAGAGGCTCAGGATCTCTTCTAGCTTGTCTTGGGCACGTCCGTATTTCTGTTTTTTGAATAGTTCTTCTGCTGCTTCGTACTTGCCTCGGCAATATTCAGCATGGCTCATTTTGCCGCGTTGGTCCGAAGAGCAACCGGCGAACATAGCCGCCAAGGAAAAAAGGCAGAGGAATGGGGCGGTCTTTTGGAAAAAGTTCATTTTTTTTCTTTGGTTAATTCTAATTTTCACCTAGCAAATTAGAAAAAAAAGAAATCCATTAAAAGATGATCCTTGTCCGATATGTCTTGAAAGAGCTGATAGCCCCCTTCCTGGCGGCTCTTTTTGGCATTACGTTTTTGTTTGTGGTGGATTTCTTGGTGAAGATACTGGACAACGTGCTGTCCAAGGGCCTCCCAGCCTCTACGGTTCTTGAAATATTCGTGCTGAACTTGGCCTGGATGCTTTCCCTGTCTATTCCCATGGCTGTTCTGGTGTCGTGTCTTATGGCGTTTGGCCGCCTTTCGGGGGACCAGGAGATTACTGCGGTAAAGGCAGCCGGCATGTCTCCCTTGTCGCTTATGCGACCTGTGATGCTGGTGGCAGGGCTTTTGTCGGTGCTTATGGTGCTGTTCAACAACTGGGTGTTGCCCGAAGCCAACCACCGTTCCGTGGAATTGATGAATGCTGTTTCTAGGAAAAAGCCCCATGTGTTTATTGATGCGGGCAGGCTCATTACCCAGTTTCCTGACGTGCAGCTTTGGGTAAGCCGTATTGACCAGGTGTCCGGAACCTTGTATGGCATTCAGGTTTACGAAATGGAACGCCGCGGTGCTCCCCGCGTGGTTTATGCGGACAGCGCTACTCTAAATTACATAGACAACGGAGCTACCCTCATGTTCAAGCTCCGCAGTGGCGAAACCCACATGGTGGATCCCGACAATCCCGAAAACTACTTCCGCATACGGTTCTTCTCCCAGGATTTGGCTTTGGAGAACGTGGACGATCGTCTGGAACGCCGCAGCCGCAGTTACAGGAGCGACCGCGAGATGCCAGTGGAAATGATGATGGAGGTTGTGAACGATGCCCGCCACCGTTATGATTCCCTGATGGATTACGCAAAAAGGACGCGTCTGGCGTCCCTTATATCCATGAGCAACTTGGTGGAAGGGGATAGCGTGGTTCCCGACAGTGCTCGTGATCAATTGAAGGACGACCTGGGCCGTCGAAGAAGGGTTCTTCCCCGGGTCCGTTCCCAGGAACAAGGGGTTCTTCGCCTTACGGAACGTCTTCGCGGCCGCTTGGAATCAGAAGAAAAACGTGAGGCGCAGTACCTTGTAGAAATCCACAAAAAATTCAGCACCTCTTTTGCCTGCATCATTTTTGTGTTGATTGGTGCACCCCTCGGAATTATGGCCCGCAAAGGGGGTATTGGTACGGGAATCTTGTACAGTCTGGCTTTTTTCGTCATATATTGGATTTGCCTCATTGGTGGCGAAAACCTGGCGGACCGCCTGATTATTTCTCCGGAATTGGCCATGTGGGCCTCTAATGTGATTATTGGTGCTTTTGGCATCTTTATTACGGTGGCCATGGTCAGGGATCGGTTCTCTGGCGAGAACAAGGTATTTAGGGCCTTCCGTATTGTCAAAGAAAAAATCAGGTCCCTAACAAAGAGGTTCGGATGAAGTTTTCCCGTTACCTCATGAGAAATTTCTTGAAGATGTTCCTTATCGTGGTGGTGGGGGCCATCTTCATGTTCGTGGTTATCGACTTCGTGGGCAACATCAAGACCTGGTTGACTCGTGATGTGCAAGCTGTTTACGATTACTATTTCAGCTACTTGCCCTATATCTTGTACCTGATTACTCCTGTGGCATTGTTTATTGCGGTTCTTGCTTCTGTGGGCAACATGACCCGCCATTTGGAAATGAGCGCCATGCAAAGCTCGGGACGCAATCCGTTTTTGACGCTGATGCCCATATTCCTCTTTGGCGTGCTTATATCGGTTGCTTCTTACGAGATGAGTGAACGTTGGCTTCCTGATGCAAACCACAAGCGATTAGAAATCATGGAGACCAACGCTCAAAAGAAAAAGAACCCCCGCATCAAGGAAAAGCAGAACTTTACCTTTATTGACAGCGAAAAAGCCAGCTGGTTCTTTAGGCACTATTCGGGCGAGAACAAAATGGGCCACGAGGTGGTGTTGCTTTTGCGAGACCAGGGCCGTTTGGCGGAACGCTATGACGCAAGGGTTGTTACCTGGGTAGAGGAACCGGATGGTGCGAGCTACTGGCTTTTTGACAAAGGCTACGAGCGGGTGTTCAATAAGGATGGTTCTGTTTATGTGGCCCCTCTTGTAAGGCGGAAAATGGTGGATAAGGTGAATACCATGCCTGACGACTTGATCAACGAACGCCAGGTTCCCGACGAAATGGATTCCAAGATGGTCCAGAAACGAATCGAGGTGCTGAAACGGTCTGGCGAAGACACCCGTGCCATGGAAACGGCCCTCCACTTTAAGCGCTCCGCCCACTGGATGAATTTGATTGTCCTTTTGATAGGGGCCGCCCTTTGCCACCGGTATAGCCGCTCCGGAGGGCTTTCTCAAAAGTTCGGCATAGGACTGTTGTTGGTCTTTAGTTATTATATTTTGGAAAGGATTGGCCTAAAGATGGGCGAGAATGGGGCCTTGACTCCCTTTATGGGGGCTTGGATAAGCCACCTGGTGTTCGGGGCTCTGGCTTCTACCATGTTGTACAGGTCTTTCCGGCTGTAGAGGGAATCCATGTTGATGTCGAATATTTTGTTTGTGGTGGCGGGCCTGTTGCTTGGGGTTGCATTCCAGGGCGGGATGTTC
This sequence comes from Fibrobacter succinogenes, assembly GCA_902767785.1. Taxonomy (GTDB): domain Bacteria; phylum Fibrobacterota; class Fibrobacteria; order Fibrobacterales; family Fibrobacteraceae; genus Fibrobacter; species Fibrobacter succinogenes_D. The sequence continues at coordinate 26,139 of CACXIR010000023.1, read as the reverse complement.
TTCTTTTTGATTCCCGTGGCAGGCGTGGCGGTGGCGCTTGGGTACATGAACTTGCCCCGCATTCCCGGCGGAAAGACTTCTGCCATTCCGGTAGTGACCCGTGCCATGCGGGCTACGGGGCTCGCTCCTGCCGTTACCCCTGATTTGCGCAATTCCGTGAAAGACGATTCTACGGAATACAATGAACCCAATTCTACCTTGAAGGTGAATCAGGTGTGGGCACGGGCCAATGCCGACGTGAACAAGGCCATGACCGACTTGCTTCAGGGCTTAAAGCGTGTTATTCCCAATGCCAATTCCCTGCTGATCTTTTCGAATTTGGGAAGTTTTAAGGAATGGGGGATTCGAGTCTATAGCGCCGAGTCCAGTTCCCAGATTGCTACGGACGTGAAAATAACGGAGACGTCTGGCTTGTTGGGGCAGCTGTTCAACATGGACGTGGAACGGCTCTTGGAAGGGGATTTGTCGGGAGGGAAGGCCTTGCTGTACTACATTGACAATCCCTCTATCAAGTCTTTGGTGGCCGTTCCCATTTTGGACCAGAACAAGAATCGCATGGGTGCCTTGGTGGTGGATTCCCTTTACCCCAATGCCTTTAGCCAGTCCACGGCCCAGGCCATGACCAACATTGCCAGCACCCTGTACGTGCTTTACTACAAGAGTTTTGTCTCTGCCAAGAACTACATTGGCCAGCACCAGTTCAGCATTTTGTACAGCTACCAGCACAAGTTCTTCCAGACCATGTCCGTCAAGGACATCTACCGCCAGATTTTCGATTACGTCAAGCAGAACATACCCTTTGACCGCATGATGCTTTTGGCTCTGGACCGAGCCGAGGACGACCCCCACAAGGAACGGGAAGGCAGGGTGGTTTGCTGCGATGGCATAGATTCCGAACAGTTTGCCAATAAAAAGTTCTCTTTGTCCGACAAGGGCCTTGCCGTTTTGGCTCTGTTCCAGAATCGCCCAGTAGAGAGATTCTTTAGTTCCAGTTCTAGCCAATACGTGCCTCGCATAGACAATCACGAAACCAGGAACATGGATTTCCGCCAGCTCTTTGTGATGCCCGTTGCCACGGACAATAATGCGGGCCAGGCAGAACTTGCCATCTGCCTGGAAAGCCGTACTTCTGGCCGCTATACGGAACACGAGATGCAGCTCCTTAAGGCATTCGCGGGAGTTGCGGGATTTGCTTATGCCAGGGCGAGCCAGTACGAGACCAAGAAGGACCAGGCCACTCGTGATGGCATGACGGGACTCTTGAACAAGCGTTCCATGCCCGAGGCCCTGCGTACCGAAAAGATTCGTGCCGACAGGCGCAAGTACAATATTGGCGTGTTGATGATGGATATCGACCACTTCAAGAGCGTGAACGATACCTACGGTCACGAAGTGGGCGACATCGTGATTATTGAAATTGCCAAGACCCTGCTCCGCGAGGTCCGCAAGGATATAGACATCGTGGCCCGCTATGGTGGCGAAGAAATGGTGGTGGGCTTGGTAGATACCACCCCCGAGGGAATGATTGAAACTGCCGAGCGCATTCGCAAGGCGGTACTTCAGCTGGAATTTGATGTGCATAAGCCCGATCCCCTGCGGGTCAGCATCAGCATTGGTGCATTCCTGGTGACGCCAGATTATAAGGACAATATGATGAAGGCCGTCAGCTTGGCGGACCAGGCCTTGTACAAGGCTAAGGAAGGCGGCCGTAACCAGGTAATTCAATATACGGAATCTGTTTAGGAGGGACTCCGGATGTTTACATGGATAGACTGGGCGGTGCTTGCCGCCTATCTCTTGTTTTCTTTGCTTATTGGGCTTTGGGTTTCTCGCGGGAATAAAAACCTGAAGGAGTACATGTTTGGCGGCGGTGCCATGCCTTGGATTGCCGTGGGCATTAGCCTTATTGCTACTTCCGTAAGCGCCACTACCTTCCTGGGCGCCCCTGCCGATGTGTATGGCGACAACATGACTTTCCTCATGTTCCAGATTGGCGCACTTCTCAGCATTGTCGTAGTGGGCTTTGTGTTCATTCCCAGGTTTCGCACTTCGGGCATCAATAGTGCCTATGAACTTTTCGAAGTCCGTTTCGGCTCCAAGGCGGTGCGGCGCCTGGCGGCAGTGTTCTACTGCATGCACTTGTTGCTACGCACGGGAATTTTACTCTATGCCCCGTCTTTGGTACTGGCGCAGATCTTGCACATCGATTTGAAGTTGGCAATCGTTGTTTCTGCCGCCGTGGCTATTTTCTACACCTGGTTTGGCGGCATCAAGGCGGTCATTTGGACCGACGTGATGCAGTTCTGCGTGTTCTTTGGCGGCGGCGTGCTGGTGCTGGTGCTGATCTCCAACGCAGTGGGCGGCTTTGGCGAGATGGCCGCTCTTGCAAGCGAGGCAGGCAAGACCAAGTGGTGGGACGCCAGCTTTGACATATCCAATGCTAGGACTTTGGTGTCGGCGGGCTTTGCCTATGCCATTTTGGAAATTGCCATTCGCGGTTGCGACCAGCAGTTTGTGCAGCGTTACCTGAGCTGCAAGGACGTGAAGGCGGCCAACCGCTCCAGCGTGCTTTCTATGGTGCTGGGCTGCTTTGTATCCATATTGTTCTACTGGGTGGGCGCCGCCCTGTTCGTGTATTACAAAGTGTCTCACGTGGCGGCCTTGCCCGAGGGTCTGGGCCAGAACGACGTGTTCCCTTACTTTATCGTAAATGGACTCCCTGTGGGCGTCACCGGCTTGATTGTGGCTGCTATTTGCGCCGCCGCCATGAGCAGCCTTTCGGGTGCTATCAATTCCCTCAGCAACACTTCGGAACACGACTTCTTGGGCTGGGAGGAATCCAGGGGCATGGGTGGCCTCAAGCGGGCCAAACTCTGGACGGTGGTCTGGGGCGTGCTGGGCGTGTTCTTTGCTTTGTTTGCCGCCACCCAGCAGGGGAGCCTCCTCAAGAACGCCATCTTCTTTACGGGACTCTTTACGGGTCCGCTGCTGGGCATGTTCCTGCTTGCCTTTTTTGTGAAGGGCCTCAAGAGCTGGCAGGTCATAGCTGCTGTTCTTTGCGGCATGGGAAGCCTGGTCCTTATTCAGGGAATTCCCGCCTTTGGGGTACCCGCGGTGCTGGGCGGCATTTTCAGCTGGCCCTGGATGCCCTTCATCAGCATGACCACCACAATACTTGTGGCGTTGGTGCTTAGAGTTTTTTCTTGGCGGCGTTCTTGAATTCGCCCATGGCCTTGTCGATGGCGTTGATGTAGGCGTCTACGCTTGGGTCAGACTGCAGGTCCACATACTTGTCCACCAGCATCACGTTGCCTTTGCCCTTGACCTGGGTCCAGCCGTGGTCCGTGTGCAGTAGCTTGTTTCCCTTCTTGTCGATAAGCACCACGTCCACCATTGCCACCGGGGTGGCCCTTGCTGTGGGCAGCAATCCGCCCTCCTCATAGAAGAAGTAGTATTCGGCTACGGCAACTGCATCTACGTTCAGGGCCTCGCAGAGCTTGCCCACTTCTTCGCGGACTTCCTGGTCGTCAGTCTTGGCACCAAAGAGGGCCGTCTCTCCAGAGACTACCGCCTCGTAGGGCAGCGCGTGCATTCCTGCGGGTGTCATGAAGCGCCAGCCGCTCACCGGAACCAGCCTTGACAACTTGCTGATGACGCCTTCCGCTCCCGTGGGGTCGAAGAACTTCTGGACCTGGGCGTTTCCGGTAACCTCGTCAAAGGGGATTACCGCCCAGCCCTTGATGCTGCCGAGGGTCTGGGACAGGGCCTCGGCGCCATGGGTGATGAGCCGTTCGCGGCCCTTGGCGAGTTGCGGCACGTTGTCCATGGCGGCGCTGGTGGCAACCCCTACCAGGGCGTCCTTGAGGCTGCCCTCTTCTTCTTCGTCTTCCAGTTTCTTGATGTCTTCGCTTGCTGACACGCTCAGGATGGCGATTTTCTTCACGTTTTCGACTTCGGGTTTTTGGACATGCACCCCCGCGCAAGAGCAGAGCAGGAATGCGAGGGAGCAGAGTGCGGCAAAGTGTTTCATAATGACTCCTCGGAACGCAGGGCCGTTCACAAAGTATGAAGTTTCTTGCCTATAATATATCTTTAATGATTAATATTGTCAAATAGATTGTTTTAATGCTTTTAATAAAATAAATTGATATTTTTGATTGCCGGCTCTTGTAATCGCATTTCCCCTTAGTTCGGCCGTTTTACGAAGTTTACTTTTTGCTTACGTGGCTGCTGATCCTTAAATAATTGCGTATTAAGGGGTTGTAAATTTCTTGACCCGACTGGCGGTGGTGGTCCGACCCCCAAAATCACCACATATTGTGGTGGCCATAAATTGAAAAGCACAAGATATGGTGTTTTTTGTTATTATTTGGACATAGACCAATTTTGCTGAAAAAAAGGTAATTGTAATGATTGTAACAGTGAAAAAACGCGACGGCCGCGAGATGCCGTTCAACATTGAGAAGATTTCTGCTGCTATCGAGAAGGCTTTCCGCGCATCTGGTGAACTGGAAGAACAGATCAAGGCGTCCCAGGACCAGCTGAATTTGTTAGGAAACGACGACGTCCTCTCCAGCACGGCCCTTCAGGTGGCTGTCAATGCCGTGGGGCATTTGGAAGCCGACGGCAAGATTAAGCCCGAAATCGAAGAAATCCAGGACGCTGTTGAAAAGGCCCTGACCGAGGGCGGCTATGCCGATACCGCCAAGAGCTACATCCTGTACCGTGCCGAGCGTACCCGCATCCGCGAGGTCAACACTCGCCTCATGCACACGTTGCGCGACATTACCTTTAGCTCCGCCAAGGAATCTGACCTGAAGCGTGAAAATGCGAACATCGACGGCGATACCGCTATGGGTACCATGCTCAAGTACGGTTCCGAGTCCGCCAAGCATTTCTACACCATGATGATGCTCAAGCCCGAGCACAGCCGCGCCCATTCCGAGGGGGATATCCATATTCACGATTTGGACTTCTATTCCCTTACCATGACCTGCTGCCAGATCGATCTGAAGAAGCTGTTCAAGGGCGGTTTCAACACGGGTCACGGTCACCTGCGCGAACCCAAGGATATCCGCAGTTACGCGGCCCTCGCGGCCATTGCCATACAAAGTAACCAGAATGACCAGCATGGTGGCCAGTCCATCCCCAACTTCGACTATGCCATGGCCGACGGCGTTCGCATCACCTACCGCAAGGCCTACCTCTCTAACCTGGTGAAAGCCTTGATCCTCTTTACCGGCAAGGAAGAAGAGGAAATCCTTCCGGGCGTCAAGAAGCTTCACGCCGAAATGGCGGAAATGGGCATGGTGGCCACCTTGGTACCCAACGAGAAGTTTGTGGAGGCCGAGGCCCGCGAGCTTTCCAAGGTCTACGACGCTGAAATCGTGAAGAAGGCTCAGAAGTTCGCCGAAAAGCAGGCTTACGAAGAAACAGACAAGACCACGTTCCAGGCCATGGAAGCCTTCGTTCACAACCTGAACTCCATGCACAGCCGTGCCGGTGCACAGACCCCGTTCTCTAGCATCAACTACGGCATGTGCACCGAGCCCGAAGCCCGCATGGTCATGAAGAACCTGCTGCTCACCACCGACGAGGGTCTGGGCGGCGGCGAAACGGCCATTTTCCCCATCCAGAGATTTTCCGTGTAAAATCCGGCATAAGCCTGAACCCCGGCGATCCCAACTACGACCTGTTCAAGCTGGCCTGCAAGGTGAGCGCCAAGCGCCTGTTCCCTAACTTCAGCTTCCAGGACGCACCCTACAACCTGCAGTACTACAAGCCGGGCCATCCCGAAACCGAAATTTCCTACATGGGTTGCCGTACCCGCGTGATTGGCAATAACTACGACCCGACTCGCGAAATCAGTTTTGGCCGTGGTAACTTGAGCTTTACCTCTATTAACCTGCCCCGTATTGCTATCAAGATGAAGTCTGTGGACCTGTTCTTCAAGGAGCTGGACCGCATGCTGCAATTGGTCAGCGACCAGCTTATGGATTCCGAAAAGCTGGGCTGGGAAGATACCGTGGGCGAAGTCATTAAGCACGGTACCCTTTCCATTGGCTTTATCGGTCTTGCCGAAACCCTGGTGGCCCTTACCGGCAAGCACCATGGCGAAAGCGAAGCCTCCCAGGAACTGGGCCTCAAGATTATCGGCCACATGCGTGAATTCTGCGACAAGGAATCCAAGCGCTTGGGCTTGAACTTCAGCTTGTTGGCCACTCCGGCCGAGGGCCTTTCCGGACGCTTTGTACGCATGGACAAGAAGAAGTTCGGCATCATTCCGGGCGTTACCGACCGCGACTATTACACCAACTCGTTCCACGTGCCGGTGTACTACAAGATTTCGGCTTTCAAGAAGCTTTCCCTGGAAGCCCCGTACCACGCCCTCACCAATGCGGGCCACATCAGCTACATCGAGCTGGATGGCGACCCGACCCAGAACCTGGACGCTTTCGAGAAGATCGTGCAGCACATGGCCAAGGTGGGGATCGGTTACGGCTCTATCAACCACCCGGTGGACCGCGACCCGGTCTGCGGATTCGTGGGCGTTATCGGCGATTGCTGCCCCCGCTGCGGACGTAGCGAAGGACACGCCATTTCCGAGGCCAAGATCGAGGAACTGCGCAAACTTTATCCCGGCATGCCCGTATTCAGGGGCGTGAGGTAAACACAGATTTTTTAACAAGGAGGACAAATGTCAGAGAAAGAATTGAGCAAGTATGGAGAAGGCGTGGGCTTTGAACGCATCCGCCGCATCACCGGTTACCTGGTGGGTACCGTGGACCGTTTCAACAACGCCAAGCGCGCCGAAGTGAATGACCGCGTAAAGCACGGGGTGTAATACGGAACAGGAAACTCCGAGACTTCGCATTGCGGGAATTGAGCCTGAATCCTTTGTGGACGGGCCCGGTATCCGCATGACGATTTTTACCCAGGGTTGCAACCACCATTGCCCCGGCTGCCAGAATCCGCAGACCCACGACTTCAACGGGGGCCATTTCATCGACATCGATGAAATCCTCTCCATGATAGACGAGAATCCGCTTCTGGACGGCATCACCTTTAGCGGTGGCGATCCCATGGACCAGGCAGCGGCACTAGTCCCGTTGGCTCGGGAAATCAAGGAACGCGGCCTGAACCTGGTGATATTCACGGGTTATACCTACGAACGGTTGATGGAACTTTCTCACGAACGTCCCGACATGTTCGAGTTGCTGACCTTTGCGGATATCCTGATTGACGGCCCCTTCATCATGGCGAAAAAGTCCCTGGAACTCAAGTTCCGCGGCTCATCTAACCAGCGCATCATCGATGTGCAAAAGAGCCTGGTAGAGGGCTTCGTGGTCCTGCACGACCTGCAACTGGAAGAGATGAAGGTCCACCCGGAACTGGCCATGGCCTAGAGGGCCATTTTCCAGGCCAGCAGGTAAAGCCCGTAATAGAACAACAAGCCTAATCCGTCTGCGCTAGAAAGGGGAGAACCCCAGCGCAGGCTTTTTTTATTGGGTATAAATCCGCAGAACAGCCCTGCTAAAAACCCGTAGGCATGTCCTAGGATGTCTGCGTTTTCTCCAAGTCCCAGGAATACCGCCAGGGAGGCTGCGCCGCACAGGGGCGCGAACCGCCGGAGCATCCCGTGGGATTCCTTGGGCATGAGCCGGAATTCTATGACCGCAAGGCAGCCGATGGCGGCAAATACGAAGGTGGAAAACCCCAGGGAGCGGAAGTCGGTTTGCACTGTGGCCGAGACGCAAATGTTTGCTATGGCGGCGGCCACGGCAATGAAGGGAGCAAGTCGGAGGAGCGGTATGCGGAAGGTGATCATGTTCATCACGATGTAGCCGCAAAGCAGGTTGGAGGCCAGGTGGCGGGCATCTCCGTGGAGGGTCTGGGCGGTAAGGCTCCGCCACCATTCTCCCTTCAAGACCTTGGCTGCGTCAGAGAGCCCCGGCCCGTGCAGGTTCACCTTTTCCGAAAAGTCCAGCAGGGTCACCAGCATGGGGGCTAGCAGCACCCACAGGGGCTGCAGACTGAAACTCAAGGGCAGGGGTGGGTTTTCTTCCTTGGGCGGATTTTCTTGGTGGTACAGGCTCAGTTGCTGCCTTGCCGCCGCCTCGAATTCTGGCACAATGAAAATCTGGAATGGCCCCTCTTCTGAACGCAAGAGCCGGTGTTCTATTCCTTGGGAAAGCAGCACAAGGCTATCGTCCCGGACCTGCCGAAAGGTTCCCTCGGAAACGCAAAGGGTTTCGGGGTACTCGGGTGCCTCCGGTTCCGCAGGCTGCACTGACGGAAATGGGGAAGGAGTCGCTGCGTCCTTAGGCAGGTCCGGGGCAGGACCTTCAGGAGGCTTGCGCATGTAGCGGGGCCTAAGCGGCGACATCAGGCGTGGCATGGGTAGGGCCTCTTTTAAAGTACCTAGGCTACGATAAACAGGGGGGATATGACAAAGATGGTGATGGCAATCGCCAAGATAAAGAACAATATGGGAAGAACCAGCAGTATCTTGGTGATGGTTGCATCCCCCGTAAGGGGGCGGTTCCAGTTGTCATGGTAACTCCCAGTGATAATGCAAATGACGTCCACGAACCTCCAAATTGCAGAAACGAAGTAACCGAGTACGGTGAAAGTGAGGACCAGCTTGATTACGCCATGGGTCACCTTGCCCACGTAAAAGTCGTGAACTCCAAGGCTGCCGAAGAAAAGGCCTAGCAGCCCAGCGGCTTCCTTGCTTTTTTGGGGAGGTAGAATTGTCGTTGTGGTCGTGGCATTGTGTCCACACGAAGGGCAGAAGGCGTTATCATCTGCAAGCAGCTTTCCGCAATTAGGGCAGAACGGCATATTGGGTGTCCTTGAAAAATGGTTTAGTCCTTTTTTGGAAAATATATTTTTTTAAGGAGAGAGGAGCAGCTATTGATAAATGGAAAAGGGAATGTTGCTTCGCAGTCTCCGCTAGCGCGGCTGCTCAGCAACCCTTCGGGCTCGACACTCACTCGTTCGTGTCAAGCTCAAAAACCACCTATTTCATGCGCTACGCGCACGGTGGTTTTTGCCGGCCCCTCTCCCCCAAGGGGTCTCGGGTCCACCCCTACTCTCATTCGAATACAAAAAAGCCCAGCAAAAGCTGGGCATTTTGTATTCGAGCGGGAAAAGGGAATACTCAGCATCGGTCACTCGCCTTGCGAGCCGATGCTTCGTCCTACGGGCTTGAGGCTTGCGCCTCAAGTGCTGAAATTTTTCAATTATGTTCACTTCGTTCTCATATGAAAAATTTCAGTCGCACCCTCTTCTCGGCTCCGAGTCCCTTTTTATCCCGACGCAAAAAAAAGAAAACCACCCAAATGGGTGGTTTTTCTTTTTTCGAGCGGGAAAAGGGACTCGGACCCTCGACCCCGACCTTGGCAAGGTCGTGCTCTACCAACTGAGCTATTCCCGCGAGGTGAGACCAATTATAGCTTAAGGAATTTAGATTGTCAAGGGCTTTTGCAGAGAAAATAGCAGAATTTCGTGTTTTTTGCCCTTTAACTCGAAATATCCTTCCTTTTTGGCGATGTATCCGTGGGGGATTGGCATGTGCAATTCCCGGTAGAAATCCTCGGAAATCAAGAATTCCTGCCCCAATTTGGTGCATAGTCCCTGGATCCTGGAGGTGGTGTTCAGCACGTCTCCGTGGTACGCCATTTCGCTGCCGAAGTTGCCCACTTCCGTGGCCACCACCTTGCCGCAGTGGACCCCTGCCTTGAAGGCGGGAATAACCCCGTATTTCTTCTGGAACTTGGGTCCCATGAGCCTTAAGCCCTCGGCAAAGTCCTCGAAACAGCTTACCGGCCGGGCTTTTTTTCGGCAAGAGGACATTTTCCAGGTTAGAAACGCCCCGTCCCCTGCAATCTGGTAGATTTCGCCGTGGTTCTCTTCGCAGCAGTTGGAAAGCAGGCGGTAGTAGTCCCGCAGCAGGCTGCTGTAGACCGTGTGGCCCAGTTCCTCGGCCATGGAGGTGGAATGCCTCAGGTCTATGAACATAAAGACTCGTTCCTCTTCCATGGGTTCCTGGGATTTTCCCAGCAGCACGTTCCAGAACACCCTGGGGCCAAACTTTTTATGGACCGACCGGACAAAGGTGATGAGGTAGGCGGCAAGGAAGAAGAGTATGGCCTGTTCCTGGACTTGGTGGGACTTCAGGTTGTCGCAAATGGCCGCCAGGGAAATCTCGTTTACGACGCCCTCTGTGGCAGAGGCTTTGAAGAGTAGCGTACACAGGACAATGCTTGCGCATATGGCCGCTATGAAGTACAGGTTTCGCACCAAAAAGGCCTTCCACACGGGCCTGCAATCCCTTTCGTCCTTTAGGACGATAACGTCGTATATCCCGTGGGATAGTCCCATGAACAGGGCGAACTGGAACATTTTCAAAAGGGGTTCCGGGTCCAGGCGTCCAAAGTCCCTAAACATCTGCAAGGAGGCTATCCCCAAGGCGACGCAGATCCAGCAGAGTACGTAAAAACATACGGACCTGAACTTTCTCTGTGTCTTTCGGGTAATAGCCATAGGTCTAGTGGATAAAGAGGGGGAGTGCCCAAATCATGGCTATAAGGACAATGTCCTTGTAGGACTCGCCCATGAGCAGGGTGGAGGCCAAGAAGAAGATGACGGTGGAGAGCGTAAGGAAAACCCAGAGGGGGAGCCTCTTCTTGATTTTCTGCTTAATTATGTCTTTTGCCGCCTTGTCCATCGCAAACACCCCGCATCTCGTTTTAATTTACATTATTTTCCCCTGCAGGCAACGATGATAATGTATTTTTAAGAAATGCTGGGCCTGTACCTCCATATTCCATTTTGTACCAAGATCTGCGATTACTGCGATTTTTTCACTATCCAGGGGCCGGCAAGGCTCCACCAGGAATTTCTGGACTTGCTGTCCCGAGAAATGGAACTGTTTGCAAGCCGTCATCCCCAAGTTTTTTCTCGCGTAGAGACTCTGTATTTGGGCGGCGGAACGCCGTCCCTGCTTTCTCCGGAACAGTTGGAGGCTCTTTTTTCAGGGCTTGCAACATTGGGACTCCCCTTGCATGCCCTGCGGGAATCCACCATGGAGTTCAACCCCGAATCTACGGATGGCGAACGCCTGGAAGTAGCGACAAGGAATGGCGTCACTCGCGTAAGCCTTGGACTCCAGAGCTTTAGGCCGGAACTTTTGCGTGCGGTGGGCCGCTCCCATTCTGTGGAGCAGGGCTTTGCCGCCTTGGATTTGCTTCTTTCTAGCGGGCTTCGGGTCAATGCCGACTTGATGTTCAACCTGCCGGGGCAAACCTTGGAGCAGTTCCTGGAAGATTTGGAGAAGCTATCCTCTTACCCTCTGGGGCATATCAGTTTTTATGGACTCAAGGTGGATAGCCGCACCCGCCTTGGGCATAGGGTGGAAAAGGGCCTGGTTCAAATCGACGAGGACCTTTATGGCGACATGTACCGCGAGGGCGTAGCATTGCTGCAGTCCAAGGGCTTTGACCGTTACGAGGTTTCCAATTTCGCCCGAGCGGGGCAAGAGAGCCTTCACAACCTGAACTATTGGCGGCGGGGGGAATACCTGGCCTTCGGCCCCTCCGCTCATGGGTATATAGACGGAGTGCGGTACCATGCTCCCGAACGCTACCCGCAGTGGCGCCGCTACGTGGAAGAGGGCTGCCCGGAGTCCGCACTGTCGAGGGACCCTGTGGGCCACGAAGAGGCCATTGCGGAGGCTATCCAGCTGTCGTTACGTACAAAGTATGGCCTGGATTTGGAGGAATTGCGGCACATGGGCGTGGACATTCCCGAAAAGGTGGTGGGCCGCTACGTGGATCGCGGTTTTTTAGAACGCTGCGGTAGCCGGATTGCTCTTTGTGGCGATGGCTGGCTGTTCATGGACGCCGTGGTGGCGGACTTGTACAGTGCGGCATATTCCAAGTTGGAATAATTCGCTTTAAATCTCGATTCGAAAAAAGTGTGATTTAGGCCTCAAATAGGGCTTGTTCCGTCGAGGAAGTTTTCCGCATTCACGTAAAAAAACATATTTTTAAGGAGAGATTGCCCAGGTTTTCCAATGGGCGTGTTTGTTGTTGCGTAGAACAATGTGAGGATGGTATGTTGGCGAAGATGCAAGACAGATTTTTGCTGTTTGTGTTAACCCTGTCGCTAGGTGCGACCTGGGGCTTTGCCGGCGTTGATTTTAACGGCGACTGCATCAATGACGCCAAACCCGATAGTCGCTGCGAATATTTGCCCTTGGACGGGGGCCAGCGAATAGGCCTTTACGTAAAGGACATGGACAATGGGGATCCGAACCTGAATTACCGCCTCCCTGGCGTGAACGTCTATGTCTATGCTCCCAACGTCGGCTCCGACACCATCGTGTTCGACGTGAACAAGGAGGTGGTTGCCACCAATGGGCAGAGCTTCGTTTCCAATGCCGATGGCTACGTGGTCACTTCCGTGACGGGACACTGGACCATCAGCAATGCACCCTTGGGGGCCTCGGCAGACGTGACCATGCAGGATGTCAAGGTCATCAAGGTCTACAACTTTTACGTCCCCCGGTTCCGGTTCTGCATGGACCCGGATTGCAAAAAGGCGTTCGATATCGACAATATGCAGCAGTTGCCCGTGGGGGATACGCTCCCGGTTTACGTGCAGTCCGTAAAACCCATAGGTCCCCACAAGGGGGAAATAGACGATTTGAGTCCGAATTTGTGGTATTTCCTTTCTTCCAAGCAGGAGTCCCTCAAGTTCCTAACTCCGGGTAAAACGCCCATGGGAACCATGACCATCGAGGGAACCCAGTACTATGTGGGACAGCTCTCCAACTCAAGGTCCTCTTTCTTGATTACCTCGGACAAGGCCATTTCCGATGTGGAATTCACCCTGAACTCGGCCATATACTATCCGAACGTAACCGACACCACGTTCCGGGCGGTGGAACCCTTCAAGGGCTACTTGCAGATTGTGAACCGCAATCTTCCCACCTTGGATAGTGCCTTCATCTATGACACCAACGGCGATGGTATTGGCGACAGCATAGCGGCCTACTTTAACGGCAAGATGACCGGGGTCGACCTGAAGGATTTCCAGTATAATTGGCCCACGGGCGGAGATTTCATCAATTTTAGTGGAGAGGCCAACAAGAACGGCAACCTTGTGGAACTCACCGGCGTGAAGACGACCATTCCCAATGGAACGCCTACGGGCGACTTGAAGGTGTACGCCGTCTCTGCAGTCGATTCCGGCTACCTTTCCACGGCCATCCAGGACCGCATAGGCCCGGTTATACAGACTGCCACCTTGGAACCGGGCGATGGCGACTTCGACTATGTAATCCTCAATTTCAACAAGCCCCTGGACGAGTCTTGGACCTCGGGTAGTGGTTTCCTCTTGAATGGGGTGCCCCTGTCCATGACGGCAGTGGAAAAAGGCGTTGGTGGGGACGATCGCATTTGGAAATTCAAGGTACCCAAGAATTCCGTCAAGGTTGGCGGAGAAATCGAAATAGCCACCTCCTGCGCCAAGGACAAGTGCCCCAATGGGCTTATTAAGGCTGCTGATGGCAACAAGACAGGCAAGAACAACCCCGTGAAGATAACCAATTCGGGCAAGAACTACATGGATGACGAGCGGAACGGCTTCTATGACAGGAACGGCGATGGTCGTATGGACAGTGCCACGGTTGCCTTCAAGGAACCCATCACCAAGAAGGACTTGGAAGAGATGGAAGTGGTGCTGTACTGGATGGACAACAAGGGCAATGTCCTGAAGATCAAGCCCGACCTGACGGACACCAACTTTGTGAAGCTTTCTAAAGACGGCCTTATGCTTTCCATTGTGGTGGATTCCACCAAGTTCGATGTACAGCGGATGCTCACCTACGTGGATACGGCGGGAGTGAAAGTGGATAGCCTCAAGTACGGTTATGCCGAGGTCATTAAGCCTGTGATCCAGCCCGACGGCTCCATCAAGAAGGAAACCTATCCTTGCGCCATGCACGACCGCATGTCTCCGGTGATTGCAGGTACCTTCCTGCAGCCGGAATCCTTCCAGAGGATGGAAGCGGACGTACTGACTATCACCTTCTCCGAGCCGGTGGACCGGGAATCCCTGTCCCTTGCCGCCTTGTCGGAGTGCTTTAGCTTCAAGGTAGACGGCAGGTGGGTTTCCATTCCCTTTAGTTCCATGACCTGGAGCGAAGACGGCAAGTCTGTAAAATTGCAACTAGAGAACGGTGTACCCCTGGCAGACCGCATGAACCCTGCGGATTCCCTGAAGTTCGATTTCGACAAAGCGAAAATTATGGACTTGAACGGCAACGGAGTTTCTGACAAGTCCACGCCCGTCATGGTCAAGGGCGACCCCCGTGTGTTGATGCAGTCCACCTCCTTGGCCACGTTGGACCGTGCGGTTCTCTTGGCGGACAAGGCTGCCTTTACGGAAAAGTTTGTCGATGCCGATGACCCCATTGGCGATGAAATGAAAAAATCCCTGGGGATCTTGATGGATATCAGCTTTGCGACAGTCATGGGGGAGGATTCGTCCGGTGCAGAGAGCATGAACCTGGACAAAGTGGGCCTTTCTTGGGAGCTGAAGGTGTTTACCAACCTGGGGTCCTACGTGGGCGGAGCTTCCAATAAGCTGAAATGCAGCGACAAGGATGCTTTTGATGGCAATTGCTTTGAGCATGCAAAAAAGATGTATGTGCGCTGGAACATGCGGTCTAGCGAGGGCCGCAAGGTTGGCGTAGGAGTTTATGTGGCACAGTTCAAGGTTAACGTTTACGGTGCCAAGAATAGTTTTAAAGTGGAAAGGATTTACAACTGGGGCATCCGTGCCGGCAAGGGCGGAATTCCTCTTGATGACTAAGTCCTTTCAGAGGGTAGTGCTATGAAGTACGTGGCAAGAAACATTGCAATGTTGGTTTTGGGCGCGGCGGCGCTGGTGTTCGCCGTCACTCCGACCAATGCTCCGGGTAACCCCGCTACGGGCCTCTGGATTCAGCAGGTAGGTGAAATCGTGGAACAGCAATCCACGAACGCCACCCTGTATTATACGAAGTACATCGGTAGCGATCGAGTCAAGAAGATCGACTATTTCTACGATGGCTTGGGCACCTTGCAATTGTCGAACAAGAAAAACATTTGTAATTCCAATGGTGCCGATGGCATTATGCACTTCGACAAGGACCACCTGGTGGTTGCTGGTCAAGGCGAACGCCTTCACAAGGTGAGAAAGGTTAGCAATAGCACCAGTAGCAATGATTGCGTTGCCCAGACTTCGCAGTCGAGGTACAAGAACGCATCGACGGACCCCGCTACCCAGGACAACTCCCTTCCCAAACATGGATATTGGCATGTGATGATTGACCCCAATGGCAAGTACGTGTGGGCCGATGGCATGCCTGGCCCTCTGGTGCGTTACTCCATGCAGGATGGCAATATTGCCAATGTGGGCTATGAGGTGGAATTGAGGCCTGCGTCGACCGACCCTCACAAGAACTTAAAAGAGGTGACCACTGTCGTTTGGGACGGCGCTGGACGTGCCTTTTATACCCACTCCAATTTTGCGGGCGGTGGATGCGAGGTGGATATCAACGGCGTACCCTGTGATGAAAAGACGCGGAAGACTTACTTGAAGGAATCTTATTTCGGTTATTTCACGGATTCCACTTTAAGGGTGATAAACCATGCCGATTCGGCGAAAAAATACGTGGCCAATATGGGAGATACCGTTGTCATTGGCTTGGGAATGAAAACCCTCCTTGATACCCTGGAAGGCTGCCATGGCGGCACTTATGACCCTTATTCTAACACCATATTCCTGTTTGGCGGGTCCAAGATCCGGCAGATTCGCACCTATGTGGGGACAAATGGTCAGGTGCAGGCTGATATTGTCGCTACCATTGATTTGCGCGAGTTCTTCTTTGTCGAAGACACGACTCACATGACTGGGCCCCGTACTCCTTCTTGCAGGCAAAAGGCGAATGCGACTACTGGTGAATGGACCGGTTCAAATAACAACGGCTGGGGAGGAGGAACTTGCAGCAATGGTTCTTGTTCTGGGTACTGCGATGGTGGAACCAACAACAGAACCGGAGTGACTCCCACAGTAGGTTGGCGCTTGGACCAGGGAACGGTGGATGGTCATGGCCACCTGTTTGTGGCTAGCAATACGGGGCACCTTATCTTTGTCGACTATGCGGCCAATCCGGAGCGTCACATAGACAATAACGTGTTGCTGCACATGCAGTGGATCGACAACTTCCTTGACGACTTGGCTCCTCTGGATTTGGAAAAGGCTCAGTATTCCAGCGCAAGTACTGGCGGCGAGGTTTATTCCAGCGGTTATGAACTCTTGAGTTCACAGGCGGAATGGCAAGAATCTTCTAGCAGCATGAGCTCCAGCAGCAATGGCAGCGGAGGAAGTTCCAGCAGCCAGGGACCCGGCAGTTCTAGCAGTGGCCAGGGTGATTCTAGCAGCGGCCAGGGACCCGATAGTTCCAGCAGCGGCCAGGGACCCGACAGTTCCAGCAGCGGTCAGGGACCTGACAGTTCCAGCAGCGGCCAGGGACCCGATAGTTCCAGCAGCGGCCAAGGACCCGACAGTTCCAGCAGCGGCCAGGGAATCGGCAGCTCCAGCAGCGGCCAGGGCACTGGCAGTTCCAGCAGTGGCCAGGGCACCGGCAGTTCCAGCAGCGGCCAGGGCACCGGAAGCTCTAGCAGCGGCCAGGGAACCAACAGTTCCAGCAGCGGCCAGAATGGCGGCGAAAATAGTTCTAGCAGCCAGGATAGCGGAGGAGATGTTTTTGGCAGCAGTACGTCCAACTACAGCCCCAATGCTGGTGGTGACGAATTCGGTTACAGCTCTGCCGAAGGTGGGTATTTCAACCCGTCGTGGGACAACTACGACAAGGGCGATTCTGTGGTGCAAAACGCGACGACTTTGATTCCTGTCACCGACAAGCAGCCTGGCGATCCGGGAACGGTGCAGATTGGCGACAACGTCTACCTTGTGGTCAATAACCCCACAGGTACCACGCTGGACTTCCGTCAGAATTCCAACATCGACTCTGCCAAGGTGGGCGATGTGGTGGC
This sequence comes from Fibrobacter succinogenes, assembly GCA_902767785.1. Lineage (GTDB taxonomy): Bacteria > Fibrobacterota > Fibrobacteria > Fibrobacterales > Fibrobacteraceae > Fibrobacter > Fibrobacter succinogenes_D. The sequence continues at coordinate 9,028 of CACXIR010000023.1, read as the reverse complement.
CATAACTTTAAGTGCCGACAAGGTCAAGCAGTACTTTGGCGACGATGTAGATTCCTTGATCATCACCACCAATTCGGGATTGATTCTCATCGATCCTAAGAACCCGCAACCTGGAGATTCTATCAAGGTCAATGCGGATGGCAGCGTGACGATTTACGTGACCGCCTATGATCCTATAAGGAATGGCGAAATCTATGTGTCTAACGAGAAGGGTGACATGGTAGTGATAGACAATATCAACTTCTATGCCGCAGTACCTGAGGCGAAGGTCGCCATGATCAAGGATTCCGATTTGGATAGCCAGCTTGACTATGTGGAAATAATGTTGTTGGATACCTTGTCCAAGTTTATGGAGGTGACCTCTGTAGCACTGGTGGTCAATGGCGTACGCATGGATCCGGCGACGGTTCCCACATTGAATGGCGCTCGAGACAGGATTATCCTTAATGATGTTTCCGACTTGACGTTCCCCGAAGACATTGGCAAGAACGCCTATGCTCTGGTCACGTACAAGGATAAGGAAAACGGCGCTACCTATGTGCGTCAGGTCCCGTTGGTCAAACTGGGAACCAACATCATCAAGGCGGCACATGCCATTAGGGATACCACCAAGGGCGGCATGGACTCCTTGTTCGTGGAATTCAACATAGATATCATTCCTTACGACCTGACAACTCCCGAAATGTTGATTGCCTTGAAGATCAAGGGCAAGGAGTCGTTCTTTGGTCTGGGAGAGATTTCCAAGGTCTACCTGCCTTCCAGGAACATCGTCGTCTTTGTGGGCGAGAACCTGAAGCTTCAGGGCGGCCTCAAGGATAGCGTATCGCTGTACCCCAATGTGGTCTTCAACGACGCTCCCTATATTACCTCCGACGAGTACGACCGCCATGTGGTGATTACTGTAGTGGATCGCATGCCTGCCGTCAAGGACGTGGAATACTGGGATACGGATTACGACGGAGTCTTGGACCAGATTGTGGTGAACTACTCGGCTCCCATAAAGCAGGAAGATTTGGAAAAGCTCCACATGACCTTCCCCTGGTACAGCAGTCGTGGATTGCTGACCCACCTGCAGGCCAATCCCTCTAGCTTAAGGATTGACCCCAAGGATCCCACCAAGGTCATATGGGAAGTGTATTCTCAGTATCCTTTGGCTAAGGGCGTTACCAGTATCAACGAGTCCCTGCCCCAGGCCATCGTCTATACGTACTACCCTGTCTTTGGCGAGACCTTTGTGAACGAGGACGTCGTCAAGATCGTGGACAAGATGTCGCCTGTAATTGCTGGCGCCACCTTGAATTACGGCAAAAAGTCCGATACGCTGTTGGTGAACTTCTCCGAGGCTATCAAGCCGGTGAAGGGACGTGACTACTTCCGCTACATCCACGGAAAGGATACCCTGGACTTGATTCCGACTTCTATCGAATGGTCTAAGGACGGGTTCACGGCAAAGCTTATCTTGGATGCCGGACGCGTAACAGTAATGCCTGGCGACTCCCTGATGGTGGTCCGCGGCAGCAAGGGCGTTATCCAGGATAACTTTGGCAATATTACCGGTGACAAGCCTTCTCCCGTGGTTATTGGCGGCTTGCTGAACCACATGGTGGAAACCACAAAGATGGGAACCTTCGACGACAAGGACGAAATCCTGCATACCATGAGTTCCGTGAACCTGCGCTATGTGCCTGGCTCTACCACCAAGGAAGACATGGAGAAGGAAGGAGTTCTGGGTCACTTGGTGCAGCTAGGCGAACGGTTTGTGCCGCAATTGCTGGACCGTGCGCAGATAGCGGCTGACGGAACGGTGGATCCCTCGGTGCTGGATTCCCTGGATCCTGAAAAGGTGTTCATCTCCTTCGTGGTGAACTACTATGACCACTTGGGACAGTACGTGAACGACACCGTTATCACGGTGCCTTGTAACAGCCCGAAGTTCGGAGGCAACTGCTTGAATTCCGACCAGAAGGTGTTCGTGAACTGGAACTTCAAGGACCATAACGGACGCTTTGTGGGAACTGGCATTTACATGGTGCAGTTCAAGATGGTGGTCCGCTACGAAAGAAGGAAGATCGAAGAGGAAATCAAGGACAAGTGGGGTGTCCGCCGCAAAAAGAAAAAATAGCGGATAACTTCTGAAGAGAATTGCCCCGGCGGTTTGCCGGGGCTTTTCGCATAAAAAACGCCCGCTGAATCCAGGGGGCAAAGCCCCCTGCGTCGCAAGGCAGCGATTACTTATTAATCGTGACCCGAATCTGGGAAAGGGGTCCAGGGGGCAAAGCCCCCTGCGTCGTGGAGCGGCTATTATTTATTAATAGCCGCGAGGAACGCGTCTTTCTTTTCTTGCAAGAATTCCTTGCTGTTGTACTTGCGGATGCGGCGCAGAGCCTGGTCGCGCAACTGACGGACGCGCTCGTGGGAAATGTTCATGGATTCGCCCACTTCGCGCAAAGTCTGGGGGGCTTCTTGGTTGATGCCGAAGATTCCGGTGATGACCTTGGCTTCGCGTTCGGGGAGCTGTTCCATAAGATCTCGGGCCAGGTTCTCCACGCTCTGGATCTCGGAATCCGCTTCCGGGTTGATTGCCGCGTTGTCGGGGAGGACTTCGGCATAGGTTGCCTTGGAGTCCGCCTTGAGGGGGCTGTCAAAGGAAACGCCCCGCTGGCCAATCTGGATGAGTTCCCGGATTTCTTCGTTGATTTCTTTACCGCGGGATTGCTCGTGCAGGGCCTTGCGTACGCGCAAGTGCTGGTTTGCCGGCAGGCGGATCAGGTTGCCCTGCTCGTTGATGGCGCGGGTGATGTAGGCCTTGATCCACCAAACGCCGTAGCTGATGAACTTGAGGCCGCGGGTATGTTCAAAAGATTCAATGGCGCGTACCAGGCCCATGGCCCCTTCGCTGACCAAATCGGGCAGGGGAATGGGGCAGCCTCGGTATTGGATGGCCACTTTCAGCACAAAACGCATGTTGGCAGATATCAGCCTCTTTCTTGCGATTTTGTCGCCTTCCTTGGCTTTCTGGAACAGGATCTGTTCTTCTTCGCGGGAAAGGGGGGCGGTACGTCGGATGTCTTCTAGGTAACGCTTGAGTGTAGTATCTGTTGAATCAATATGCATTTTATGTCCTTACCTACCTAAATATCGCTTTTTTTTAAGCAAGTTGTATGCCAACAGAGGAAAATTTTACATCGGGCAAACTTTTGCCCCTAACGGCGCTTAATCAGGGGGTAAAGATATAAAAATTTGTCATAAAAAGCAACATTTGTCATAATTTTATGACAAAAAGTCGGGAGAGATGGCTTTGAAAGAACGCATTGTTTCACGAAAGAGGGTCGATGGGTTCCCCTGGGGTCCCGCCGGATTTTTCAAAAGTTCTCTAATTCGTTGTCCCTTTTGCGGTTAGAGAAATCTTCTTCCGCCACATTTCGTATATTTTGCCCGCTATGTCTATAAAAGAACCAGACCAGTCTGTATGGAATCGTTTTTGGAAGCGCAAGAACGACATGAACAAGGTGTATCCTTCGTCTCCTTCCGTGTTGGAGGCCATCAAGAAGAATTTCAAGCTGGAAGGCATGAAGATTCTGGAAGTAGGTGCTGGTACCGGTCGTGACAGTGCGGAACTGGCCCGCCTTGGCGCCCAGGTGTACGTGCTGGACTTTGCGGAGAACAGTTTGAAGATTGTGGATGCCCTGCGTTCCAGCGAAAAACTCCAGGACAATTTGCAGCTGGTCCGAGGGGATGCCTTCAAGGCGCCTTTCCCCGACAATACCTTTGACCTGGTGTTCCACCAGGGGTTGGCTGAACATTTCAAGAATTCCCTCCCCCTGATTCAGGAAAACTTCAGGATTTTGAAGCACGGCGGTCACTGCCTGTGCGACGTTCCCCAGACGGTGCACCCCTATACCATAATCAAGCACATCTTGATTGCCATGGACAAGTGGTTTGCCGGTTGGGAAAAGCAGTTTACCATGGGCCAGCTCAAGCAACTGATGAAAGATGCCGGCTTTGAACTGACTTACGCCTATGGCGACTGGATGCGGCCAAACCTTTTCTACCGCATGTTCCGGGAACTGGGATTCAAGTTCGGCGTGGAACTGCCCAAGTACCCGCTTCAGGGTTCTGCCTACCAGAAGGCAAAGGACAAGATTCTAGATTCCCTCAAGTCGGCGCCCCTGATGCATTATACCCAATTGAGTATCGGCGTTATCGGTCGCAAGCCCTAGCACATGCAGTTGTCCCCCAAGATAAAGTCCACGCTGATTTTTTGCCTGAAGTTGACGGTGACGGCTGTCCCCGCCTATTTCGTCTACCGCAATATCGTCAGCGATCCGGACTGGGAAATTGGGGATTTGTACAGGCTGTTTTCTTCGAGCAGCGTGATTCCGCTGGTTATGGCAGTGGCGTGCCTTGCGCTCTCGAATTTTACCGCCTGCGTGCAGTGGCAGCTTTTGCTGGAAAAACAGGGGGTGCGCTTGAAGTACGGCCGCCTGCTGAAGCTTTACTACGTAGGGCTGTTCTTCAACAACTTTATGCCCGGCAATGTAGGCGGCGACGTCAAGAAAGTTTACGACATCCGCATGGAAGGCGGCCAGGATTCCGTGGGCGCCGGGCTTACGGCCACTTTCTTTGACCGGCTCTTTGGACTCTTCTTTGTGACCCTGTTTACCTTGGGCATGGGCCTGTTGTTCTTTATGCACGACGATGCCCAGCGGGCGTTCATGTGGCCCTCGGTCTGGATATTCCTGGGGTTCTGTGCCTTGTTGGGTTGCCTTTGCAGCCGCAGGCTTGGGAACCTGGTCCACGGGATTTTGTCCAAGGTGCTGCCCGAAAAACTGACGGTGCGTCTGGAGCACATGTTCTCCAGGTTCCAGAATTTCCAGTCCAAAAAACTGATGGCGCAGATTACCTTGATTTCGGCGGTGACCCAGTCCCTCCGCATTTTTGTCCACTTCTTTTGCGGAATTGCCATTGGCGTTGACCTGTCCATATCCTGGTATTTCTACTACATCCCGCTGGTGGCCATCATTAGCGCGTTGCCCATATCCATAGGTGGCTTTGGACCTCGTGAATTTTTAGCCCAATCGCTGTTTGCTCGCGCAGGCGTGCCTGGATTGGAATCAGTAGTGATACAGTTGCTGGCTTACTTTGTAAGCTTGGTGCTGAGTTTGTTCGGCGGTTTTGCCTTTTTGTTGGGCGGCCGTCCGAATGTTTCGGACAGGGAAAATCCCTAGTCCCCTTGCCATATCCCGCAGGCGCAAGTCATAGGAGCGCCGCATTCCCGTAGGGGAGCATATGGATGCCGAAAGCATCTTGAAGGGACTGAACGGCGACCAGCGTGCCGCCGTGTTGCACGATCATGAAAAAGATGGAGCCTTGTTGATTCTTGCCGGGGCGGGGTCGGGAAAGACCTCCGTTTTGACCAAGCGAATACAGTACCGCATTATGTGCGGCGCGGAACCCGAAAGCATTTTGGCGTTGACCTTTACTGCCAAGGCCGCCACAGAGATGCGGGAACGGGTGCAGAAGCTATTCCCCAATGCGGGAGTGCGGCTCTGCACCTTCCATTCCCTGGCACTGTTTATGTTGCGTCAAAAAATAGGCGGGAGCTTTGCATATGAAAGGCTTGGGTTTAACAAGATTCCTGTTCCCCGTGAATCTAATGCCAGAGAATTCTTGCGGGAACTGGTGCGACTGAAAATCCCTGCGTCCCGGCTGGACCGCGAGGAACTTTTTGCCCCGGACTTGCCTGCCGCACTTCAGAAAAAATTATTACCCCTGCAGAGGGAAATTATTTTGTCTGGAAACTTGGTGTTCGAAGATTTGATATACCTTGCTATCCGCTTGTTGGAGACAGATGGCGGAGTGCGGGAATATTTCCAGAACCAGTGGAAAGAGATTCTGGTGGATGAATACCAGGATATCAACCCTTCCCAGTACCGGTTGGTGAAAAACCTGCTGGGTGAGCGGCGGACCCTGTTCGTGGTGGGGGATGACGATCAGGCCATTTACGGGTTTCGCGGCGCGGACATCGGCAACATCCGCCGCTTTAGGGAAGACTTCAAGGATAGTACCCTTATCCGCCTGGAGTGGAACTACCGTTCGGTGCCGAACATTTTGCATTTGGCAAATGACATCTTCGAGAACAAGCCTATAGCCTTGCGGAAGGTTTTGCGTGCGGGCAACCCTGCAGGATCCAGGGGCAATTGCATTTTCAAGGAAAACCGCCTGCCTCAGGTTTGGATTTCGGAAAATCCCGTTGAAGAGGTGGAACGGATTACGCAGGCGGTAAAGGAATTGCGAGAAACATATGGACTCCGCTGGGGCGACTTTGCCATATTGGTACGCTACAACCGCCAGCGGGAATATTTCGTGGAGGCTTTGCGGGAGGGGGAACTGCCGGTGGCGGGGGAATCTGTTGCAGGGGAGGAACCTATAGAGGATGGTGTTCACATAGAGACGGTTCATGCTTCCAAGGGCCTCCAATATGCAGTCGTCTTTTACGCGGGGCTTGCGGAGGGGTTCACTCCGGGCAGGTGCGAGGGCAGCCGCAGGGAACGCAAAATGCAACTGGACGAGGAAAGGCGGCTTTATTATGTGGGGGTGACCCGTGCCGAGGCGTTTTTGGTTTTGCTATATTGCAAGCAGCGGTATTGGAAAGGGAAATTGCTAAAGTTGAAGCCCTCCCGATTCCTGCCGCCGAGTCAAAAAAAGCCAGGGTGGAATATGCCGGTTATGTTGTTCAGAATATACGTGGTGGTGGTAGTTCTTGCCTACATGTTTATTCACATTCTGGTGCTTCCTTTTATTCTGCTTGCCTATGGGAAAGATTTCCCCCAGTGGCTGGAACGCAAGATACAGAAGTTTTCCCGTTTTTGCATGAAGGTGCTGCGGATTGACCTGGAAATCCAGGACCAGGCCATGTTGGCGCAGGTGGACTGGAACCGCCCGGTGTTTGTCATGGGAAACCACAATTCCTATGCGGACATTCCCGTAATGTTTCTGACCTTGGAACGGACCGTGGGGTTCATTGCCAAGCAGTCCCTGCGCTATATTCCCTTCCTCAGTTTCTGGATGAAAAAAATCGGTTGCGTTTTTATCAACCGCAAAAAGGGCGGCGGAGCGACCCTCATTCGCGAGACCATGACCAAGGGGAGCGCTCCGCGGCTTGGACTTTTCCCTGAGGGTACCCGCGGCAAGGACGATTCCCTGTCGCCCTTCAAGAGCGGAGGATTCCGCCTGGCGTTGGAGTCCCACGCCATAGTGCTCCCGGTGGTTTTCCACGGCACGGCAGAGGTTTGGGAAAGGCGGAAGGATACGGGACGCTGCAAGGTGACTGCCCGAATATTGGAACCCGTGGATGCGGGAGAAATTTTTGACCGTCAGGGCAACCAGGACCCGCGTAAAGAGATTATGCCCCTGATACGCTCCCGCATGGAGGCCGCCCTGTGATTGGTGTTTTCGATTCCGGATTTGGCGGCCTTACCATCTTGAAGGACTTGCGGCAGGCTTTGCCGGACTACGACTTTTTGTACTTGGGCGACAACGCCCGGGCCCCTTATGGTTCCAGAAGTTACGAGACCATCTACCGCTATACCCTGCAGTGCGTGCGGGAGCTTTTCAGCCGGGGTTGCCCCCTGGTGATCCTCGCCTGCAACACGGCTTCGGCCCGGGCGCTGCGGAGCATCCAGCAGCAAGTGTTGCCCTTCGAGTTCCCTGACCGGAGGGTGCTGGGCATTATCCGCCCCACGGCAGAGGAAATCGGCAACTACAGCAAGACCGGCCACATCGGGATTTTCGCTACGGCGGGAACGGTTTCCTCCAATAGCTATCATTTGGAAATAGAGCACTTTTTCCCGAACCTGAAAGTGACCCAGCATGCCTGCCCTATGTGGGTGCCCATTGTGGAAAACGGTGAGATGGGTACCGAAGGTTCTCGATTTTTCGTAAAGAAAGAGGTGGAGGCCCTACTTAAAAAGGACCCCGAGATAGACACGGTCCTTTTGGCCTGCACCCACTACCCCCTGCTGGAAAACGAGATCCGCGAGGCGCTGCCCCCAGGAATCCGGCTGGTCATTCAAGGCCAAATTGTGGCAGACAAGACGGTGGACTACCTGAACCGCCACCGGGAGATGGACGCACGTTTGTCCAAGAACGGAAAGGTGGCCTTTTTGACCACCGATACTGCGAAATTCTTCGAAAAAGGGGCATTTTTGTTCGGAATGGAAGAAATTTCCGCAGAGTCGTTGACTTTTTGACCCTGAAATTGTATTTTGCCATCGTAAATGACGAACCTTTTTAGGTCCGCTAGTTATTTTATTATGTATCACTTATCTAGGGGTTGAAAAATGCCTAAGACACAAATCAATCTTGAAGGCTGGCAAGACTACCGCGGCAATGCCGCCGGCAGCCTGCTCTATGTGGAAACTAGCCACCAGTCCGAAATGCCTGTCCGTGACCAGCTGAACGAAAACGAAAAGGGATTCCTTTACGAACCCAACTACGAAACCAGCACCTACGGCCTCATGAGCTGCTACAATGTGAAAAACATCAACGCCATCGTCCGTGCCAAGAGCCGCTACATCTTATTCGGCACCCGCTACGAGGGCCTTAGCGATTCCGAAATGCGCAACAAGTACCTGATCATGGGTTACATGCGTATCGACAAGGTCAAGGACGTTCGCACCCGCCATATTCAGCGTTACATGTCCAACCCCGACCTGCCCGAACCGGAATGCATGCAGATGGAACACAACTGGGCCGTCTACGGTCCCATGCGCTTTGTTTCCATGGACGATTCCTTTGTGGTCACCGACGAAATCCTGAAGGAATGGGGCTACAAGGGTCACGCTAGCCGCCAGCTGAAGGCCGTGTTCAACAAGGAACACCTGGAAAAGATTCTGGGTCACCTGGATTCCAAGCCCGACATGATCGACGAGTACATCGCCACGGTGGACGAATTCAAGGAAGCTCTGGAAGAAGGTTAATCCGGTTCTTTCGGAAAATCTTAAGAGAGGCTCGCAGCAATGCGGGC
>CACXIR010000022.1 GCA_902767785.1 Fibrobacter succinogenes | reverse complement strand
CACATTGACGCTGCCAACATGTTCAACACTCCTCCGGTATTCGCCGTGTACGTGATGAACCGCACCCTCAAGTGGCTCAAGGAATTCGGTGGCGTGGACGCTATCGAAAAGGTGAACCGCTCCAAGGCCGCTCTCCTTTACAGCGCCCTCGACAACTCCAAGGTGTTCGTCGGTACCGCCGCTAAGGAAGACCGCTCCATCATGAACGTTCCGTTCGTGTTCAACAAGGACGTGGTTGCCGCTGACAAGGCTGACGATCTCGCCAAGGAATTCCTCGAATTCGCAAAGGCTCGCGGTCTGCAGCAGCTCAAGGGTCACCGCTCCGTGGGAGGCTTCCGCGCATCCATCTACAACGCTATGCCGGTGGAAGGCGTGCAGGCTCTCGTCGACTGCCTCAGCGACTTCGAAAAGAAGGTGCTCGGCTAATTAACCAAGAGTCCGCACCCCACGCGACATAAAAAATTTAAGCCTCGGCATTATGCCGGGGCTTTTTCTTTTGAAACATTAATCGTCACCCTTGCGAGGGCGAGGGTCTTTTCTATTCTACGTCGGCTTTTTTACCGCTGAACTTGTTCACCACATCGGGAACAATGTCCATGACCTTGGAAACCAGCGAACTGTCCTTGGTAATGGGCATAATGCGTACGTCGTCGCCCTTGATGACCAGGAACGCCACCGGCTCCACAGAGGCACCACCGCCAGAGGCAGAGGTATCGCCCTTGCCGGCGTGGCCGCCAAAGCCAAAACCCACAGACACGCGGCTTACGGGTACCACCGTAGATTCGCCCGCCTGGATGGGCTGTCCAATAACCGTTTCCGCCTGGGTAATAAAGCGGAGCTTTTCCAAAAGAGTTTCTGCAAGTTTTTCAATAGCCATGTTCTTAATATAATAAAAAAAGATCAATAACGTGCTTCAAAAATGCGGTCGCTGGCAATACGGAATTTCTGCTCCAGGTCCGGCCAGTCCATGTAGCCCCAAACCACCACCACGCGACCACCCGCCAACTGCTCCGCCATGCCCCGAACACCGTCCCCTGCCGAAAAATAGGTCACATCTTCGTCCTTTTCGACATTTCTAGGGTTGGCGGGCGGCAGTAGCGCCGTCCAGGCCGTAAAGACGGATTCCTCCACCAGATCCCAGCTGCGGGCAACATTCCAACTCAAGTCGCCATCGCTGTAGCTCTGCTCCAAAACGGGAAACATGGTCTTTACCCCAAGGAAATTCCTAGTTTGCACCGTGGTTCGCCCCACCTCCCTGTGTTCAAATGGCAAGCTCAAGAATTCCTGCGGGAATCCGATGCGCACGCCTGGCACCCCATGGATATAGTTCTCCAAGGTCCGGCGTTCATACCGTCTAAAACTATCGTGGCGGAAAACAAAAATCCGGTAATCTGAACGCAGGCTTTGCTCCAGGTACTTGCCGCGAAGAATGGCGTGGGTTCCCTGGAAACGCCCACTGTTCATATAGTAGTCCAGCGCGTAGACATCGCCCTTGAATTCCAGCACGCTCACCCACAGGGTGTCGCCCCAATGGGAGCTATACTGCAAGTCCACCTGACGTACAAAGCCATTTCCCTTTTGAGAAGTGGAATCTACGTAAACCCTGTGGGGGAGCTTTCCCTCGAAACGGACTTTGGCATAGTTCACCGTCCGCTTTTCTTCGGAACAGCCCCACAAGCCCGCAAGGGACACTGTCAAAAGCACTGTCAGGAACAACCGCCACATCATGCCTGCACCCCATAGTCGCAGAATTCATAAAGGGCACAGTTGGCACAACCCGCCTGGCATTCCCTGCAAAGGAATGTTTCTTCCCCCTGTTCCAAAAAGAACTGCAAAGAGTGGGCTACCGCATAGGGATTCTCCGGGACAAGCGCCAGGCAGAATTCGTTCATCAGCTTCTGCTTGCGCTGCGGTTCAAGGCCAGCAAAGCCGTCCTCCCGAGCCGGGCCTAGTATAGAAAGGAACCGCCTCGCCCCCATGGTCAAGGGCAGGTCGGGCCAGCGTAGCCGCTTGAGTCCGCGGCCCACAGGGAATCCAAGCCCCGCAGGCTTTTGACCGCACAACCGGTAAATAGCAGCACACGCCTTGGGCCGCGGGCTGTGTTTGCCCATAAAGTAAATCTCGCCCAAGTCCCGCCAGAGTTCTTCGGGAGTAGAACCCGCAAGCCAAGCCTTCAGGTCACCATGGCGGCGGGCGAAGAACCCCACGCTCCAAAAGATTCCCGCCACGCTCTGGAACAAAGACCAGTCTCGATTGCCGAATGCGCTTTCCACGCATTCCTCAATCTCGCCACCCTTGGGTACGGGCAAAGTCCACAGCTTTTCTTCGGGGAATTTTTTATAAAGGGCGGCAAGCAATTTGCTTATCTCGCCGCAGTCCCTGTCCTGAAACAGGGCCGTCCCCAACAGGGTCCAGGCAATTTTGCCATTGTCGGTTTTCGCCTTGGCCGCCACTTGCAAAACAGGGTCGTCCAGATTTTCAAAGCGGTTCACAAACAAGCGGAGCGCCGCACCAAGGGCGGCCTCGTCTTGCAAGAATCGTTTAGAAGAAACCATGGGCCAGACCTTTACAACTGCCTTACAGGGCCTCGCCCACCTTGACCGCCGAGCCTACGCGACTCTGGAACAGTCCCGGATTGCGTTCGCGGATCTTTTTGTCCACCACCAGAATCACAGTGCTGCCCATCTCGAAACGGCCCAGCTCCCCGCCTTTTTCCACAACAATCTTGTCGGAGGGCTTCCAGTCGTAACGCTTGCAGTTCCTGGGCAGCTTGCCCACATTAGTCACAAGTTCATCGCAATAGGCCACACCTATGCGGCCCACGTTGGTGGCCCCAACTTTAACGACAAGCATTTCAGAACCATCTTCCAAACGGATATGGCTGGTAAGGCGTTCGTTAATGCAGAACAGCCCCTCTACACGCTCCACGCTGCCCACGTTCACCGGCCAAAGGGTGCCGGGACAATAGCTTGCGCCAACCACCTCGCCCTTGACAGGGCTATGGATGCGGTGGTAATTGAAAGGAGCCAGGTAAATGGTGGCAAAGGTGCCGCCCTCAAAACGCTTGGCCAGTTCTTCGTCACGGAGCAGGTCCTTGAGCAAATAGGTTTTTCCCTTGGCCTGGATCATCTCTTGCTTGCCGTCAAACACTGCCGTCTGGGAAAGCACGCCGTCCACAGGACTCACGATCTCGGAATCCGCAATAGGGCGGGCGCCGGGCTTTAATCGGCGTATGAACAGTTCACCGATACACCTGTAATGTTCCAGAGGGTATTCGGACTCTGCCATGTTCAGCTTGTAATAAGAGGCAAAGGCGTTCCGCAGCAATTTGGAAATTACAGGGAGACGCAGGTCCACAAAAATCCCAAAGAGACGGCTTGCGGCGTTCTTGGGCAATAGTTTCATAAAAACGTAAAAGGGAGTATTCATAAACCAACCAGCTTAATGATTCTCTATTTTCTTCAGGTCTGTGGAGAACATCTTCCACAGTCGAGGGGCGAAGGGTGCAGCCCACTCCTTTTCGGGCGAGACGCCACTGGTGGTGGCCGCCGTAAATTCGGAATATACCAGGAACACCAGTTCCCCATAGCGGGCATCCCACATGGTCCAAAGGACCTTCCAGGTAAAGCCGCCACTGCGTCCCAAGTCCGGGTCCATGTTCACTTCCAGTCGCACGGGAATGGTCATGTAGCGCAGTTCGTAACGGGAAGCCAAGTCGTTCAAAAGGTCCTTGAACTTGGGGGGCAACGCACGGGCAAAGGTCTGCTCCACGCCCTCCCGCTCTAGCCAAGGCTCAAAACTCTGCAGCGGCTTTCCGTCTGCAAAAACAGAACCCAGCAAAATCTTGGAAAGGCTGTCCACAAAAGCGGTATCTGCATCGGGCAACCGCATGCCCGGCAGCATCAGTTCCCGCTTCATATTCGGGAATGCCTTCACGAACAAGGAATCCTCTATGCGGGCCAAGTCAAAGTCCAGTGCATCGGCACTAAAGCTGTGGCACATCTTGCACACTTCCGGGCGTCCCGCCACCACCTTTAGCGAGGGAAACACCCCCACCACCGCAACAGAATCCAGGCGGCTATATGCATCGGCATTCCATTCCCGGTAAAAGCGTTCATCCGAAATTTTCAGCTTGATTTCGCCCCGCTGTCCACATTCCGTGCAAGGGGCATCCCCCATGCCAGAATCGCCCGACCCGCCAGAACCGCCTGCATTTTCGGAACCGGCGCAGGCAGCCAGCAAGAACGGCAACACCAAGCTTGCCCAAAAGACTTTTCTTAGAAAGGGAAACTTCTTCACGGGTTAAATATAAACAATTTAAAAGAAAAGAGGCCCGGGCAAAAGCCCGGACCATCTTCACAAAGCGAATTGCTTTAACGCTATTGGCCGTTACGGTGTCACCACCGCCGCAGTCTTCTTCCATTCGGCAACGGGAGCCTTCTCGAAATCAGCCTCGAGAGCAACGCCCTGGACGTTCTTATAGGGGACCACCACAACGGAAACGGATGTGGCAGAAAGCGGCAGGCCACTATAACCCAACTCGAGCGTGGTCGTGGTAGCTGATGTAGTGTAGGAGCTGTAGTACGTGTAGGTCGACTGGCTGTTCGTCTTGAAGTAGAGGTGGTAACCGTCGAAGGCGCTCTTGGGAGCGGTCCAGGTCACATCAATTTCATCAGAGTAATCACCGTCTACAGCCTTTATGGAGCCAACCTGGTCCGGAGCGTTAGAAGAGCCTGCGCCCGGAGAGAAGGAAGTGGCGGGCATGGTGTAGCTTATACCTTCTGTAGAGTACACCGTTCCAGAAATGGTATAGGAAGAACCCTTCTGCCACTTGCCGCCCTTGGCGGGCTTGATGGAGACGGTCTTCTTGTCCACGGTCACCACGGTGGCAAAGGGACTAGAACCTACCCTGACAGACCAAGCCTTCTTGGAGGAGTCAGCCAAGTCCGCAGAGAACGTGAAGGTAAGGGTGGAAGCAGTGTCGGCTTCTTCCAGGTTGCTGGAAGTCAGGACCACCTGCTTGGCGACCTTGCCCATGTTAATGATATTTGCGTTAACAATGTCGCCAGCCCTATAAGAGGGGCCACCGATGGAGTCAACGGTAATGCCGGCATAGGTCATCTTGTCGATGACGAGCTGGCCCACGGAAATTCCGATCCTAACACCTTCAGGGAGGTCACTGAAGGTGTACTCGCCATTGGCGTTCGTCTTGGTGGAGAATTCCGAAGGAACGAACTTATCCGGCAAGGAAGCGTATACGACAGCATCCTTCACAGCCTTCTTGTTGCCCTTGTCGTCGGTGTAAAGAACGGTACCCTTGGCGGTCACACCGGTCTTGTACATTTCGACTTTCTGAATCACGTCGCCCACGCGGGCCACATTGCCCTGGCCTTGTTCAACCAGGTCCACAGCCGTCAGGATTGTGGCATAGCCTTCCATGGAAACTTCGTAGGCGTGAGTCCCCAGCACCTGGCTCTTCCAAACGGAAAGGCCCAGCTTGTCGGACTTCCTAGTCTTGTCATCGACAACGGAATAGACAGATGCACCGGAAATGGCGGAACCATCGTGGTTGTCCACCACCTTCAGGGTGATGGTAGCCTTTTCCTTGGCTTCGTCATTGACGTTAACGACTTCGTCGGAGCCGCAGGCGACCAGGAAGGAGCCGGCAGCAAGCAAGGCGAAAGCGGATTTTAAATTCATAGGATTCTCCTTTGATGTTTAATTTCTTTAAAAATAATAAAAAAGGCTATTTTATTTTGCCGGAATAGACTTATTTTAGCTTATTTTTTTATATCCCTGCGAATTTGTTCTTATTTTGAGGAAAAAAGGAAGGGGACGAGGTACCAGCTGGGCCTTGTTAAAATAAATTTACATCTTTCTCTTGTGCCTACATATTTTATCTTTGCAACATGAAGCCCTGGAAATTGCTTGATACGGAATACCTAGTCGACGCCCCCTGGCTGAAAGTGGCCAAGGAAAAATGCGAATTGCCAAACGGCAAGGTCATAGACGATTTCTATACATTGTGGCAACCTGATTGGGTGCTGATTCTGGCACGTACTGCCCAGAGCAAGTGGGTCATGACAGAGCAGTACCGCCATGGCTCCGGAAAAATTGCGCTGGAGTTCCCCGCCGGAATCATGGACAAGGGCGAAACGCCCGAACAGGCGGCGCTCAGGGAACTGCAAGAGGAATGCGGGTACGGGCTTCGTCATCCTGAGGCACAAAGTGCCGAAGAATCCAGGCCAGATGTTCCAAAGGAGCGGTGCCTTTACCTTGGAACATTTCCCGTGAACCCGGACCGCCACCGAGGCAAATTCCACGTGGTGTTTATTGACGGCGTGGTCAAAGGCGGAAGCACGAACTTCGACAGCAACGAGGAAATCGAATCGCTGGAAATGAGCGACGAAGAGCTGCAAGCCAAGATGGCCAACGGCAGTTTCAATCACCCGCTACAGATGGCGGGATATTTGAAGTATAAGCTTAGTTCGTCATCCTGAGGCACGAAGTGCCGATGGATCCAGACCCAATTCTTGCCACCCGGATCGTATAACTGAAACTTCGAGGCTGGATCCTTCCCCTATCGCCTTCGGCTCAGAGATCAGGATGACAACTGCAGAATAAATTCTCTATGTAACTGCTTGTCGCCGTAAGGGTCTGCGGCGCCGGCTTCCAGATCTTTTGCAGTATAGCCGCTGGCAATCCGCTGCAGGTTTACCTTGCGGGCAGTTTCATCATAGCTGAAGTGAATGCGGAAGGTGCGGTAGGCCAGCACTCCCGTGCGGGACTGCTCATCGACGGTCAGCCGGCGCCGCGAACTGTCAAAGACATCCTTGGAAAAACTCCCGCGAGATAGCTGTACCTGTGCAAAACTTTCCAAGTCAAAGTCGCTATGTTCCGCAATCCAGCGTGCCTGTTCTGCGAAGGTCGCCGACGAATCCACCGTCCACAAATCGCCCTCCTGCTCCTCCACCCAGCCCGCTTTTGCATCGGGAAATGCATCCGCCATAGGGATGTAGGGCTTTATGTCCAGTACCGGCGTTTCGTTCAGCAGGTCCGCCTCGTCTACATACAAAGTAAGGCCTTCGATTTTCAGAAGCCGTACGCAACTAAGCCCGATGGGATTGGGGCGGTAAGGACTACGGCTGGCAAAAGTCCCTACCCGATCCCGGCCCTTTGGGGGCACCGGTGGACGTGTGGTGGGCCGCCAGCCCTCGTTTTCGTGAAACTGGAAAATCACCCAGATGCGTTCGAACCCCTCCAAGTCACGGAGAGCCATCTCGTAGTTGTTCCCCGGGGCAAGTTCAATGCGGCCCGGATGCCCCGCAAAGAGCCTCCCCTGCCGGGGGGCATCGTACTTATAAACCGCATCGCCGTAAAATGTGCCAATCGGAGAAATTTCCACGGAGAAAAATATAGAATTAACTGCACTTTTTCTAAATTTGACCCCGATGAAAGATAAAGCCCGCAAACTCATTGAAAAGTACGAAGAACTGGAATCGGAACTGGGAAACCCCGACGTTTTGGCCGACCAGGCACGTTACAACAAGATTCACAAACAGTACAAGGGTATCGAGAAGGCCGTCCTGAAGGCTAAAGAATACCTGCAGATGCTGAATGACCAGGAAGAATGGAAGGCTGCATTAGGCGATTCCGACCCCGAGATGGTGGCCATGGCCAAGTCCGAACTTTCGGACATCGAAAAGAAGTTGCCGGGCGTAACCGACGAACTGCAGATTCTGATGGTGCCCAAGGATCCCTGGGATTTCCGCAACGCGACCCTTGAAATCCGCGGCGGTACCGGCGGCGACGAGTCTGCCCTTTTTGCAGGCGACCTTTTCCGCATGTACCAGGGCTACTGCAGCCGCATGGGCTGGAAGATGACCATCCAGGATGCCAGCGAAGGCACCGTGGGCGGCTACAAGGAAATCCGCGTGTTTATCGAAGGCGACAGCGTCTATGGAACCCTGAAGTTCGAAAGCGGCGTACACCGCGTGCAGCGCGTACCCGAAACCGAAGCCCAGGGCCGCGTGCATACCTCTGCCGCCACGGTGGCAATCCTCCCCGAGGCCGAAGAAGTGGACGTAGAAATCCGCGAAGCGGACATCCACATGGACACCTACCGTTCCTCCGGTGCTGGCGGCCAGTACATCAACAAGACGGACTCTGCCGTGCGCCTGACCCACATCCCTACCGGCGTGGTAGTGAGCTGCCAGACCGAGCGCAGCCAGCTGCAGAACCGCCTGCACGCCATGGAAATGCTGCGTTCCAAAATTTTGGATGCCGTGATTGCAAAGAAGGAACAAGAAGAAGCTGCCAGCCGCAAGGCCCTGGTGGGTACCGGCGACCGCAGTGCCAAAATCCGCACCTACAACTTCCCGCAAAACCGCGTCACCGACCACCGCATTGGCCTTACCCTATACAACTTGGACAAGGTCATCACCGGCGACCTGGACGAAATCATCAATGGGCTGCAGATGGCCAACGCCCAGGAGAAGCTGGGAAAGTTTGAAGCATAAAGGAGATGCCCGGTCAAGCCGGGCATGACAGTAAAATGACGCAGATGACCGTGCTAGAGATACTGAACCGCACCAAGGCTTTCTTTGAAAAGAAGGGCGTTCCCGACGCACGGCTAGACGCAGAATACATCATCAGTCACGGCCTCGGCATGAAAAACCGCATGGACCTGTACCTGAATTTCGAGAAGCCCCTGACTCCTGCAGAACTAGATACGCTACGTCCATTGGTGGCCCGTCGCGGGAACCGCGAGCCATTGCAACACATTATTGGCGACACCAGTTTTCGCGGATTCATTATCAAGTGCGACCCCCGTGCCCTGATTCCACGCCCAGAGACCGAATCCCTGGTAGACATGGCCAAGGATCGCCTGGAAGGCACAGCAAATCCCTTTATCGTTGAAATCGGGACAGGCACGGGCGCCATCGCCATTGCCTGCGCAAAAGAAATTGAAGGTGCCAAGGTGCTGGCCACGGACATTTCCGAAGAGGCCCTTGCCTTGGCCCGCGAAAATGCACAGGCTAACGGTCTGGGAGACGCCGCGAAGGTCACTTCGGCGAGCTCAGCGACCTTACAATTCGCACAGGGCGATTTGCTGGACGCCGTTACCGTCGATGCCAAAATCGACTGCCTTATCGCCAACCTCCCCTACATTCCCGACAGCGAGAAAGGAAAACTCCAGCCCGAAGTGGACAAGTTCGACCCCGCCCTGGCCCTCTATGGCGGCACGGACGGCCTGACATTGGTCCGCAAGCTCTTGCAGCAAACCGAGGGCAGACTTTCTTCGGGAGCGGCCATATTACTTGAAATCGGATCGGAGCAGGCCGAAATCTTGAAAAGCGAAGCTACAAACTACCCCTGGCTAGAATTTGCAGGTATCCATAGGGACTACTGCGACAACATCCGCTTTGTAAGCTACAAGGCGAAGTAATCTATATTTTAGGGAAAGTGCGAGGGTCCCATGAAGGCTGTTTTACACCTGTCTGTCTTTTTGCTTTTTGCCATTATAGTGTGTGGTTCCGCCTTTGCGCAAGATACCGTGTACGTGATCCAGGTCTATACTCCCGCACCGGATGCCTACACCCAGCCCGCCGCAGAAGCCCGCACCCCTGAAACGGCAACCGCCCCGGCACAGCAGCAAGCCGCCACGCAAAACAAAAAAGAACGGCGACGCAGCAGTTTCTACCTGAACGGGAGCATGGGCTTTGACTACTCGTATATTTACTACAACCACCGTTACTACGACGAAAAAACAAAATACGACGGCACCGCAGTTGGCGTTGTCGCCGAACTCACCATGGGCATACTTATCAGGGATATTATCGCCGTCCATGGGACCTTTGAATACGCAACGTTCGACGGCGAGTACGACCTGATTTATCACAAGGAACCCCAAAAGTGGAGCAGCGTCTACGGAAGTAGTTCCAACACCAGCTATTTTAATGAAGACATCGATGGGATGTTATTCCTAGGCGGCCCCGGCTTTACGGCATTCCCCTTTTCCCGCAGGGACAACTTTATGCGTTGGGCCTACATTGACGCAAAACTGCTATTCGGCATAATCGCCATGAAGGAACCCTTCAACACTTACTCCCACACCAGCAGAAAACGGGACGACTACTTCGCCGTCGCAGGCGAAGTCGAAGTAGGGAAAGACTGGAAGGTTTCCGACAGGACCTATATCGGAGTTGGAATAAAATGGCAAATATTGAGCATTGCCTCTGGCGATGATATGGCTGGCGAAGAAGACTACGAAGAGTACTACCATCACTACCACGCGATGAACTCCCTGCAGTTGCTGCTCCGCTTCAACCGGAAGTAAACTACAGGCCCACGGAACAGCCCAGGGCAGAAAGTACGTAAGTCTCGCTTTCCCCCATGCGGTAATAGGGCAGCAAAACATCGTCCTCTACAAAACAGTCCTGGGAACACAACTGCAATTGCTCCCTAATGCGGCGACGGAATATAGAAAATCCGGAATCCCAGGGACTTTTTTCGGGCAGTTCGATTCTATTCATATTTACCTCTCTTTCAAGAAAATCACACAAACGGACAAGTGATTTTCTGTGCAGGTAAATATAGATTATAGCCTATGTCATAAAATGACACTTTATTCAATAACTGTGGCAGTTACTTTCGCGTGGCCCACCTTGTCCAGACCAATGTCCTTGCCTGCCACCACGCTCAAATCCAGGATGCGGCCATCTACATAGGGGCCGCGGTCGTTTACCCGCACCACCACGGAAGCCCCCGTATCGTCCCGCACCACCTTCAGCTTGGTGCCAAAGGGCAGGGACTTGTGGGCGCAGGTATAGTCGTTCTGGTTGAAAATTTCACCGCTTGCGGTCTTCTTGCCATGGAATCCCGGTCCGTAATAGCTGGCTTCTCCCTGAAGCTTGGTTCCGATTTCCGCCTTTTCCTTAGAAGCGTAATGCTTTTCGGGAAAGCGGACATACCCCTTGCGGGAGGCGATTTTTGCGTTGGCCGCGGCGCAGCCCGACAGCAATGCCGCCACTGCCAAGATCGACAAGAATTTGACCCTACTCAAAATCATACATGCTGTTGTAGGTGTTTTCAAGGATTTCGTCTTCCTTGCTCTTGACCTCGGCCTTCTTTTCTTCGGGCTTCTTGTTTATAGATTCCTGGTATTGAGCCGACATTTGCTCGATATGCTCGATGCTCTGTTCCACCCGCTTACGAAGCCTGCCCAATTCCGCCTCGCTAATGGAAAGTCGATGGTCCAGCACCATGGCGGCCTGTTTGCCCCAAGGCGTATTGCGGTACTTGGAACGCAACTCGTTGTAAACCATAGCGGTGCTGTCGCCACGTTCCGGGTCCATCTGGAAATACATGGCCTTCATGTACAAGGCCTGCACGCCTGCGTCGGTATCGGGATAATCCCTGTAAAGGCTGTCGAATGCCGCAAAAGCCGTGGCATAGGCGGAATCCACCAAGTCCATCTGGTCCAGCGGCACCTCGGACGCCACCGTCCACAGGCTTTCCGCCTGCAGGTAGCGTTCCCTGGCCTCGTCATCCCGGGTCTTGATGGTCACCTTCATTCCCAAGTTCACCTGGGCCTGCTTTGCATATTCCGTACCCGGATACTTCTCGATAATCTCTTTATACAATTCTTCAGCAGTATCTTCGTCACCCTTGAATTCGTCGTAGATAAAGGCCCGTGCATAGGTGGCCCGCATCACACGGGCCGAATCGGTAGCATTCTCGATAATGTTGGTAAGCCTGGCCACGGCGCTGTCCACTTCGGAAAGCTTGAACAAAAACAGCTCGGCAATCTGGAATTCCGTTCCAAAGAAATTGTCCACGTTGGGAATAGAATCCTTGCTCAAGGAATCGTTCCTGTTCCGCATGGCTATCAGGCGTTTCAGGGCTTCGCTCAATTCACGACTTTTCTTGGCCCACTCGTTATAGTTCTGCGACGAATAGCTGCTATCGTAATATATTACCGCCTGGTCGTAATTCAGCGTCTGATTCTGCTCGTAGTCGCCCATGTTGTAGTAGCTTCGGGAGGCGTACTGTGTTCTGGGGTAGTCCGTGTTCACCTTGCGCAAAATGATAAAGGCATCCGGGTAGTGTTCCGCCAGTAACGTCACCTCACCCAATCGCACCAAGTAGTCCGGCTGTTTCTGCTCAAAGTCGGGATTCTTGTAAAGGGCCTTGTATTCGTCCGCCGCCTGCAAGAACTGCTTCTGGTTCACCAGGCATTCCGCCGACTGTTCCCCTGCAGTTTGCCGTTCCCGCACGCTCAAAAGATCAATTTCCTTTGCCTTGTAATGCTCCCTAGCCTTTGCCCAATTCTCTATTTTGAAGTAGAGTCCCGCCAAGCGGAAATGAGCCTTGCCACGCATAAATGGCGTACCCGCCGTATCTGCAAGGACCGCCTCTAGGGCCGCAATGGCCTGGTCCGGGAATTCCGCCTGTTCGTCCAGCAAAGAAAGCAGGTTAAGTCCCTGGAAGTAATAAGGGTGGTTCTTGCTTTCGATCACCGGCTCCAGGGCAAACCGGCTGATATTGTATTCATGATTGCGGTACAGGCAGTAGGCCCGCTGGTATTCCACCGCCCGCATGGAGTCGTAATCCGCAAAATACCGCTCGTATTCGTCGTACTTTACAATGGCCTTGCCCCATTCCCCCTTATGACGGAACGATTCGCCAATAAGGAACACGGCCTCGGCTGTACGCTTGCGGTTTTTGGGAAAGCGTTCTAGCACGCGGGATCCCTTCTCAATAACCTTGTCGTATTTTTGCCGCTCTTCTAAGCCTGGGCTAGAGGCAGTCTCGTCGGGGACGCTGTCAAGGCGAGCTTGCCTAAGTTCGCCGGCCTCGTCATACAGACGTTCCGCATTGAACATATGGTTCAAGTAGGCACAGCAGGTACAACCCTCGAGAGCGAAGGCAAGCAAAAGCAGCGCCATGTAGCGGAACCGGAACATGGGAGTAAAGATACAAAAATAGACGATGCGAGAGTAATTGCGAATTATCAGAACTCGTTCAGGTAACCTACGTAGTCGCAAAGCTTGACTCCAGGCGGAAGTACCGCCTTGTCAAAACGCACCATGCGAACTTCGGTGGGCTTCCCTACAATTCTCGCCAGGATTTCAAAGTTGTCCTGAGTTTCCCAGACGGCGGCGTCAATGACCACTCCATCGCCGCAATCCGTTTCCCCAGTACTATTGCCAATACCCGAAATACGGGAATTCTGCTTGAGCAAACGGGTGAAAATCTCGGGAGCAAGTCCCAAGTGGTTAGAAGCCGTAGAAGAATCGTACACCGTCACATGCACTTCCCTAAAGTGGTTCAGGGAATCAAAAACCACCGTGTAGGTATGCTTGTAGGGAGCCTCGTAAAAAGACTCTTGCCAAACGTTTTTACGCACGGGCCTAAAGTTGGTAATGGCGTACTTCTTGAAAAATTCCGCCGGCGTGGCACCATAGCGAACAAGGTAATGGCCCAACATGGTAGAAAAGTCATGGGTAGAGGCAGGAGCCATGGTTTCACGCAAGCTGTCCACAGCACGATTCAAGTCTGCCGCCAATCCGCTCTTTGGCTGAGGCAGCGTGGGTCGTACCACATTGCATTCCTGTATGCGCTGAGCTATGTCAGGGTATTCGGGATCCCGATTCTGGATTTCACGGAACTGGTTGCGAGCCCGGTCATAGTCGCGTCCCTTCAGGTAAGCCAAGCCCAGCGCCTCGCGCAAAGGGAGGTTCTCTGGATACTTTTCCACAAGGGGTTCCAAGATCTCCCATGCCAGCTGCATCCTATCCATTGGGGAAATTTTTACGCCCCCGGCACCGGGTGCCGTTTTTTCGCCCACGGTAGCAAGCGCAACGGAAGCCTTGTCAAAATCCGGCCTCAGGGCCAAAAGCCTTTGGTAAGTCTTTTCCGCCTCGTCGTATCGACCCTGGTATTCCAGCAGGTAGCCGCGCAACAGCATCAGTTCCCCATCCATGGGGAACTGGCTCAAGCCGTAATCCAACAGCGACGAGCAGCTGTCCAACTCGCCCTGGTCGTGGAACAGGTTCGCCAGCAAATCAAAAGCCTGGGGAGCATCCCCTGCAGAAAGGCTTATGGCAACGCGAGATTCCTCCATGGCCTGGGCCATGCGGTTGTTTTCACGCAAGAGCCTGGCATACCACAAGCGGGCCTCGAACAAAGCGGGGGCCTTGTCCACCGCTAACTTGGCCATCTCCAAAGAAACAGTCTTGTTGTCTTTATACACCTTGCGGCTTTCCAGGTAGCTGGAAAGTCCCGAACCAGGATACTTTCCCTGCAACTTTCCGATAATCAGGTTCAAGCGATTCTTTTCCAAGTCCGTCAAAGAATCCATTTCGAACAAGGTATTGGCTTCGTTCCAAAGAGCCAGGACCAAATCCGGATACAAAAGGGAAACGGCGTTGAAAATCTCGTTGGCCTGCGCAACAGCACCATTGCGAACCAAGTCCGTCGCACGGCGGAATTCGCCTTGAGTCTGAAGAGGCAAAGCCGCAAGCTCCTTGCGGAAATCGGGAGCGTCACCCACCAGAATCTCGGTGCCAGACTTGATTCCATACGGGACTTCGGGAATGGCAACCTTTGCCGGAGCCATGTTCACGTAAAGGGAATAGCCCCCGTAGCCCAAAACGGCCACGCAGCACAAGATTAAAAAGAGGTATGCCGCCTTTCGGGATGTTTCGGAAGCGGAACCCATCAATCCTCCAGGAAGTCGGAGAGTTTTTCTTTGTGTTCCTTGCTCTTCTGCAGTCGGCGGAGGGTCTTGTTCTTGATCTGGCGGACCCTTTCGCGACTCAGGCACAAATCTTCGCCAATGTCTTTGAGGGTGGTGTCTTCCACGGTATCCAAACCGTAGAACATCTTGAGGATTTCTTCTTCGCGATGCGGAAGTGACGACAAAGTCTCGTCAATGAGCTTGCGGCGTTCTTCACGCTCCATGTCTTCTTCTTGACCGCCATCTGTTCCCAGCACATCCATCAAGGTGCTTACAGAATCCGCGCCGGAACTGCTGCCATCGTCTCCGATGGGAGCATCCAGAGAGATGTCCACAATCTTTTCCATGACCTCGATAATGTCCCTTTCGAAGGGAGCAAACTCCTCCATGGCGATAGTCTTGGCGTAATCGCCACCATTGAGCATCAAGGCCCGCTTAAAGCGGTTTACCAGGGCAAGCTTATTGGGAGGGATGCGGACAGAACCCACCTGCTCGAAAAGGGCCTTCTGGATAGACTGGCGGATCCACCACACCGCATAGGAGATGAACTTGACGTCTTTGCCCATGTCAAAGCGTTTTGCCGCCTTGTAAAGCCCAATGTTGCCCTCGTTGATCAAGTCCAACAGGGCAAGACCACGCCCCTGGTACTTGCGGGCCACAGACACCACAAAACGGAGGTTCCCCCGAATCAGGCGTTGCAGAGCGGATTTGCGAATTTCCTCAGTTTCCCCGGTCCTGATAATCGTCAGCAAGGCCTCTTCCTCTTGCTGAGAAAGAGTCGGGTAACGATTCAGATCCCGAAAATAGAGGGCTTCGTTAAAATCACTCATACCAAATTCCGCAATATTCGGTGTAAATATTGTTTTTTACGCCTTTTTCGTCAATTCCATCAATTTATCGTAGGGGTAAATTCCCGAACGGTGGCCGTCGTCAAAAGAGATGCCCACAGCGTAGCGGCCCACAGATTGCACCTGAAGAACCTTGACGCTTTCGGGAACCGTAGACGGGTCCAAAAGTTTTTCGCCGGTATGTTCATCTACGCACAAGGCGCAAGGGCATGCCAAACGCAACTGCCTGGGGCTAAAGGCGGACCTGGAACCGTCGTTCCATTCAAAACCCAATTTCCCTTCTGGAGTCCTAAAAACTTTTTTGGGCTGAAGCATTAGGCATCCTCCTCGGGAAGTTTTTCAAATTCGTAGTTGAAATTTTTCAAGACGCCCGCACCTTCGTGATCGAACACCGCAATGGTCCTCACCATTTGGTCTGCGGCTTCCATAAAGGCCTTGGCCGAAAGGGAATTGGGGTGGCGCAGCACCGCAGGCGTACCCAAGTCGCCACAATCCGCAACAGCCGGTTCTAGCGGAATCTTGGCAATCAGAGGCACTGCCAGGCTCTTGGCAATGCGTTCTCCACCGCCTTCCCTAAAGATGTGGTGGGCCTTGCCACAACCATCACATACAAAATAACTCATGTTTTCCACGATGCCCACCACAGGGACCCCAACCGAGTCGAACATGGCTAGCCCCTTACGGCAGTCGGCAAGGGCCACTTCTTGCGGGGTGGTCACCACCACGGCTCCCGCCATGGGGCAGTTCTGGGTGAGGGTCAACTGGATGTCGCCTGTTCCCGGAGGAAAATCCACCAGCAGGTAGTCCAGCTTTCCCCAACGAACGCGGTTCAAAAAATGCTGGATCATCTGGCTTGCCATGGGGCCACGCCAAATGGTAGCCTTGTCGCTATCCGCGAACATGCACATAGAGACAATGCTGATTCCGCCCTTGGCCTCTACCGGGGCAACGGTATTGTCTTCGAAAACCTGGGGAGCCTTGTCTATTCCAAACATAAGGCCCATACTCGGTCCATAAATGTCTGCATCCAGAATTCCCACACGGGCGCCAGAAAGGCTAAGTGCCATAGCCAGGTTGGCTGTCACTGTAGACTTGCCCACACCGCCCTTGCCCGAGGCCACGCCCACAATGTGGGCCACCTCTCCCAAGAACGACACCTTGGGCTTTTCCGGGGCATCGCCCACGCGGCCCTCGGAAGAAGTCAAGGTCACCTCCACCTCGGAGGCACCCATGCCCTTGATAATAGAAACGCACTGGTCCTTGAACCGGTCCCGAATGGGGCAGGCGGGAGTGGTAAGGCGCAAATCAAGACTGACCTTATCCCTCTCTATTTTCAGGTTCTGGACAAAGTTCAGTTCCACAATGTTTTTATGCAGGTCCGGATCCTGCACCGCCCTGAGGGCGTTTAGAATATTTTGTTCGTTAAGGAGCATTTTTTACTCTTCTAGGAAAAACGCGGCATGCGGAGCAAGTGGGTCATGCAAGGGGGCCATTCCTCTTCGTAGTGGCTCACCAGGATGATGGTGGTTTCCGTTGACAGTAACTGCAACAAGTTAAAAATTTTATCCCGGTATTCCCCTTGCAAGCCCTGGGTAGGTTCATCCAGCAGCAGCACCTGGGGCGGACGGATAGCGGCACGGGCCATAAGCACCACCCGCTTGTCGATGGGCGACAGGGAACGGAAGTGCTGGTGGACATCTTCAAAGCCCAAATAGTTCAGCCACTCCTTGGCCTTGGCCCGCTCTTCCCAGGTGGTATTGTCCGCCTTGCAAAGGTTCGCAGTAAAGCCTGTGCACAAGACTTCCAAAAGGTCCAGGTCCTCGCGGTACTGGAGTGCCAGTTCCGGCGAGAAGAATCCCAATTTTGCCTTGTGGTCCCAAATATTGAGTCCATGGCCGGGGCGTTCCCCCAAAAGGGTAATGTCGTTGTTGTAAATCTGCGGGTGGTCTGCGGTCAAAAGCCCAAGGAGGGTACTCTTGCCGGCACCATTCTCCCCCATGACCACCCAATGTTCGCCCTTGTGCACGGACCAATTCAGATTCTTGATGACCGTGGTTTCGCCAAAACGAATGTTGATGTTCTTGAGGTCGAAAAGCGGTTCAGAGAATTGCGAATCAGGTTGGTGTGAATGCCGCAAATTCACAATTTCATAATCCTTCAGGTCGGCCTTGCGGAACTTGGGCAATACTGCCGTATCTGGCAACCTTCCTGCGTATTCGCGAAACACCTTGTTCTCGAACACAAAGGCAGGGATTTCCGGCAGCAATTCGTCTTCGCGGGCAAGGCGCACTACCACGTTGAGGCTTTCCCGCTTGGCAAGGCTTGCCACGCAGCCAGCCAGGTGGGCACGGTACTCCGGATCCAGGCCGCCAAACAAATCGTTAAAGTAAATCCACTCCGGATTTTCCATCCACATGCGGGCCAGCAGCACGCGACGTAACTCCCCATTAGAGAGGCTCAGCAACTTGCGTTCCAGAATGTCCTCTGGCAGGTCTGCTATTCCCATGGCCTCTTCCAGCTTGGAAGGGTCCGTGACAGGCCACGCCATATCATCGATATAGCGATCCGTCTGCAAAAAGAACTTCTTGTTCAAAAGCAAATTTTTTACCAGCGGGGCATCCGAATCATGAAGGCTGATAAAACGTTGCTGCCAGAAGGGAGCCAGTGCCTGCTGGATCTTTCGCTGGATAGTTTCCGACATGGTGGAAACATTTTTCCGCTGGTTCAAGAAATGGGTAATGACCCTGTCCAAATCTGCACCATCGGTGCTAAAGATTTGCACATGGGGGAACTTTTCTATTAACGCTTCAAAACGCCCGAATTCCATGGTGCTACAATGTAGCAATTAAAAGAACATTGGCAAAAGGCCGTCTATGCAGAGTACCGTGCAGCAAGCCACCACTGCAACGCCCACCAAGCCCAGTCTGCAAAGGGAGGCGACCACTGCCGTCACAAGGGCGCACGCGCCCGATGCTTTACTTTCGGTGGAATAAAAGATAGCGGGAACAGTCATGGCGGCAAGTACCGTGTAGGGAACATAAGCCAAGAACGATCGCCAGAAACGGCTCTTGATTTTCCCCTTGAGCAGAACAAAGGGAACAGCGCGCAGCAAGTAGGTAACGCCCGCCATCACCGCCAAAAAAACCAGATAATCTCTCAAGCTCATGCAGCCTCCCCTTGTTCAGAACTGTCTTTAGGTTCGTCTTTTATGGGGAAAAAGGCAGCACCTAAAAGGGATGCCACCAGGGCACAAATGATAATGGCAAAGCCCACCGTCACGCCGCTCAGGGCAGGAACGAACTTGAAAGCGAAACTGCAGGCGATAGCGATAAGCACCGCAACAAGTGTGGGCCGGGAGGCCTTCATTTGCGGGACAACGATTGCCACGAACATGCCATAAAGGGCCACACCCAAGGCATTAGTCACTACCGCCGGGAGGATTTCTCCACAAACGGCTCCGCACAAGGTTCCCGAAGACCACCCGATGTAGGGCAACACCATGAGTCCTGCAAAATACCGTGCCGTCACGGGAGATGTCTGGCTTACCGCAAGTGCGTAAATCTCGTCGGTAATTCCCGTTGCCAAAAGCAAGCGCTTGAAGGTCCCAAAATTGGGAGCCACTTTTTGCGAAAGGGATATGGCCATAAGGCTATAGCGCAAGTTGATAAAGAAGGTGGCAATGGCCATCTCGATAAACGTTCCGGCAGCATCCGCCATAATCTGCAAGCCCGCAAACTGCCCCGCCGAAGTCAGGTTGGTCATGGAGATGAGGGTGACCAGCGGCCACGAGAAAAACTTGGAACCGGCTATGCCAAAAGAGAACGAAACCGCAAAATAGCCCAAACCTATGGGGAGGCCGTCTTTAACGCCTTTAGAAAAATCCATGCACCAAATATAGATATTCCCTATACCTTTTGGCAGCCATTTTATGCAAATATGCAAATTTATGCAAAAATAGCTTCAAAAAAAAGAAAAAACGCCCCAAAACGGAGCGTTTCTTTTGAAAACTCACTACTTAACTGTAACCCTGGCCGTTTTCACGGTGCTTCCGCCGGCTACACGTACCAGGTAGGTTCCCTGCGGCAACCGCCCTAGGTCAAAGCTACGGGAACCAGCCACCTTATCGCTGAACGACTGGATGGCATGACCAAGCATGTCAAAGACCTGAACACGGACCATAGATTCGCCGGGAACGTAAATTTCCAACACATTGCGGACGAAGGAAACCTTGAGCAATGACAGCGTACCCACTGTCAAAGCATCGGTACCTGCTGCACTAGATGTGTTGAGAACCCAAGCTGTAGCCGAACTTGAACCGATGCCATCCGAAGGATCCGTAAAGCTGGAACTGCTAAGCTCGGCAACTGTGGTGGAACTGGAGCTGGGCGGAACGAAATCATAGCAGGATGTTTCCACCCACCATTCGCTGTTCGAAGCATCGGCGCTCATCCACGACAGATTCCCTGCACGGGACGGAGCCAGGGTGTAGCACTTTTCCGCTTCCATATTGTTCAAGCCCGAATTATAGCAGTGTTCTGCATAGCCTCCAACACCGTTCACAAAGGCGATACAGGGGCTTTCCTGTGAACTGGAGGATTCTTCCTCGCTGCTGGAACTTTCTTCGGAGCTGCTGGACTCTTCAGCAGAACTGCTGGACACCTCGACAGAACTGCTGGACACTTCAACAGAACTGCTGGATTCCACAACCTCTTCGCTAGAGGAAGACTGCTCCTCGGAGCTGCTGGACTCTTCAGCAGAACTGCTGGACACTTCAACAGAACTGCTGGACTGTTCAACAGAGCTGCTGGATACTTCTGCAGAACTGCTGGAAGGAATCACAATGGCCACCTTGCGGAACACTGCCATATACGAAGCATCCCCCTTCACCTCGGC
>CACXIR010000021.1 GCA_902767785.1 Fibrobacter succinogenes | reverse complement strand
GATTTTGCCTTTAGTTTCAGCGAGAAGTTTCCATGAACCTGCTGGAATGATTGCTGGAAAACCACCTTGCCCAATGCATCCATCATGGATACCTTGAGAGAACGAGCATTCACGTTCTCAAGATACAACACATTGTCCATGACGGTTGCCGACACGCTAACATTCCGAATACCGCCAAGAGACGTAACATCGCCAACGGCAGCAACACCATCGACAATGCTAAACGATCCGTCGTCCGCCGTATATGCCGGAGCGATAGAAACATTGGAAGCTCCTATTTCCACACCGGCGAGCGGCTGACCCGTAGTGCTTTTGACTGTTCCAGAGATGCTCCACCCGAAAGAGGGGGCTGTAAATGACAGGCCGAGCAGCGCGACACCCAAGGCGATGCTCCGATGGCTGAAATTCAGCATAGAGGCTCCTTTTTTGCGTTTTAGCACACCCAAAGCCCCATAATCCTACACGCAATATATATAAAAATCGTTGCAGCCAGTTGTAAATTTTTCTTCATATTTGCCGTTTTTAGCCCAAAAAAGGCATTTTTTGCGTAAAAACAAGCCCATGGATAAATTGTCAACGGATTATTCCAATTTGGAATGGGTAAGCCCCCCTTTTCTAGGTAGATTTGAAAAAAACAAAGGGGGATACATTATGAATTTTTCTAAAGCACTTGCGCTTTTTGCCATGGCCGGGCTAGTTTCGGTGGCTAACGCCGCACTAGCCGATGGCGGTGTAAAGTTCCTCGGAAACATCACCACAGGTGGCCAGGTCCGTGGCGACATGGGCGACTACTGGAACCAGATTACCGCCGAAAACGGCTGTAAGTGGGGTTCTATCCACAGCCTTTCCAATGGAAACTCCGGCACCAGCAAGTTTGCCTGGGACAACTACGACAAGTGCGAAGGTGCCTACAAGTGGGCAAAGGAAAAACCTGGCCGTCACTTCAAGTTCCACGCACTGGTTTGGGGTTCCCAGTACCCGCAGTTCCTCTGCAAAAAGAAAAACCCGAGCATTACTGTAGAAAAAACCAAACAGTATATTACGGAATGGTTCGACGCCGTTGCTGCAAAATTCCCCGACCTGGAATACATCGACGTGGTGAACGAAGCCATTTGGTCCGGCAACAACTACCACTCCGGTTACCAGCTGCCCGCAGGTGGTGCTGAAGGCGTCAGCACAGACGATGCGAGCTGCGGTGGTTCCTACATCATCGAAGCCCTGGGTGGCGACCGCGTGGTGAATGGCAAGCACCAATACGACTTTATCACTACCGCCTTCAAGATGGCCCGTGAACGCTGGCCCAAGGCTGTGCTTATCTATAACGACTACAATACGCTTCATTGGCAGAAAAATGAGGGCATAGAGCTGGTCCAGACCATCATCAAGAACGGCGCTCCCGTGGACGCCTATGGTCAGCAGGCCCATGATGCCGGTGATTTTCCGGATGCATCCAGCTTTGCAAAGGTGCTGACAGAAGTGCATGATGCCGTCAAGATTCCTCTCTACATTACCGAATACGACATTGGCGAGGCAGATGACCAAAGGCAGAAGAACATCATTGCAAACCAGATTCCATTCTTGTGGGAAACGCCATGGATTGCAGGTATCACCATTTGGGGATACATCAACGGATCCACTTGGCGCAAAAATACAGGTATCATGAACAGCGACGGAACAGACCGTGCCGCTATGACCTGGCTAAGGCAGTATTTCAAAGACAACCTCAACAAGGGCCAATGCGATGGAGTTACCGTCTCAACTTCAGAAATCAACTATTCTGATGAAAAGAAACAGGAACCCTACAATGGAACTGCAATCGTCATCGACATAAATGACACGATCCAGGCAGAACATTATGACAAGCCCGGTATCGGCTTTGGCAACGACTCCTACAGTGATGGCAGTGACGACAACAAAGGCGATGCAAATTTCCGTATGGACGAAGCCGTGGATATTTATGTAGGTGGTCCCGACATGAAGGGCTTAGTTATCGGTTACACGGAGCCAGGCGACTGGGTGGAATACACCGTTGTGTTCAAGCGTAAGGGCCCCTACACCATCAAAGCCGGCGTCTCTTCGGCTAACGACAGCTCTAGTTTTAGGCTCTATGTAGACGACGTTCCTATTACAGACGAAATGTTCGTCCCCAAAACGGGCGAAGATTCCTGGGATACCTACCAAGAAATTGGAGGAAAGGTGGACAGCGTTTCTACAGGTATGCACATCTTGAAGGTAGAATCTGTGAGAGGATGGTTCAATCTGGACTACATCGTATTCGAGAACATTGCTCCTCCCGAGGTGATTGCCAAGGAAGATTCCATTGCCAAGGCCAATGATCCTAATGGAACAAAGCAAGCTCTATTCAAGACCATCCGCTTGGGTCATAATGTGGACGCCGAATACGACATTATAAGCATCCGCGGCGAACGCTTGGGCCACATCAGTGCCAGGTCTGCACAAACGGCCGTGGAAACGCTCAAGAACAGCCCTGCTATCAAGACCTCTGGCATTTACTACCTCCGCTCCAGGGCCACTGGCGAAATGCATGGCGTACGCGTAATCAAGTAAAAGATTTCTAATACACCCCCCCAACACCCTCCTCGGAACGAACGTTCCGAGGATTTTTGTTTTCAAATAAGTTATATTCTCACCTATGATTGACCCAGACAACGACCCTATCCTTAATGCAAGCAGCATCAACAGCGAAGACTACTGGTTCTTGAAAGTCAGCGGTGTAGAAAGCGATGCCAGCAAAACAGATTGCAATAGCCAAGAAAACGAGCCTGCCAAGGATAAGGCATGAAAGAGCCAACCGCCGTCACCAAGAACGAGAAGGAACGCTGTATTTTGGTGGGGATTTCCACACCCAAGGTTCGCAACTGGATGGCAAATGAACAATTGGCTGAACTGGGCCGCCTTGCCGAAACTGCAGGTGCAGAGGTGGTGCAGAGTTTTTTGCAACGGGTTCAAAATTTTAGCCCCGCCACGTTGATTGGCGAAGGCAAAGTCAACGAAGTCAAGCACGCCCTGGAAGCCTTAAACGCCAAGATGGTAGTCTTTGACGACGACCTTTCGGGTTCCCAGGTAAGGAATCTGGAACAACGGATGCCAGGAATCAAGGTGCTTGACCGAACAGGGCTCATCTTGGACATTTTCGCAAAACACGCCGTAACGGCAGAAAGCCGCCTTATGGTGGAAGTAGCACAGCTCCAGTACATGATGCCCCGCCTTACCCGTGCCTGGACCCACCTTTGCCGCCAGCACAACGGGGGAATTGGAACCAAGGGTCCTGGCGAAACCCAGCTGGAAACAGACCGCCGCATGATTCGCAAGCGGATCCAGGAACTGAAAAAGAAACTGGCCAAAATCGAGGAAGCCAGGGAAAGCCAGGCCGAAAACCGCAACGACATTTTCCAAGTGGGAATTGTGGGCTATACCAACGCAGGCAAGTCCACCCTTACCAACCGCCTGACCGGTGCCGACGTTTATGTAGAAGACAAGTTGTTCGCCACCTTGGACAGCACTACCCGCAAGCTGTACCTGGACGGCGAGAACATCATCTTGTCCGATACCGTAGGGTTTATCCGCAAACTCCCCCACAACCTGATCGAAACCTTCAAGAGCACCTTGGGAGTAGCGGCACATGCCGACTGCATTTTGGAGGTCGTAGACGGCAGCGCGCCGGACTACCGCGACCACCTGGAGGTGACCCACCATACGCTGGAGGGCATCATAGACAAGAACACCCCCCGCATTCGCGTGTTCAATAAGGCCGAAATCTGCGACGAGGCGCGCCGAACAGAACTGCTTCAGAACTATCCGGAGGCCATCCAGATTAGCGCTCGCGAAAACATCGGCATGGAACGGCTCCGTGCCGCGTTTAAGGAGCAGCTGGAAATCTGGCATAAACGACGCACCGCCACGGAAGCCCGCGAGAAAGAACTGGCACAGGCCCCATGGCCACCGCAATAGGACCCATTTTTCTATCTTTGAACCTGTATGAAGAATGTCGATACCATTGCCGTTTTGGACTTTGGCGGGCAATACGCCCACTTGATTGCTAACCGCGTACGCCGTCTGGGCGTGTTTACCGAAATCCATTCCCCTGCCGCTCCAGTTTCTGAACTGGAAGGCGTGAAGGGTATCATTTACAGTGGCGGCCCCTCCAGCGTTTATGCGGCTGACGCCCCGGAATACAATCCCGAAATTTTGAACCTCCCGGTGCCAAAGCTGGGCATCTGCTATGGTCACCAGCTTATCGCCCAACAGCTGGGCGGTCACGTGGAACCGGGCAAGGTGAAAGAATACGGCATCGCCGACCTTATTGTGGGCGACGAAAAGTGCCCGATTCTGAAGGACCTTCCGAAAGCCTCCCCCATGTGGATGAGCCACGGCGACCAGGTCACGAAGCTTCCCGAGGGCTACAAGATTGTGGCCAGCACCAAGGACTGCGAAATCGCCGCCGTCGCCTTCGACAGCGACAAGCCCGAACGCCAGATTTTCGGCATCCAGTTCCACCCCGAAGTTACCCACAGCAAGTTCGGCATGAAGCTCCTTGAAAACTTCGTCGACTTCACAGGTGCCAAGAAGACTTGGAACATGAAGAGCTACCTGCCGCTCATCACGCAGAGGATCAAGGACCAGGTCAAGGACCGCAAGGTGTTCCTGCTCGTCTCCGGCGGCGTGGACTCCACCGTGGCATTCGTGCTTTTGAACCGCGTGCTGGGCCCCGAAAAGGTTCTCGGCCTACATGTTGATAACGGCATGATGCGCCTGGGCGAATCCCAGAAGATTATGGAATTTTTGAAGGCCGAGGGGATGAACAACCTCAAGGTCCGCGACGCAAGCGAACACTTCCTCGCTAAATTGGCCGGAGTGACCGCACCGGAAACCAAGCGCGGCATCATCGGCAAGGAATTCCTGACGGTGAAAGACGAGGAAATGGCGAAGCTCAACCTCGATCCCAACCAGTGGATGATGGCCCAAGGCACCATCTACCCCGATACCATTGAAAGCGGCGGCACCAAGAACGCCGACAAAATCAAGACACACCATAACCGCGTGCAAGAAGTCCTCGACCTCATGGAAAAGGGTCTGGTGCTGGAACCCCTCGCCGACCTGTACAAGGACGAAGTCCGCGCTCTCGGTGAAGAACTGGGCATCCCCCACAACCTGGTGTGGCGTCATCCGTTCCCGGGTCCGGGTCTCGGCGTTCGTCTGCTCTGCAGCGACGGCGTACTCACCAGCGACATGGTGAAGTTCGAAGACGTTCGCGACACTGCCGGCCAATCCCTCGCCGACTACCTGAAGGCAAACAACATTGCAGGCCGCCTGCTCCCCATCAAGAGCGTGGGCGTCCAGGGCGATGGCCGCACCTACGCACAGCCGTTCCTAATCACCACGACCGGCTTAAGCTGGAAGGACTGCGAAAAGTTCTCCACCGAGCTGGCCAATCGCTTCAAGGCTGTCAACCGCGTCATCTACCAGATTGGCAGCGTCGCTGACGAAGACCCGAAACTTGTGGAACAGTTCGCCACCCGGGTCAACTTCGATACGCTCCGCAAGTTCGACAACATCTGCACCGAATTCCTGCAGGCAAACGACCTGTACGAAAAGATTTGGCAGATGCCGGTCGTGCTCGTGCCGCTCCGCACGGCTAACAAGCCCTGCGTCGTGATGCGCCCGGTGAACTCCACCGAAGCCATGACCGCGAACTTCGCCGAAATCGACCAGGGAATGCTGGCCGGACTCTGGCGCAAGTTCGAGGCGGAAGGTGCCGGAAGCCTGTGGTATGACGTGACCCACAAGCCCCCCGGAACCATTGAGTGGGAGTAAAGCGAGAGTCATAAAAAGCTTGCTTTATTATGACCGAGCCGCACGAACACGCGACGAGCATAGCGCAGTCGCCGTGGGAGTAAAGCGATTTACTTCTTTTAGAAAACCGACTTTAAAAATCCGGAAAGACGTTCTGCAAAAGACTCCAGGGAGCAAAGGTCCAGCAGAGCCTTGGCTGCAGCCGGATCAATGACGTTCTCGCCAGACAGAACGCGGTTCAAAACCGCCACATACCCTTCTGCATCTTCGGGATCTTTTAGCAACGGCACAACGCCCTTCAGGTTCTCTGCGATGGCGCTAGTTTCTGCCGCCACTGCCGGAGTTCCGCAGGCAATAGCCTCTATAGGCGGCAACCCGAAACCCTCCAGGAAAGAGGGATAAAGCATTAAATCTGCATTCCTGTAAAAATCCACCAGCAAACCGTCAGGAATGTTCTGGAAGTGGAAAACGTTTTTCAGCCCCATGGTGTCCAGTTGTTTGCTGGTCTCCTTCCGCAATCGTCCCACACGTACAAAAGCTACATCGGGACAAAGGCCTGCTGCCTTAAAGAACGTCTTCAAATTTTTCCGAGGCTCATCTAGGCTCACGTTCAAGCAAACACCCCGGAAACCGTCAATTCCATGTTCTTTCCAAAAAGTCAACCTGTCTTGTAGAGGCTTTTTCTCCGCAGTATAAAAAACATTTCGCCGGACAGGGCAGCCGACTACCGCAGACAATGGCATTTCTTTGCCGTAGTAACGTTGTGCCTCTCCCTTGGTGTATTTGGAATTGTAAATAAAACTATGGGAAAGAACAACAGGAGAAACAAAGAACTTTTTCAATAAAGCAAACTTCAAGCTTTGGGGATAAAGAGTTTCTGCAAAGGTATCATGTACCATTGTCACCAAGTGTGCCAGGGGCAGTGCCTTGCGAGCCACAGGCACCAAAAAGCCTAATTCCGGGCGAATAAAAATAACCACGTCCGGTCTTTCTTTTTTAAGCAACCTCTTAAGTGGATTTTTGAAACAAAAGAAACCCGTATACAAATTCCTTGCAGGTATAACCATGTCCCCTTCACCTGCAGGTGACCCCTCTGGGAAAAAACGCGGGGTGACAAGCCAAAGGTTCCTAGCAGAGAAACCAGCCATGGAAAGGGATGCGGCAAAATCCAGAGCCAAGCGTCCAAAACTGGTACATGGATTTTTATCGCAAACAATAAGAACTTTTTTCCCTTCGGCCATGGTCTAAAGATAACTATTTTTTTTATTTTAAACAAAAGATGATTTGCGCAGTCCTTGTCAACTTCAAACAAACGGAAAAGACCAACCAGTGCTTGCAAGCGCTCGAATCCATGAGCGTGCAGCCCGACTGGGTCATTGTGGTTGACAATAGCAGTACCGAACAATCCAGGTCTCAACTCTTAAGCAGTCAATACCAGTTTAAAACCGATTTCATATTCAATTCAGAAAACAGGGGCTTTGCCGCAGCATGCAACCAGGGAATCCGCCTAGTCCAGTCGGCCAACGCATCCTATGACATTTGGCTTTTAAACAACGATACCATTCCCGAAAAGGATGCGCTAAAGGAATTGACCCTAAAAGCAAAGGAAACCGGTGCAGGGGTTACCGGTTCAGCAATTTATACTCCAGACGGAGAATTCTCTGGCGGAGCCGGAAAAACACACACCCTTTTTGCAAGTGTTTCCAGAATCAGAAATCCTCAAGATACAGATTTCGATTACATCGAAGGATCTTCGTTCCTCATTTCCCACCGCTGCCTAGAAAAAACAGGACTCCTTTCAGAAGATTACTTTCTGTATTACGAAGAAAACGATTACTGTCACAGGGCTGTACAGAACGGTTTTTCATTGGCCGTTGCTCCCAACAGCATCATCAAGCATGACATAGGTTCTTCTACGGGGAGCGAAAACGGGAAGGGACGAACGCCATTCTTTGTGGATTGCCTCATGGTCAGAAACCGCATCGCTTTTGCAAAAAAATTCAGGTGGTCCAAACCGGGCTACAGCGTAGGGCTGCTGATTTCGCTCTTGCGGCGTCTTAAAAGAGGGCAATTCAGCAGGATTACCGCCATCTGCAAGATTACCGCATCCCCAAAGCAGTTTTACCGTTTTGTAAATGAAAACGGCGGATGGATCGAACCCTAGCGGCCATCGAACCAGCGCTGTAAAATAATCGCTGCAGCAGCACAGTCAATAACGGCCTTGTTAGCCTTCTTTTTCTTGACGCTCCAGTGAGCGGTCTGTTCCTGGGCCTGCACGCTGGAATAGGATTCGTCTTGAGTGTGGATTTTCATGCCCGGGAAACGCAGCGCCAAGTCCTTTACAAAAGCCTCCACCACCACATTCTTGCCATCCTTGCGGCCATCGGGGTGATAAGGCATTCCCACCACAAACTCGTCTATTTTGTTCTGCTTGACCAGTTGGTCCAAGCGTTCAAAAAGATTGGTCGTCTTGCAGTCGATGGTTTCCCTGGGGAACGCCATGCACAAGTCGGAATCCCCGAAGGCAATCCCTACCCTGTGTTCACCATAATCAATACCAAGGTAATTCACAGCGTGCTACTCCGGATAGGCACAACAACGGAATCCGATAACAGGAGACTTGTAGAATGCAGAAGCGGCACGGTATGGAACCGTTTTGCCCGTAAGGAACACCACCTCGATATGGTCCGGAACATACTTTAGTCCATTTCCTATCGTTTCAAGCCACTTCGAGCCGCCACTCTTATATTCGGAATACAAAGCATAATCCATACCAATGGTGGTCCCCGTGGTATCCTGCACTTTAAAGAACTGCAGGGAATCCTTGAAATCCTTTGTCCGTAAAAGCCTATACAGCGTCCTGGTGGTATCCGCTACGTAAACGGTGTCTACCTTGGCACCCTCGCGATACAGGAACACAGAATCCTTTACATATGCCAGGCGAGTAAAGTAAGGGAAAGAACGGTTGGTACAATAAGAAATGGACTCCCGATCCAAACCATTAAACACCTTGTAGCTTCCACCTTTCACCACCGCGGCAGAATCATCGGACCTACCCCTTGCCCACTCCTGAAGCTGTCCCGGGAAATCCCTGACACCCGTGGGATTCACGCAACGTGGATTACGCTTGCTTATGTCGTTTGCAGAAGCAGAGTCATTAGTAGCCACATTGCAATAGCTGAACAAATACTCGGTAGCATCCACCTCTTCTTCTTCCAACACGCCGTAAGCCAATGTACCATCATAAAGGCAAACCCGTTCCCAGTCACGCTCATTGCACAAGCTCACCTTGAACCCGCTAGCAGAAATGGCCTCGCACTGGGCCAGCGCTTCGGAATACAGCACATTGTTCACAAATTTTCCCGAATCATCCTGATGTTCAAAGCGTTCCATGCAGAATAGAGAATCATTGGTAACGGACACAGCCAAGAACCCATCCGGACAGTGGATTTTGCTGGCCAAAATCCCCGGCGAGATCGCAATGGTATCTATAAGAGCTGCAGAATAAAAGCCCGATTTGTCTTTAGATCGAATCCGCAATATCAACGTATCCCCAGGAGAAACCCAGCGAATGGTATCGGTTACAAAGGAACCATAGGCAGAAACTTTCATAGTATCTGCACTTCTAGTGTATAGCGTAGAGTATCGACCAGATCCCCCGACGTTGTCATAGGTAATCCAATTTTTCTTGTCCTTATCGTACCAATCTACCACATAAGTAGCGACCGTATCAAAGCAAAACTTAAAACCACACGTGTCCGGCACCCACAACATGGTGTCTACCTTGATACCGTGATTCTTGTTCAAAGGATCAAGACTCCTATTCCAGAAAATCCGCAAGCGATTATTGCTATCGAGCCTGGCTAGTCCTGGAAAGAGTGTATCCTCAAGCACATAAAGCTTTGTGGGCATCAAGGGGGCAATGGCATCCGTGGTCATGAACATCTGGTACGATTCCACGGTAGCGACGCCTTCGTTTCCCGATGAATTTCCACTGGAATCCCAAGCAGAAAGGCCAATATTATATTGAGACTGAGTCTTGAGGCCCTCAAAAATTAGGCGAAAGCGATTTAGGGAATCTTCCTCAAAATCAAACCCTTTACCATCCAGTACCACGAGTCTCAAATAATTTTTGACATTGTCCCCATGGGCTACGTTATCCACCCATACAGAATCGTTATTCGCACGGATTCTGGCGTGACGCTTGTAGAGTACACCACCCGTTTCGTCCTGTCCATCGGGCGTGTAAAGACGAACCTTGACATTCCTCAAGTCTTCGTTCTTATCTGGAGAATAGAGAACGATATTATACCCAACAATAGGACCAGACATTTCCATGGGCTTGTAAAAATCGACCTGGTCCGTCGGCCTAAACCATTCAATCAAGGCCCCAGTGGTCCAAACGGAATCGTAAAGGCTCACCCGGGAAGGGGGCATGTCATCGGTAAAATGCAGAAACACGCGCTGTACCGCCCCCGGATCACCATGGTCGTCATACCCGCAAAAGAAAGCAACTTGCAAACTGTCATGGGTATCCCTAAACTTGGCCGCATAGGAGGTTACATCGATGGTATCGTACAAATCCTTGGTGCCCTTGGGGTAGTCAAACACTTTCGTGGCATTGTCTAGCTGCGTAGACTTGACCGCCTTGGAGGTGTCATTCAAAACTGTGGTGTCCACCCACATGTAAATCTTGGAAAGGTGATCTGTCTCAATAGGATAGCGCAAGCGAACGCGATAACAAGCGGAGGTGTCATCTTTGTTCGCACAAGAACGAAGCACGCTAATGTCCGACGCCTCGCGGTTAAAAAGAAAATCAACGCCGTCATCGTCGTCAGAGCAAGAACAGAAAGCAAAAATACACAACAGCCAAAGGGACACTAACGCATAGTGCCTTATATCAAGCCGCAAAAAGCTTTTTAAACCATCAAAGCTCATTCAAGTACAATATAGAAAAAACGGCTACTCAAAGAGTAGCCGCTTAAAAGTCGAAACAAAATCGAATTAGGCTTCTTCCGGATAAACGGAGACCTTCTGACGCTTTGCATCGAGGCGTTCGAACTTCACCTTGCCGTCAACCAGGGAGAACAAGGTGAAATCCTTGCCCATGCCCACGTTCACGCCATTGTGGAAGTGAGAACCGCGCTGACGAACGATGACGTTGCCAGCCTTGACGATTTCGCCCGCATACTTTTTAACACCAAGGTATTTGGCGTTACTGTCGCGGCCGTTACGTACTGAACCTTGACCTTTCTTATGTGCCATGGATTAAGCCTCCTTAGCCTTACGCAGAGAGTTCTTCTTGACCTTGGCCGGCTTGGCAATGCCCTGAGCGATCTTTTCCTTGCGAGTAAGGGGCTTGTTCTGCTCCTTCTTCTTGGCAAGGGCAGCCACGCGAGCGCGGTTGCGTTCGATAACCTTGGGATCGACCTTTGCGGATTCTGCTCCGGAGCGAAGTTCCGTGACCAGCACCTCGGTATAGCCCTGACGATGACCGTTACGGCGTTCGTAACGGGTGCGACGCTTCTTCTTGAACACGATGACGGTGTCATACTTGCCGTGGGCAAGGACTTCGACCTTCACGGAGGCGTCGTTCAGGACAGGGGTGCCGATTTGCACTTCTTTTCCTGCGAAAAGAAGAACGGACTTGAGCTCCAGTTCGGAACCAACAGCGGCGTCAAGAGTGGGGACCTTATAGGCCTTGCCCAGCTCGACTTTATACTGGAAACCACCTGTTTCAACAATAGAATACATTTTGTAATCCTTTTTAAGTTGCTATTGGAGTCCCAAATTTAGCATAAAACAGCTAAATCGTAAAGGGATAAAGGGTTAAAAACGGCTGTTTTTGGGGTCAAACCGCCACAGGCAGTCCCCTGTAAGCCAACCCTTGCGTCTCGTCATCCTCGCGAAGGCGAGGATCTATGCACCCGCCGTTTCTAGCCTTTTGACATGGCAATAAGCCAGTTCCTTCGTCTTTTCGTCCCGAAGGTGCAGGCTGGAGCCTTCGCAGTAGCGCCAGTACTTGCACTTCTTGCAGTCGCCGATCTTGGCCCAGCTGCGATCTCGCATCACCTGGTAGCGGTTCTGCCACACGTCCCAGATGTCGTCCTTGTAGATGTTCCCCTGGATGTAGTCCCCACGCAGGCTCGGGCAGGCCGAGATGCTCCCGTCGCAGAGGACCGACGAGACGTTCACACCAGCACGACAGAAGAACGGGTAATTGCGGGCTTCCTTCTCGTAGCTCCCGAGGAACCCTTCGCAGCCATAGTTCACGTTAATGACCTTCAGGGACTTCACCTCACGAATAAAGTCGAAGACCTGCCGGAATTCCTGGTTGGTCAGCTGGAACAGCGGATTGTCCTTGGCACGGCCCTTGGGGAACACCGTGGCAATACGCCAGCGCTTCACGCCGACTTTCAGGAGAATTTCAAGGATCTTCGGGAGTTCCTTCAAGTTTTCCCTGTTCACGCAAGTCATCACATCGAAGGTGAGCCCTTGGGTGTGAGCGGCCATGTCGATGGCTCGGAGCGCGTTGTCAAAGCTGGTGGGGGCACCGCGGAAATGATTGTGGCTTTCCTTGAGACCGTCGAGGCTGATGGTA
This sequence comes from Fibrobacter succinogenes, assembly GCA_902767785.1. Lineage (GTDB taxonomy): Bacteria > Fibrobacterota > Fibrobacteria > Fibrobacterales > Fibrobacteraceae > Fibrobacter > Fibrobacter succinogenes_D. Next base: position 8,096 of record CACXIR010000021.1, on the reverse strand, counting down.
AGCGAGCGGAGCCCGGCATTCAAAAGTCCCTTGTAACGCTCTGGCGTCATGGCAAGTCCGTTGGTGACCATTCCCCAGGGGTAGCCCCGCTTCTTGATTTCGTGGCCACATTCCTCTAGGTCCTGGCGCATCAGGGGCTCGCCACCGGTAATCACCACGATAAAATGCTTCGGATCGATGTGTGGGGTAAGCTTGTCCAGAGCTCCCAAAAAATCTTCGCGGGGCATGTCCGGGATGGCATCCTTCACGCAGTCGCTACCGCAATGCAGACAGTGCAGGTTACAGCGCAGCGTGCATTCCCAAAAGAAATAGGTCAGCGGGTGGGCCTTGATTTCGTTATGGCGGTACAGGCGATAGGCTTCTAGGGCGAGTTTTTTCTTAAGGTTGATTTTCAATGTCCTGTTCCTTCGGCTCAAGACAGGCTTCCGCCCGTTCAGTCAATTTCTGCGTGGCCTCATCGAATTTCTTGTCGCACGCTTCGGACATCGCAACAAACTCTTCCGGAGTCACCTCATAACGTTCCGCATACCGCAAGGTGGACTTGGAGAAATAGGTAGAACCATCTTTGCACTTGACATCGAGAACCAGCTCCGAAGTCACGCCATAGGCCATGACGGGCTGCTGCAAGTGGGCCATAATGTCCTTTAGGCATTCTTCCGCTTCGGGGGTGATACCCTCTTTTTCAAGCATCTTTGCAATCTTGCTAGAAAACGCAATTTCTGCAGTCTGGGAAGGAGCCATATAGGCAGGATTATACCCTTCCCGATTCGGTTCACAGGTATCCGGGATTACCTCCATATCACTCATGACATTGATGACCTTACGGGCCACTAATTTTCCCGTTTCCGAAGAACTGGAGAGAGCTTCGGCACTAGAACTTTCCGCAGCCGAACTAGATGAAGCTTTTTCGGAAGAAACACCTTCAGAGGAACTACTTTCATCAGCAGAATCACTACTGAGCTCTTCAGATGGAGGACCAAAGGCCCCATTGGGGTCTGGGCCATAAAGACAAACCGCTTCTGTTGAAGAGTCGTCGCAGCCAGCCCAGAAGAAACTCGTCAGGGCCAGGATAATTTTTGTCCAATGCTTACGAAACATAACCAAACACCCCCGTCATTACCACGAAATACCATAAAGAGGTGCTGCCATTAAAATCACGTATTTTTCGTAAAATTCTTTTTCGGAAAGAGTAGTTCCTTCCCCATCGGTATACGTCTTGTTCCCTTTTCCATCGGTTGTAATCGTGTAAGTAATGCCATCCCGGCACGTAACAGTATTCTCACCGGTTTCACTGCAGGTGATATATTCCTTAGAAGGATCAAAAACATCCGTTATGTTGTACATGGAACGGAATTCAGCTTCGTTATACGTCGTTCCACCACACTCGTAAGTAGTGTCGGAAACACGAACAACGCCATAGTCGGGACAAATGTCCTCGATGCACTTGGGACTTTCCCAGCTTTCCTCGATTTGCATCTTGCAGGCTACGTTACCATCGCAAACCACTGTGGAATCACTCACGTCTAAAAAGCAACTTGCTATATCAACCGACACCCCATACAGTGCTACAGCTTGCTGCATCGCACTGCTGCTGGAATTTTCATCCACCACTGAACCAGACGACAGACCCTTAGTCTTGCTATCCGATGAATTGCCGAGGGACTGGTTCTCTCCACTTGCAGATGTGCCATCGCTGTCGCAGCCGACCCAAAAGAAACCGGTCAGGGCTAACGCCAATTTTTTCCAATGTTTGTAGAACATCATCCGCTCCTTTTAGCCCATACCCTGCTTTAAATATACACAAAAAACACTCTTTTCAGATGGAGTAAAGTCATAGTAAGCACTATATAAGAAAAGACCGTAACTCATGTCACGGTCTTTTGCAAATAATTCAGGTCTGGACGACTCTTTTGGAATTAACCCAAAGTAACAGTCACCTTATGAACACCCTTCGTAAAGATAGGTGCCACGTCGGCGTCAATCTTCTTGCCATCCACGATCATCTCGGCGACACCCTTGCACACGTGCTTCGGGTTCTTCACTTCGATTTCGTAGGTAGCGCCACGGAACTTGCGGGTCACCTTGAAGCCGTCCCACTTGGAGGGAATACAGGGGTTGATAATCAGGCCCTTGAAGCTTGCGCGGACACCAATAATGAACTGCGTTGCAGCCTGGTAGGTCCAGGAACTGGTACCGGAGAGCCATGCGTTACGGCCCATACCGAACTGCTTGTGTTCATCACCGAGGATGTTCTGCGGGTAGCAATAGGGTTCAGATTCGAACTCGTCCAACTTGGTGTTCTTGGATGCGGGGTTAATTTGGTTGTAGTACTGGAAGGCCTTGTCGCCGCGGCCCAGGATGGTTTCGGCAATCATCACCCACGGGTTGGTGTGGAGGAAGATACCGCCGTTTTCCTTGGCTCCGGGAGGATAGGTAGAAATGCCACCCACGTTGGGGTCGAAGCCGCGGTAGCCCGGAGTAGAGCTCTTCACGCCGTTGGCGGTGTTCAAAAGCTTGTTCAGGCTGTCCATGCCCATTACAGCGCGGTCGCCGGTAGCGATACCGGAAATCACGGACCAGGACTGGCTATTGCAGTAAATCTTACCGTACTTGGCCTTGTTGGTACCGTAGGCGTTGCCCTGCTTGTCGAACCAGCGGACCCACCACTTGCCGTCCCAGGCGCTCTTGTTGAAAGCGGCCTTCACGTCTTCGTACCACTTCTTGTACATTTCCACGGACTTCTTGTCGCCGAGATATTCGCAGATGTCCATCATCTCAAGAAGAGCCTTGGCGTAGAGGCCGGTGTTGAAGGAGGATTCGGCACCCAGAGGCAGGTTCATGCAGTCGTTCCAGTCGGCAAAGCCGAGGAGCGGAAGGCCGTGCTTGCCCAGGTGGGTGCGGGTAAAGTTGAGGGAGCGCTTCAGGTGTTCAAGGACAGTGCCCTTTTCACGCTGTGCGCGCTTCTTGCCGGCTTCGTAGAAGGGGATGACTTCCTTGAGGAGGCTCATCTTGCCGGTTTCCTTCAGATAGTTGGCCACAGTGAGCACAATCCACAGGTGGTCATCGCCGTACCAGTCTGCATAGGCGGGCTTGCCGTGTTCGTCGAGGACGCCCTTCTTTTCGCGGGAGTCACCGGCGTTGGCTTCGTTACCCGTATCCTCTTCCAAAGCAAGAGGAGCATACTGGTGCATGGCGTTACCTTCGGGGCGCTGCACAGAGAGCAAATTCTTAGCGAGAACCAGGGCCTCTTCGGGCATGTGGCTCATAACGCCCATCAAGTCCTGGCTGGAGTCACGATAACCGATACCGCGGCTGGTACCGTAGCCCAACTGATACAGGGACAGGTAGCGGCTCCAGTTCTTGGTGGTGTGGCACTGACGGGGGTTATGGACGTTCACCATGGAGTTGAACGCTGCATCCGGAGTCTGCACCTGGATGGTGGACAAGTAGTTCTGCCAGAACTTGGCCAGTTCGTCGAAAGCCTTATCAACATTCTTCAGGTCGCGGTACTTGGCGATGGCCTTGGCGGCAACCTTCAGGCTCTGTTCCTGACCCAGCTGGGTGCAGGTGCGGAAGGTCTTCTTAGCGGCAATCTTGCCAGCGTGGATCATGAGGGCGGCAATGTTGTCGCCACGGTCGCATTCGCTGTTGGAAAGTTCCTTGTTGCCCAAGGAAAGCGGAGCGGCCCAAGAGCCCATTTCGTTGGCTCCGAGGAACACACGACGGTCACCGTCGAAGCTGCCCACCTTGCAGTTGGCAGTCACATAGTTCACGGCGAAGTCACGCTTCATGTAGGCATACTGTTCCAGCACTACGTGACCGTCTTTTTCCCAATGGCCCTTGAGGGTCATGGTCTGGGGTACCCAGTCGGCGTTGGTGAGCTGCTTTTCAGCTTCAAAATGGCTGAATTCATATACCGGGATAATGTCCACTTCCTTGGCGGCACCGGAGATGTTGGTCACCTGGATGTCCTGGAGAAGGGTATTGGAACCGGTAGGAACAAAAATCGTCACCTGCGTACGAAGGCCTTCGCATTCGGCAATCCAACGCATGTAAGAAAGACCCACGTGGCATTCCCACTTCTTCATCTTGGTGAGGGTGGGGACCACGAACGGGGAGAACACAGTGTAACCCTTGGCATCCTTGATGCGGATGTACACGGTGCTGGCCTTGAAGTCAGAGCAAGGCATCTGGGCGATGTACTTGGTGATACGGTTCAGGGCGGGGTCGCCCTTGCAAACCAGGGTACCGCCGGTGGTATCCACGATACCGCCAAAGTTCAGAGTACCGACGTAGTTGCACCACTTGATCGGGGTTGCCGGCGTGGTGAGCACGTATTCTTTCTTAGCGTCGTCAAAGTAGCCATACTTTGCAGCAGTCTTTGCAGCAACTTTCTTGGCGGCCTTCGGGGCGCTCTTCTTGGTCTGTTTTGTAGCCATTGTATCTCCGTGAGAGGGGGGTTAAATTTCGGATGTAAATATAAAAAAGTGTGGAATGTGAGATGTGAGACGCGAGATGTGAAATTAATCATTACACATTACACACTCCACATTACACATTGAATGTCAGTCTTTTTTCTGGTTGAAATTCTCGAAATCGCGGTTGCCAAAGTTGATGTAGAAGTAGCCGTCCAGCTTCTTGTTGCGGATGGGGTCCCGCAAAATGCCGATGGCTGCCCGCACGTACTTGAGTTCCACAAGAATATGGTCCCGGCTCATGCAGTTGAGGAAGGGGCCTTCGGGGTAAAGGGTCGGGCGGGGTTCTTCGGCTATCATCTTCTCCAAATTCTCGATTTCCTGGACCAAGCCCCGTTCATGGGCCTCCAGGGTCCGAATCAGCTCCTTGTTGTCCGCCCCGTACAGGAAAGCGAAGCCCAAGGTGCGCGGGTCATCGTTGAACCCAGTCAGGTGTTTCAACACTTCCTTGCGCAATACTTCCCTACCCTTGTCCGTAATGGTAAAAACCATGCGCTCGGGTCGGTTTCCGTCCCTCTCGGAACGGCCAACAATGCTCCCGTTCTTTTCCAGCGTAGTCAGGCGATTATAAACGGTAGAGGTGCTAATCTTGGCCCAGCGGTCCAGTTCACGAACCCGGATTTCGGTAATGATGTCATAGCCGCTGCGTTCGTGTTCCATGATTAAGCCCAAAAGCACAAGGTCATATCGGTTCATTCGTAATTCCTTCCTTCAATGCGATTCGCATGTGTGATTATTCCAAATTGGAATATATACAAAAAAAGTGCAAGGGGACACTAATTTTTAAAAAATATGCGGAAAATAATAAAAAAAATATTTTACACGAAACGAGGCACCGTGCAAAGGCCAAAGGCGACACTAGTTGCAGATCTTGCCGTAGACCTCCTGCTTATCGGCAGCAGTAACCGGTTCTTCAGTCCTACCCTCAAAATGCGTCGTTAAAACGGAGCCTTCACAACCAGCCGACGCCTTAAGGTCATCCCTTCCCTGTTCCTGAGCCGCCGCCTCTATAAGTGCCACAAAGAAATCCATCATTGCAAGTCTCTCTTCGCACTCATTGCTGTTCTGCATGTTCGTTTCTTCAGAGATGGTCGTCCACATATAGCCATCGGGCTTAAACTCAAAAAGGGCGTTCACTGTAGTATCCGCTTTCTGATAATCAATTTTCCATTCGTCATCATCGACGGTAAAATTGCAGTCAATTTTTTCTTCCGGCAAGTACTGAGCGGCGTTAAAGCCGGAATTTTGCGAGGAGCTGAAAAAATCTTCGTCCCAATCGTCCCACAAATCATCTTCCAAATCACCAGTACCCTTGTTTTGGCCGCTATCCACATTACCTGCATTGCCCTTGCTATCGGAACTGCCGTTCGAAGCACTCGATGCCGTGCCAAATCCCGGAATGTTGGATGCATTTCCTACATCGTTGTCAGAGCCGGACACGGTCTGGGAACAGGCCCAAAAGGCAAATGCTGCACCAAGGGATAGAGCTAGCCAAAAAAACTTTTTCATATGGGCCTCCACAATTCCAATATATATTCTTATTCCCTATACCGGATTGTCTATATCCACAAATTTTGCCGGAACTCCCAGTTCTTCCGTGATTTTTCGGGCTATGGCACGCACACCAAAAACCTCGGTACGATGGTGTCCGCAGGCCACCAGGTTGAATTCCGCCTCCTCTACGGCTATAGGCACAAATTCCTTGATTTCGCCCGTCACAAAGGCGTCGCACCCCAAGTCCAGGGCCTCCTCTATACCCGAGGCCCCGCTTCCACTGCAGATGGCCACCCTACGGATCTCATCGGAACCGAACAGGAACTTGTTCTGTACACCGGCAGGGAAAGCCCCGTTCACGATTTCCAAAAAACGTTCCTTGGATACAGGAGCATCCCACTCCCCAATACGCCCCACGCAGGCCTCCCCCTCCCGCATGAACCCCTCCACCATATTGAGCCCAAGGGCCTTGGCAATAAGGGCGTTGTTGCCTACTTCGGGGTGTCCATCCAGAGGCAGGTGGAACCCGAAAAGGGAAATGCCATTTTTCATAAGCAGGCGGATTTGCTTGCCAAAATGTCCCACGGGAACCTTGGCGTCTCCCTTCCAAAAGCCATTGGGATGGTGCACCAAAATGGCGTCGGCCCCTTCGTCGATGGCCTTTTCAATTAAACGGTCACGGAAGGAAACCCCCGTAACCACCTTGGTCACCTTGTCCCCCGCCTCTACGCAAAGGCCGTTCACGCAATAGTCCTTGAACGCCTCCGGCAAAAGCAAGTTGTCCAACCAAAAAGAAAAATCACTAAGTTCCATAAAGCCTCGATTTTACTCCTTTGAATATATATAAAAAAAGCCCCCGGTTCTTGCAGAACCGAGAACTTTTTATGGATCCTATCGCCCCTACGGGACTCCAGGATGACGCAGAACGTAATCCGTGAGCCGTAGACGATTCGTATTAACGAGTCGTCGAAGGCGAGAGCGAGGGCCAGCCCTGTACTTGTTGTACAGATTCTAGCCCGAGCGGTCGTATCCGTGAGCGACAAAGCCCTCGGGTGTTAACCGAGGGCGGTCGCGAGAGAATCCGCCTGCCGGAGAATCCTCTCATGAATCTAGCGGATTCGGTCGTATCCGTGAGCAAAAAAGGGCGACCAGTATTAACTGGTCGTCCTTTAAAATTTTTCTTTCCGTCATACTGCTGTAAGCAATAGGAAAGGAGGGTGTTAGGGAGGGCGGAGCCTTCCCTTGTCTAAGCGAAGCCTTGCGTTAAGCAAGGCCGAGCATTAAACAGCACCCTGCCACTTCATGGCATCGGCAACCTTGAGGAAGCCAGCGATGTTTGCACCCATCACGAGGTTGCCCTTCTGGCCGTACTTGACAGCGGCAGAGGAAGCAGCGGCGTAGATGCTCTTCATGATGCCTTCGAGCTTCTTGTCCACTTCTTCGAAGGTCCAGGAGAGACGTTCGGAGTTCTGAGACATTTCGAGGCCGGAGGTAGCCACGCCACCAGCGTTAGCAGCCTTGGCAGGTCCAAAGAGAACGCCAGCCTTCTGGAAGGCTTCGATAGCTTCCGGAGTAGACGGCATGTTTGCACCTTCGGCAACGGCCTTCACGCCGTTAGCGATAAGGGCCTTGGCACCTTCGAGGTCGAGTTCGTTCTGGGTAGCGCACGGAAGAGCGATGTCGCACTTGACCGTCCAAACGCCCTTAGAACCTTCGTGGTATTCAGAACCCGGAACGAGCTTGGCGTATTCGCTAATGCGGGCGCGCTTCACGTTCTTGAGGTCGAGAACGATGTCGAGGTTGATGCCGTTCGGGTCGTAGATGTAGCCGTTGGAGTCGGACATGGTCACGACCTTGCCACCGAGCTGAGTAGCCTTCTGGCATGCGAACTGGGCAACGTTACCGGAACCGGAAATCACCACAGTCTTGCCCTGGAAGGAGTCGTTAGCGAGGTCCTTGAGCATTTCGCGGGTGAAGTAGCAGAGGCCGTAACCGGTAGCTTCGGTACGGGCGAGAGAACCACCGTAAGAGAGGCCCTTACCGGTGAGAACGCCCACAAATTCGTTGCGGATGCGCTTGTACTGACCGAACATGTAACCGATTTCGCGAGCGCCAGTACCCTGGTCA
>CACXIR010000020.1 GCA_902767785.1 Fibrobacter succinogenes | reverse complement strand
CGTCACGATGTCGAAGTACGGCACCGGAGAATCGATTGCCTTACCGGCGATGAGGCCAGCGACGTGAGAAATGTCAGCCATGGTGAGGGCGCCGACTTCATCAGCAATTTCCTTGAAGCGCTTCCAGTCGAGGTTACGGCTGTAGGCAGAGAAACCGGCGAGAATCATCTTCGGCTTTTCGCGGAGGGCGATTTCGCGGACCTTGTCCATGTCGATGCGGCCCGTTTCCTTATCGACTTCGTACTGCACGAAGTTGTAGAGCATGCCGGAGAAGTTCACCGGATGGCCGTGAGAAAGGTGTCCACCGTGGTCGAGCTTGAGGCCGAGGACCTTGTCGCCCGGTTTGAGGACGGCGAAGTACACGGCAGCGTTGGCCGGAGAACCGGACAGCGGCTGGATGTTCACGTGGTCGCAACCAAAGAGCTTCTTGCAACGTTCGATGGCCAAAGCTTCCATCTTGTCGATCACTTCGTTACCACCGTAGTAGCGCTTGCCCACGTAGCCTTCGCTGTACTTGTTGGTCAGCACGGAGCCCATAGCTTCCATGACGGCCTTGGAGGTGTAGTTTTCGGAAGCGATGAGTTCGATGCCGTATTCCTGGCGTTCGGCTTCTTCCTGGATGATGTTGTAGATTTCCGGATCGGTCTGTTGCAGTGTAGATTTAAGCATTATAGCTCCTTAAGTTGTACGGCGCAAATGTAGTAAATTCGAGTATATAGCCGGGGGAAAAAAGACCAATGTTTAAGAAGAAGACCCTCCCCCTCCCGGAGCAGACTTCTTAACTCCATATCACTCAACAAATTACGCATTTAAACGAATCCTGAGGGATTCGTTCCCATCCATACCATTTATTTTTTTATCTTTTGCGCAGATGCCCAACTGGTGGAAAAATTTCTCGTGGGAAAGACTTTTCGACGCCATTGCCGATAGGTCCCCCACTTTCGTGAAGATTATCGTGGTTACAGGAAAATCCTTCCTGTACTATCATGGAATGACTCGTGCAGCAAGCCTTACCTACACCACCCTGGTGGCGGTTGTTCCCCTGCTGATTCTCCTAACCTCCATTACCCTGGCAGTTGGCCTTGCGAACTTCATGTCGGACTACCTGCCCATCCTGCTGGACATTCTGAACCTGGACTGGCCCACGGAACCCATCATGGCCCTTGTGAAAAACGCCGAACATGTTCCCATCGGAAGGCTCGGCTTTATCGGTGCCCTGGGCCTGTTCGTTACCTTCATTCTTGCCTTCGGGAGCCTAGAGACCAATTTCAACGTGGTGTGGGAAAACAAGATTTCCAGGACCCTGGTCCGCCAGATCGAGGTTTACACGCCCTTCCTGGTAATTTTTGCAGGTTTCATCGGAATGTTCGCGGGGTTCGTAAATCACGTGCAGGATGTGCTGAACATGATCGTGGTGGAAGGATTCCATTTTTCGCCCGAGGTGCTGAAGGTGCTTATTACCGCCTTCTGGTATGCCGCCTTCCACGGCGCCACCATGCTGCTAATTTTTCTGATGCTCTACGCCCTGCCCTCCAGGCCAAAGGGAGCCAGGCCCTATTCTCGCAGCCAGCTTTTGCTTGCCTCGCTTTTGTCTACAGTCGTTTCCTGGGTGGCCATCAACATCTACGTGAAAATCCTGATGCTCATCCAGACCGCCATGGTGACCCGCATGTCCATTTTCTACGGGTCGCTTGCATTCTTGCCCTTGATGCTGTTCCTGATTTTTGGAGTCTGGTCCATTATCCTTTGCGGCAACAGCCTGGTGTGGACCATCTGCCACTGGCCCGAAGCCGGTCAGAAGACCTGGAACTGGAAGGCCACGCTGGAAGATGTCCACAACGGAAAGCAGTCGGGCAGCGAAAATGAGCAAGCCTAGCTTTATTTCTGTACGCGGTTGCAGGCTGCACAACCTGAAAAATGTAGACGCCCAGTTCCCGCTGGGTAGCGTTACCGTCGTTTGCGGACCATCGGGCTGCGGAAAATCCACCCTGGTTCTCGACACCCTCCACGGCGAATCCAAGCGGCGCTACCTGGAGACCCTCTCTCCCTTTGCAGCGGACCTGCTAGGCGGATGCAGGGTTATCCCCCTAGAATCTGCGGAAAACCTCCCAGCAAGCATTGCCATCGAGGCCTGCCATGGCGAAGCCTCCACCAAATCTTACGCCCTTTCTCTTTCAGAATGCGACGCGACCCTGCGTGCGCTGTTCGCCCCGCTTGCCATGCCCGCATGCCCCGTTTGCGGCAAGCCCATGGAAATGACCCCACGGGAACAGATTATAAGGGAAGTGGCCCAGATGCCCTTGGGTTCCAAATTACAGTTCCTGGCCCCCATAGAAGCAAAGAAACAGAGCCTGGACAAGCTCTCGGCGCTATTCCTGTCTCAAGGATTCACCCGCGGAATGGCAGACGGCGAAACCGTTTCCCTGGGGGACCTGACCGAGGAACAAAGGAAGATTAGGCCCAAAGCCTTCCAGATTGTGGTGGACCGCGTCATCCTTCGGGAAAATTCCCGTACCAGAATAGCTGAAGCCGTTGATGCGGCATTGAAGCTGACTCATCACAAGGTGACCGTCCTTACCGAAAACGGGCCTTTAGAATACAGCACCATTCCCCATTGCAAAGATGAAGACAGTGCCACAGAAGTTCCCGTCCTCCATGAAAGGATGTTCTCGCCTTACTCTAAGGAGGGAGCATGCCCCCAATGCAAAGGAACAGGTGTCAATGAAGCCGGAGAGGTATGTAGCGAGTGCGAAGGCCTCCGTCTCCAGAAGTTCTTACTGAATTCAGGAATTGCAGCTCGTGATTTTGTTTCCTGGAAACGCATTCTGGAGACTCCTTTTAACAAATTAAGCAAGTTCCTCCACGACACCTTCAAAAACAGGATTCCCCAAAACAAGGAACCTGTGTTGAGTGCCTTGCTGGAACGGATCGACGCCATCAACCAGTTGGGAATCGGCTACCTGACGCCAGGTCGCTCCGGAGCCACCCTTTCGGGTGGCGAAATCCAGCGGCTAAGGCTTTCCAGCTTATCTACGGGACTTTTGAACGGTCTACTCGTCTGCCTGGACGAACCCGCCAGCGGCCTACACACCGACGATGTCCAAAAACTCTGGACAGTGCTGAAGCAGATTCGGGACCGGGGTAACACGATTGTACTCATTGACCACAATCCCGCCCTTATCCAGAAGGCGGACTGGCTTATTGAAATGGGACCCGGTGCCGGCGAAAAAGGCGGAGAAGTCCTGTTCCAAGGTCCTCGCGACGAAGTGTTGAACAACCCGGATTCCCCCACGGGACAGTGGATTAAGGAGTTAGAAGGGAAATCGTCAAGTGTTGTCCGCCCGGTCAAGCCGGGGATGACAACGCCGGTTCCAGGAATGACGCGGCGCAGCCCCCAGACCATCGACATCGAAAATTTCGCCCTATTTGACATGGAACCCGTTTCGGCACAGTTCCCGATGCAAAAGTTCAGCGTCATTACCGGACAAAGCGGAAGCGGAAAATCCACGCTGCTGTTCCAGGGAGTTGCCAAGGATGCTGAAAAAGGGAAATACGAAAAGTTTGGCATCGATAGCCTTTCTGTACTCTCTACCGGAGATTTCCATGGAAATAGGAGGAGTACCGTCCTCAGCGCCATAGGCCTTACCGCACAACTGCGGGACCTGTTCGCCAAAATGCCCGAGAGCAAGGTGCGGGGCTATACCGCATCAAGATTCAGCACACATGCACCTGGTGGACGATGCGAAAATTGCAAGGGAGAAGGCGTCATCTTTGACCCGGCCGGTTACGAGGAATCGGAATGCCCCGTATGCCAAGGCAGACGTTTCAAGGACGAGATTCTGGAAGTCCGCTTCAAGAGCCTTTCCATTGCCGACATCTTGGATTTGGAGGTTGGATCCGCCTACAAGCTTTTCACCAACCTGAAGCCCTTTGCCGACAAGCTGAAGCCGCTGGTGGATACGGGCCTGGACTACCTGAAGCTGGGGCAGACCACAGCCCACCTTTCAGGTGGGGAACGGGCAAGGCTTAGGCTCTCCATTGCCCTTGCCCGTGCGAAGGCGCCAAACACGCTTTTCCTTTTTGACGAGCCGGCGCGTGGGCTGCACCAGAACGACATTCGACACCTGCTTGAACTTATCCATGGGCTTACCGAAGCGGGCCACACTGTCATCGCCATCGAGCACGCCCAAGATTTTGTAAACGCCGCCGACTATGTACTGGAACTGAAACGGAAATAGCCATGTTCTCCGCAAGCCTGCTTACATCTGCCAAGGTTCAGGAATTTATCCGCGATGCAACCAAGCGTAAGTTGGATGCTTTGCAGATTTCTACAGCCTTAAGCAAGGCGGGCTACAGCAACGAAGACCGGGCCGCCATCATGGATTACATGGCACTAGTCCCGAAAATCAAGGATAAATTCGGTACTGGAGAACTCCTATGCGACAAGTTGGCCCTGGAGCAGAGTACGGCCCAGGACATTGGCCGCTGGAAAGCGAACCTGTGGCCTGCTGGTAGCGAAGGCGACGCTGGCAACGCAACGGTCCATGACCTCTGTTGCGGTATGGGCGGCGACAGTTTCTTTATACCAAGTTCTTTCAAGATCGTAGGAGTCGACCTGGACGAGAACCGCCTCGCCATGTACAGCCACAACATGGAGGTTCTAGGCAAACCCGCCTCTACGCTACGGGCCGATGTGCGGGAGGTCGCCAACGCCACCTTTTTCACCATCGACCCGGCCCGCCGAGCCCAGGAGGGCGAAAACCAGCGGGACTTGCGAAACCTCACCCCCACTCTTGAAGAAGTCATCCAAATAAGCAAGCACTACCAGGGCGGCATGGTCAAGCTACCCCCGGGATACCCGCCCGCCGAAATTCCCGACGGCACGGAAATCCTGTACCTAGGCGGGCACAGCGACTGCCGGGAATGTCTGGTGCTGTTCGGTACGCTGGCAAGGCATCCCGATACCGTCCGCGCAGTCATGGTAGACAAGGCCGGGAACGCCCTTGCCGAATGGAGTCGCCCTCGGGACCGCTCCCAAGAAACCCTGGACGATGAATTCCAGGAGAAACTGGACCGGAACGACTCCCTGGAGGGTAAAGACCGTACCTACCGCACCGCCACCAGCCGAAACGACCTGCCCATCGGCGACATCGCCAAATTCATTTCAGAACCCGCGCCCATTCTCATTCGGAGTCACCTGTTCAGTTCAGCCGCACAGGCCCAAGACCCAGAGGCACACTTAATTTCTGAAGGGATCGCCTACGTGGCCAGCGACTTGCCGCTCCCTACACCTGGATTTACCTGCTACGAGATTGTCGCCCATTCGGAAATTTCCACCGGAGCAGTCCGTGCCATGCTCAAGGAAAACGACATCGGAAAGCTGACGCTAAAACTCCGAGGAGTCCACCTGGACCCCGATGCCGAAATCAAGCGTCTAAAGCCCAAGGGCAAGAAATCCGCCATTTTATTCTATACTCGCAAGGCTGGGGAAAAGATTGCACTATTGGGGTTTCTATATTAACACATTGATAGAAAAAAAATGAGAAAAAAAATGAAAAAAATCTGGTTGTTTACCTTGTTTGTACTCTATCTCGCCGCTTGTTCCGAGAATTCAAATTCATCAGAGGTTCAAGACGAGTCAAGTTCCTCGCACGACAATTCAGCGTACTGCCATGAGGAATACGGCTTTACGAAAGACAATGGTTGGACTAAAGACATTTCCGACAGCAGTTATATCACTGATTACGTTTGCGACCAAATATCGCAACACATGAGCATCATGTTCTCGTTTTATGCAAGGTGCACTTCAGCCAGCTACAACAAATCAATCAACCGCATTGACATGGACATCATCACAGAAGGCGGTTATAAGCATATATGGGCCGAAGTTTATGGGTGTAAATACAAAATCGGAAGCGATGGCGATTTTGGAGCATGGGTTGCAAAATTAAGTGAATGGTCTTTTGATGACTGTCTTTGCAACGAAGAAGATGACGTAACCCACTATAGAAAAAAATCTACTGTTTCCGAAGAAGAAAGTTCCAGCAGCGATTCGCCCATTAATGGAAGTTCTAGTTCCTTTACACAACCACCACATTCAAGTTCCGGTGGCAAACTCGTCTGTTACGAATCAGAAACCGAATCCGCATGTATTTACGTGTACGATAGCTCCAGCAGCAATGGTTCTATAAAACCAAGTTCAAGCACTAGCGAAGTAAACACCTCACCCTATACCTATACATACTATGGAACGGGTGACTTACACCAGAGCAGCCTAACTATCAACATCACAAGCGACTGCCTCAATGCCAAATGCTTTGAAGATTTCGAAAGCTTTGACTTTGAAAACGGTACTATTAACTCTTACAACTCAGGAGAATCTGCATACGGCGGTAGCGGACGGTCCATCGACATCGGGAACAATCAATACACCGTGCTCCCTTGGCGGCTAGACAAGGAAATTAAGAACGGATCACTGGATTTCTTCTTCAAGCCAAATGCAAAATTACTTTCCTCTGACAATAAAACAACAGCCCTTGCAGGGAACGATGGGGCACGCATGTCCGTATTCATTTATAACGGAGTCCTTTATTTTTACAAAAACCTCCCCAATAACCCAATATTCCTTTCAGCCGAAGTTGACCTAAAAAACGAATGGATTCGCATTACCGCCGAATGGAACGAGACAAACGGCGTTATAGCTCTGTTTTTAAACGGGGAGTTGATAGCCCAAAAAGACACTTACTACGGACACTACGAACCATCTTCTCGCGGAGACTACGACAACGTATTCGTCCTAGGTTACAAGAGTTCCTGCTGCATGGGCTCCATTGAAGAAGAAATGTTTGCCAACGGCTATTTTGACAATGTGCAAGTAGTCACACACAATATTTTCGATATTACGAAATAATGGAAAGCGAAAGAAAAGACAACAACTACCTGTTCGATTCCGGAAATCTCTCGGAAGGCGCTCTCGCAAAAAAGCACCGTATCGAAAACGATCCGACAGCCCGTACCAACATCATGGACTACCTGCCCGGCATGGAAGTCATCCAGTCGGACATCCGCGACAAGGTGCTAAACGAGGCCGACAACTTCGACTACAGCAAGTACACCGGCAAAGACGTAAAACGAGCTCTAGAGCACGAGACCTGCAACCTGGAAGATTTCAAGGCACTACTCTCCCCCGCCGCGGCCCCCTACTTGGAACAGATGGCCGCCAAAGCGAAAATCGAGACCAGCAAGCACTTCGGGAACAACGTCTATTTCTTTACGCCCATCTACATCGCCAACTATTGTGAGAACTATTGCGTCTACTGCGGGTTCAACTGCTACAACCATATCAAACGCATGCAGCTAAACATGGAGCAGATTGAGCACGAGATGAAAGTCATTGCCGACAGCGGCATGGAAGAGATTTTGCTGCTCACCGGCGAAAGCCGTGCCAAGAGCAGCGTGGAATACATCGGCGAAGCCTGCAAGCTAGCCCGCAAATATTTCCGCATGGTGGGCGTCGAAGTCTACCCGGTGAATACCGACGAATACCGCTACCTGCATGAATGCGGCGTGGACTACGTGACGGTATTCCAAGAGACCTACGATCGGGAACGCTACGAAAAGCTCCATCTGCTGGGCCACAAGCGGGTATTCCCCTACCGTTTCGACTCCCAGGAACGGGCTCTGATGGCAGGCATGCGGGGCGTGGCATTCTCCGCACTGCTTGGTCTTTCGGACTTCAGACGTGATGCACTCGCATCCGCACTGCACGTGTATTACCTGCAGAAGAAGTACCCCCACGCCGAAATGAGCCTCAGCTGCCCGAGACTCCGCCCCATCATCAACAACGACAAGATTGACCCGCTGGACGTGCACGAGAAGGAACTTTGCCAAGTGCTCTGTGCCTACCGCATCTTCTTGCCCTTTGTAGGAATTACGGTTTCTAGCCGCGAAAGCAAGGAATTCCGCAACGGCATCGTGAAGATTGCAGCAACGAAGGTTTCGGCAGGAGTTTCGACGGGCATCGGCGACCACGAGAGCAAGTACAGCGGTCACGACGACGGCGAAGGCGGCGACGAGCAGTTCGAAATCAACGATGGTCGAAGCTTTGACGCCATGTACAGCGACATCTCGGGCGAAGGTCTGCAGCCCGTGCTGAATGATTACCTTTACGTGTAGGGATTAGTACTTGTAATCGGCGCAGCCTTTTTCGCCGTAAGTCGAGAAGCAGACCCCGTGTTCTGTGCGAAGAGCGCCACCCTTCCCGCCTGACGAAAGCATTTTTCCATTAGCAGGAAGCAAAGCCACTTCTACGGAACGGCTACCGTCATCTCTGTTAGTCCACTGGAAACTCATGGTCAAGCGGTAATTTGTATTATTGCCGCCCTGCGACGATATCCCATCTAGCCCCTGAGACTTTCCATTGTTCAATTCCCTGCTGATGAACATGGGTTCCTTGGGATAAGTACGGTAATATGTTGAATTGCCCGATTTATAAGCGAAAGCATAATATGTGTCGCCATCTTTATTCAAATTACCGCCATTATTTCTTGCATTAAGAATGTCCGCAACTCCATGAAATCCAGATTCTTTCAATGCGTCATACCACGTTCCACCGCTCCCAACTAGCTTGCTCATCTCCGAACCGCTATTGATACTGGGGTGATTGTTCTGTACATTAGTGGGAAGATCCGGGCGCATCTCTATGACAAACAGATCAACACCTTTTTCACTCTTCAGTGCAGTTTGTAGTTTTGAAAGATTCTCGGCAGACTTGTTTCCAGAAGATACAAAGGAACTATTATACAAGGCATCTTCATTTTCTACCAGAGCCCTGTTCAGCGCTTCTCTCAGGTAAAACAACTTAGTGCGGTCAATGTTCTCCCTGGACCGTTCAATCGCGCCCAAAGCAATCGGAACCGCAATAGCCGCAAGGAACCCCATGACAATAATGACAACCATCACCTCGATAAGAGTAAAGCCCTGTTTGCGCCTATTTAGCATTTGCATTGACACATTCCTTACAAATCACATGGAAAAAAGTGTGAAAATCAGTAGTGGTAATCTTCGCAACCCTTTGGTCCATAAGTCGAGAAACAGACCCCATGTTCCGTAAGAAGGGCACCACCCTTTCCACTAGCATCGTCACGCATCTTGGCACCATTAGGAAGCAAGGCCACTTCTACAGAACGGCTATTGGGGTCGCCACCGCTCCACTGGAAACTCATGGTTAAACGGTAATTGGTCCTATTGTTACCCTGTGACGATATCCCAGACAAGCCCGATGATTTTCCATAATTCAGCTCTCGGCTAATGAACATGGGTTCCTTGGGGTAAGTTCGAAAATCCTTACCATTGTTGTAAGGGACAGAGTAGAAAGTCGCACCTTCGTGTTTCCATTCATCCCCATTAGCTCTTGCAGCAATAATGTCAGCAACCCCATTGAAACCAGACTCTCTCAAGGCATCATACCACGTTCCACTTTTCCCAAGCAAAGAACTCATTTCCGTGTTAGCGGTAACGCTAGAGTGCTTTCCTTGCACATTGGTTGGTTGGTCCGGACGTACCTCGATAATGAACAGTTGGATACCGGATGGATTTGCAAGTTTTTGGGATAACGTATCTGATTTAATCTTTCCAGATGTCACATAAGCACAATTGTACAAGGCATCTTCATTTTCCACCAAAGCCCTGTTCAATGCCTCTCTCAGGTAAAACAACTTTGTGCGGTCAATATTCTCTCGGGACCGTTCAATTGCGCCTAAAGCAATCGGAACCGCAATAGCTGCAAGGAACCCCATGATGATGATAACCACCATCATCTCAATAAGGGTAAAGCCTTGATTGCAACGTCTCGTCTTACCTTTCATATGCCAAACTCTCTAGCCCAAAATATATGTTTTTTGCAACCCCTATGGGCAAAAATATCATAAATATGACAATTTTTCGCGGTTTTTCTACTTTTCTTCGCATGGTCAAGCTGGACACCACTCTGTACTTTATCACCGATAGCACCACCGTTCCGCCAGAACGTTTTTTGCCCATTGTAGAGGCCGCCTGCAAGGGCGGAGCCACCATACTTCAACTGCGCGAAAAGGACCGGACCACTCGAGAATACATGGAACTTGCGATGAAAGTCCACGAGATTACCGCCCGCTACGGAATCCCGCTGATTATCGACGACCGCGTAGACGTAGCACTAGCCATCGGTGCCGAAGGAGTTCACGTAGGCCAGTCCGACCTGCCCGTGCGAATCGCACGCTCGCTCATGGGTAACAGTAAGATTGTGGGGGCCACCGCCAAGACCGTTCCCCAAGCCTTAGAAGCCTATGAGCAAGGAGCCGACTACCTGGGTTGCGGTGCCATATACCCCACCACTACGCACGTTAAAACGGTCATTACCCCGGTAGAAACCTTGAAAGATGTAGTGAAATCCGTTCCCATTCCCGTCAACGCCATTGGCGGGCTGAACAAGGACAACATCTTTGTGCTGAAAGGTTCTGGAATTGCAGGCGTCTGCGCCGTTTCCGCCATCATGAAGGCTGCAGACCCTGAAACTGCCGCTCGGGAACTAAAACAGGCGTTTTTAGACTTGGGTTAAAAACCCAATACCGCTTCCGAAATCTCGTTAGCCTCGTCGGAATAGTCGTCGGCATAGTCCGGATTGAACTCTCCCCAGCCTTCGCTTACCCCGCAGCCTACGCCCACCTCCACGGTGGACCACTTGAATACGCAGAATACTTTTGGGAATAATTCCAGGAGTCCGTCTAGGATTTCTTCAGGAGGTTCATCCTCCACCATGAAATTTCCGTCCATGGCCAGAAGTTCCGTCTCCGGAATTTCTTCAAAACGGCATTCGTATTCGTCAGACACAACCTCGTCCACAGAATACCAATCGCCGGAATCCTCCCCCGGCAGTTCCGCCTCAGGGAATTTCTCCAAAAAGGACTGCCACAGCAAGGCCAGGTCCGAACCTTCCCCTATAAACCGAACCAAAACGCGACAATCCATTTCACCCTCCTTGCTTTTCTAATATAAAAAAGAAAAACCGGTTCCGAAATCGAAACCGGCTTTTCACTGAGCTACGAAGGGCTCGAACCTTCGACCCACGCCTTAAAAGGGCGTTGCTCTACCAACTGAGCTAGTAGCCCGAGCGACCCAAATATACGAAAAATATGCTTTTTTGTAAAGGCGAACAAACCGAATTTTGTAAATTTGAGCCATGCGACCCAGTGTGAACATCTTGACGGCAGCGCTTCTCGTGCTAGTCGCTACATTCCAGGCCAACGCCTATTTTTCCCAAGGCGATGCGGGCCAGGAGGTGTTCTCCTTCATGTCCACCTTTGACAGTCCCCGGAATGCAGCCCTAGAAAAATCTGCCTCGGCAGCGCCTTCCACGGACCCTACCATTTCGCAATTGAACCCGGCCGCCCTTAGGCTCCCCGACGGCACTCAAAGGATAGCAGGCATACATTGGCAAACCGGCGAATTTGCAGACAACCAGGGGACCATCCACTACACGACCCGGTTCCGGGATTTCCTGTACCAAATTACGTACAACTGGCTGGATTACGGAAACATCGACGGTTATGACGAATACGGAAACAAGACGGGAGACACCTACAGGCCATTAAGCCAACTCATAACGGCCACCTTTGCCTTCCCTTTGAAGCATTTCCAATTCGGCACCACCTTGAAGTTTGCAAGCGATAGACTGGCGTACCAGGAGGGAGACCGCACTGCATGGGGCGGAGCCTTTGACTGGGGCCTGGCCTGGCAATCCAGCAACAAGCTCTGGGGTTTTGCCCTGGTGGCACGGGATTTTGGCTGCATCATACAAGACTATGTAGACGACGGAGATGACGACCATTACCCCATGGGGCAAGTATTCGCCATTTCCGGATTCAAGCGGTTTAAAAGCGTTCCTAGGCTCACCCTGTTTGGCGAGAGCAACTTTCCTCGATTTGCGGAAGCTCGCCTGAACCTGGGTACCGAATACCTGCTAGGGAAAAGTTTCGCCATACGTGCCGGTTTTACCCGTACCTGGCTAGACCTAAAACGCGACGCACTAGAACTAATACAATCCCGTGATAGGCCCGACGAATCCAACGAAGCACGCCTGCTGAGCGTAGGCTTGGGATACAACGCCAGCCGCTTTGCGCTGGACTACGGCTTCTCTTACTTGGCTCAAGGGATGGGCATGGAGCACCGCATGGGGCTCCGCGTCAACTTCTAGCCTTTAGACTTTCTTGAAAATGAGCGAAGTGTTGATTCCGCCAAAGGCGAAATTGTTGCTCATAATGTATTCCACGTCCATTTCCCGGCCGCTACCGGTAATGTAATCCAGGGGAGCGCATTCCGGGTCCACCGTTTTCAGGTTCAGGTTGGGGCTGAACCAGCCTCGGTTCATCATGTGGATGGACGTCCAGGCCTCGATGCCGCCACAGGCACCCAAGGTATGCCCGATGTAGCTCTTGAGGCTGCTAATGGGAACGCTGCGGTTCTTCAGGGCGTTATAGGTAGCCCAGCTTTCTGCTCGGTCTCCGTGGCGGGTGGCGGTACCATGACCATTCACGTACCCGATGGCGTCGGGACTGAGCCCGGCATCTTCCAGGGCCAGTTCCAAGGCCTGCTGCATGGTCTCTTGCTTGGGCGAAGTCAGGTGGTCGCCATCGGTGTTGTTGCCGAATCCCACCAGTTCCGCATAAATCTTGGCGCCACGGGCCCGGGCGTGTTCGTATTCTTCCAGAACCAGGGTGCCGCTGCCTTCGCCAATGACCAGACCGTCACGATCCTTGTCATAACTTGCAGGAGTGAGCTTGGGCGTCTCGTTCTTTACCGAAGTGGCAAAAAGGGTATCGAAAACTGCAGATTCCGTGGGGTCCAACTCGTCAGCACCGCCTGCAATCATGGCATCCTGCTTGCCGTACTTGATGGCTTCGTAGGCATTGCCAATGGCCAGACTGCCCGAAGTACAGGCCGTGTTGGTGGTAATCATGCGGCCCGTAAGCCCAAAGTACACGCCGATATTCACGGCGCAGGTCTGGGGCATGGACTTGATGTAAGTAGTTGCCGTAATCTTGGAACAGTCGTTGGTGACAATCATGGAGAAAAAATCCACCAGCGGCAGAACGCTTCCCATAGAAGAACCATAGGCAACGCCTATGCGGCCAGAACGCAAAAAGGCCTCGTCGTCCCGAAGACCGGCACATTCCAAAGCCTTGGAAGCCCCCGCCGTGGCCAACTTGGCCACACGACCCATGCCGCGAATCTTTTTACGCGGAAGGTCCGGGAACTCGTAATCTACCGGAGCAGCAAGGCGGGTATTCATCTGCACGTACTTGTCCCATTCGTCCATGCGGACCACCTTGTTCTCCAGCTTGTGCAAACTTTCAAAAACTTCGTCTACCTCGGAACCCAAGGCCGAGATGCAAGAACCTCCGGTAACAACTACCCTACGGGTCATGCGAGACCTCCATTCACGGAAATCACCTGGCGGGTGATGTAGGCCGCCCCTTCCGAAAGCAGGAACACTGCCGTGGCGGCCACTTCGCTGGGCTTGCCCACGCGCTTCATGGGAACGGCCTGCAAAATAATGTCCAGAGGTGCATCCTTGATCATTTCGGTCTCGATAACCCCCGGCGCAATGCTGTTCACCGTAATGTTACGGCTGGCAAGTTCAGTGGCCAAAGCCTTGGTGGCACCGATAATTCCCGACTTGGAAGCGCTGTAATTCACCTGACCCCGGTTACCGATAATTCCAGAAACAGAAGAAATGGTGATAATGCGGCCCTGACGCTTACGGCACATGGGCATCACCAAAGGCTGCACCACGTTATAGAATCCACCCAAGTTGGTGTTCAGGACTTTGTCCCAGGATTCCCCGCTCATGCCGGCAAAAGTCATGTCAGCACACACGCCAGCGTTCAAAATCACGCCATAATAGGTTCCGTTTTCCTCGATATCTTTGGTCAACACTTCCTTGCACTGTTCACGGTCGGAAATGTCGAACTGGAGTCCACGAATTTCTCCACCGGCAGCCTGAACCCTTTGTATAAGATCATCGACCTTGGCCTTGCCCCTGTTGTAGTTGGCAACAACGGCATAACCCGCCTGGGCCACGGCTTCCGCAATGGCAGAACCAATTCCACCGCTTGCGCCTGTCACAAGAACCTGCTTCTTATCGCTCATGAGCACTCCTAAGCATTTCAATTATTTCCACGCCAATTATAGAAAAAAAGACCTGAGGCAAATGTTGCCTTAGCAATCTATTTGACCCTGGAACCCGCAAACGGGGACAGGATGAAATTGAAAAGGATTCCCAGGAACACGGATAGGCCAAAGGTGGATACCGGCGAAAATCCACTGAAGGAAAGGCTCCCGAAAGAGAGGATGGTGGTAAGGGCCGATAGCGCGATGGCAAGAACCGTCACGGAGCTCCCGCGCCCTTCCCTGAAAAACAGGGAGTAATCGATGCCTATACCGAGGGTCAAAATGATCCCTACCGTAGCAAAGAAATTGAAGGGAATGCCCAGGTAGCCGAACAGCGCCACCGCAAGGCATGAGGCACATACTGGAATCCGCATAATGGAAAACGCCCCGGAGAATCCGTAGATAAAAAACAGCACCGCAAACACCAGCACAAAGGCTAGCCCCACTAGGGCCAGGGCCGTCAAGGAAAGCCGCGTCAGGTTTTCGTTAATCTGGCTTACCTTGTCCATAAAGTAGATGCCCTCACCTGCAAGGCCAGAAAGCTTGGCGGCATCGTGAACATGGAGGGGCATCACAGCACTGTAGTAGGAATCGCCCACGGTGCCAATCCAGAGACTGTTCAGGAGTTTCTCGAAGTTGGCGGGCAACTTGCTTTCGGGCTCAAGAACTTTCAGGCCTTGGCCCATCGAGGCTCGGAAAGCGGAATCGGACTGGAGTCCAAGATCCTTGTACATCTCCGCAACCGTCAGGGAATCCATGGCCCGGGAAAGGATTTCAAAATTTTTCTGCTGAACGGAACGGGGCGGAATAAACCTGCTGATGGCAAGGTAGTTCTGCAGCACGCCGTCGGCACGTTCCCGCTCCAGGCGCTTACAGAAAGCATATTCCCGTTCCAGCACCTCCTGGACAGAACCGCCCTTCACCAAGAAGTAACTGCCCGAAGAGCCGAAATCCAGAAGTTCCATGGAAAGCTTTTCCTGGGCAAGGCGCTCAGACGACATGGTATAGAGGGACTTGAGGTCCGTACCCCACTGCACGCGGTAAACACCCACCGCAGCCCCCGCAACAATTACCGCAACCACCGCAAGTGATGCCCACTTTTTCGTCTTGAACACCCCAAGCCATTTTCCGTAACAACCCAAGGCCTTCGAAACGACAGCGAGAGCGAAAACCGCAGGAGCGCGGGTCCTTGCGGCAGGCAGGGCCGCAAACAAGAGGGTAATGGTCAAGAAGGAACTTGCAAGCCCCGCCATGGAGAAAACCGCCATCTGCCTGAGCAGCGGGAAGGGAGCGAAGGTGAGAGCCAAGTATGAAAGTTCCGTGGTCATGAACCCCAAGACCAGTCCCTTGAAAATCAGGCCACGTACACCGCGACCGGAGAGCCGTTCTTCCCGAATCTTCCAGCCCGTAAAGAAATGGATGGCGTAGTCGATGCTCACGCCGATAACGCTGGTCCCGAACACGAAGGTGAAAATATGGATAGAACCGAAAAGCGTCCAGGAGACTGACAGGGCCGAAACGATGGCGACCCCGATGGAAAAGAGCGTCAGCGCCAGGGGAACCGCCGACCTGTAGGAGGAAAGAATCAGCAACAGAAGCAGCACAATGGACACGCCCGAAATAACGGCCACTTCCAACTGTGCCCGAGAAGAACTTTCGTAACTGTGGAAAGGCACTCCCGTCGTTGCCACCACCAGGGCGGAATCCGCCGCTTTCAGTTCCGAAATCTTCTGTTCAATAATCTGGAGGGCGCTACCGTCGCCACCGAAGGTGGATGCACCCGGAACAAGGCTTGCAGACCACATGACGTAGGTCCGTAGAGAATCCCGCAGCACAAGACGCTCATCCCGGAGTTCCACGTTCTTGCTCATGAAGGAGAGATTTCCCAGAACATCCTCGAAGGCCTGTGCCGAAAGCAAGAAGGGGTCTTCGTCCAGGTTCTCGAGGCTTGCCATGGAAAAGCCTCCGTAGATTTTTTCCAGGGCGTTCTGCTTCAAGAAGACCCCGCCACCCTGGCGAACACGGTCCATAAAAGGCTCACCCTGCAGTGCATAGCGGTATTCCCTGGCGAAGGAGCGTGCCTCGTCCATGGAGCTGTCCGGCACCAGGTAACTTATCTTTTCCAGCTGGCCATTCCCACGCAGAGCCCTGTCGAATTCGTCTGCCGCCGCCTTCGCCTTTTCAAAATCCGCATGGCCCACAAGTACCGTCATCTGGCCCATGGTCCTGCGGGAAAGCTCGGCGTCGGCATCACCCAGACCCGCCGACACCTGCGAAGGCGGCAAAACGGAAAACAGGTTGGAATCGATTTTCCAGGGGCTAGCGTTCAAGCCCAGCGCGATGATGGCGACATGTAGGATTCCCCAGAGGAGAATCCCCCACTTGTTCATCCGTTTTTTTTCGGGCTTATCCATGAAACTCCGCAGGCTCCATCAGCGCAACAGGGCGGATTCTTCGGGAGTGAGGGAGATGCTCCCTTCCACCTTGGAAAATTCGTAGAGAATTGGGTTGCCGTCAGCGTCGGAAAGGGTCACCTTTTCCAGCCACTTGTGGCCCGAGAGCACCACCGACGAAATCTGTTTCTTGATGACGCTTTCCTTGGGAACAAGGCCGATGGTCCAAGGCCCGTCCTTCCCCATCTCGAAGAAAATCTGGAATCGTTCTTCCAGCATTTTGCGGTTGCCCGAAAAAATCCCCTGGATGGTCTGGGAAACCTGGCCAAAGACCGCGTTGTCCTTCATGTTCATCTGGGAAACCGCCCCGGAGGCATTTTTCTGGAGCATCTTGTCGCGGGTGATGGCGGTAAGGCTCGGGAAGGGCTTTTCCATGTTCCACAAGATGCCCAGGGTATCCGCGATGACGAAACTCCCCGTAGAGACAAAGTCCCGGTTGATTTTCTTGACGGTCCGCACCTGCCTGAAACTCCCCCGCAGGTATTTCTGCTGCTGCATGGCCGAAAGCACCTGTGCAAGTTCCTTGGAACCCTCGGCCGTCAGGGGACTTGCAAAGACATCGGCAAACGCCGTAGACGACAGTGTCAAGCAGAGGAACATTGCCAAAAACAGTTTCATATGGCTCAAATATAGCTTGTTTACCCAATTTTTTTTATCTTTCCGAACAGAAACGTTACATCGTGAGAGACATGACTTTTTTCCAACGAATTGCCTACGCCTGGCGAACCTACGTAAAGTTACAGACCTTCTTCTTTTTCGGGTTGGGTAGTCTTATCCAGGCTTCCGTGGTGTTTCCGACCCTGTTTCTTTTTTCAGGTTTTTCAAGAAAGCGTTTCAGCCGCATGGCACGCTACGCCATCCACATCGGACTCAAGATTCTCATCTGGCAGCTGGTGACCCTCAGGGGTTCCAAATTCAAGGTAGAACACCGGGAACGCCTCAAAAACCTCCATTCCAAAATCATTATCGCCAACCACCCGTCCCTACTGGACGTGGTCCTGCTATTTTCCATCATCCCCAACGCAGACTGCATCGTAAAGGGGGCACTCGGCAAGAACCGCTTTGTCTCCGGAATCGTGAACTCCATCTACATCCTGAATTCGGAATCCTTTGACCAGCAGATGGCCGAAGTCAAGCGCACAACGGACCAGGGCAACAACCTCATCATCTTCCCCGAGGGCACCCGCTCCGAACCAGGCAAGCCCTGGTTTTTCAAGAAGGGAGCGGCCAGGTTCGCCATAGGATGCAAGCGGGACATCGTGCCCATCTACTTTGGCGGAAACGAAATTATCGGGCTGCGCAAGCACGACAAGCTGGTAAGCTACCACCCCAGAGAACAGTACCATTTCTACCTGGACGTGCTGGAAACCATTTCCGTAGAACCCTACTTGGAAGGCCACCAGGGCGCACAGGTGGCGGCCCTCACCAAAGAGATGCAGCGCCGCCTGGAAGAACGCAGAGAACTGGACCCGGAATACCCCCAGAGACTTTTGGACCAGCAGGCAGAACTAAAGGACAAGGCATGATTGAACAGATTCGCGGAAAACTGATACAGAAAAGCCCCACCTTCGTGGTGGTAGACGTGGCAGGCATCGGCTACGGAGTCAACGTCTCCGCCCGTACCGGCGGCATGCTCCCCGAAGAGAACGCCGAGGTGCTCTTGTACACGAACCTGGTGGTCCGCGAAGATTCCATGACCCTGTTCGGATTTGCGGACCAGGCCGAAAAGGACCTGTTCCTAATGCTCCTGGATGTGAACGGCGTAGGCCCCAAAATGGCCCAGCGGATTCTCAGCGGTGTCGCCCCGGCCGACCTGTTGAACATGATCGCCAGCGACAACAAGTCCGCCCTAGGGAAAATCAAGGGACTGGGCAAAAAGACCACCGAGCAGATGGTGCTCACCCTAAAGGACCGTGCGGCCGCCATGCTGCAGGCCCTCGGAAACGTAGAAGGTTCCGGAGTCACAGGCATGGGCATACTCACCGGAGCCAAGATGGAAGCGGTCCTTGCGCTCCATACCCTGGGCGTAAAAGACCCGGCGGCAGAAAAGGCGGTGGCCAAGGCCTACGAAAACCTTGGCGACAGCGCCGACGCGGCGGCTCTCATCCCCGAAGCCCTCAAGTACCTTTAATCAGAATCAAAAATGTCCCGCATTACAGAAGCCGAAGCCCTAGACCTGTTCAAGAACGCACCCCTGAAGGAGCTGTGCGCCATGGCCTGCGCCGAAAAGGAACGCCGCCACGGAAAGAACGTCTACTGGGTCAACAACAGACAAATTAACTACACCAACGTCTGCGTTCTGCATTGCAAATTCTGTGCCTTCTCCAAAATCAAGAAGGACAGCCCCACCGCCTACGACTGGGACTACGACACCATCCGGGCAAAAGCCGCCGAAGCTATTGCCGGCGGGGCGCGAGAACTCCATATTGTAGGCGGGCTCCACCCCGACCACCCCTTCGATTACTACATCGACATGCTCGCAAAACTCCGGGCAGAATTCCCGAAGGTGAACCTGAAGGCCTTTACTGCCGTAGAGATCTGCCACTTCTCGAAAATTTCGGGACAGAGCCCTGAGCAAATCATGGCCACGCTGAAGAATGCGGGCCTTGACGCTCTCCCCGGCGGGGGTGCCGAAATCCTGGTGCAGAGCGTGCGGGACCAGATCTGCCCCGGCAAGGAAACCGGCGAGGAATGGCTTAACGTTCACAGGGCGGCCCACAGGCTTGGCATTCCCACCAACGCCACAATGCTCTTTGGGCATATCGAAAAGCCCGAAGACCGTATCGCCCACATGAAAATGCTCCGTGACCTGCAAGACGAAGCCCCCGGATTTTTCGCCTTCATCCCGCTGGTTTACCACCCCGAACACAACGCGCTCCACAAGATTGTCCCCGAAATTACAAGCGAAGAGGATATCTTGCGGACCGTGGCGGTCTCGAGGCTTTTCCTGGACAACTTCCCCCATATCAAGGCCTACTGGATACAGATGGGAATCGACACCGCCATGAAGGCCCTTCACGCAGGCGCCTCCGACTTGGACGGCACCATCATGGAAGAAAAGATCACCCACGCCGCCGGAGCGAAAGTCCCCGTGGGAATGAGCCCTTCTCGCATGCGGGAACTGATTATTGGCGAAGGCCTCACCCCCGTCGAACGGGACGCCATGTACGAAACCTTCGGGTAGGGTAATTTGTCATAAAATTAGATGTGATGAATAATTCATCACATCTAGGAATAAGAAATTAAGCAGGTTTTTACGGAACCTGGAAAACCGTCATTAGGCACTCTTTTACGGGGAGTTTGAGAACCGTCATTACACGGATTTTTTACGGAACCCGTGAAACCGTTCACTTCAAATATACATAAACATCTCGCCACAGTCAACACCATTCGCAATCCTCTTTCGCCCGATATGGTGCAAAAAACGTGCCAGCCACGAAAACGGCGATTTCAAACAAATTTCGCCATTGAAACGACAATGCGGAACTGATTAATCAGTTTTTTAAGCAGTGATTAATGGCTTTAAGCATTTTTGTGAGGTAGGGGGAAGCCTCCCGCACCACCTAAAGGTGGCCATGTACACTAAGGCCTGAAGGCCAAGTGTCCAAAGGTCGGTTGGGCCACGCCCAACCTACCCTCTCTAGCGGGGGACACCCCCGCAACGCCCCCCTAAATAATCCGAGTCTCAAGGGCACAGTCGCCTGCAAAAAAGACCGTCGGTCGCAACTTCACTTCGTTCGTCGCTACCCTCCGGATTTTTTGCCTAGCAACTATGCCCTCTCGCCTCGAAAAATGGGTTCGCTATGCAGGAGGTTGCTCGGTCACGGTGTTCCCTCGCAACCGAATTCCTCATTTTCGGGCATATTTCGTTAAAAAACTCAGGGAATGTAACCGTTTTTGCTTATTTGAAAGTATATTTATGGTGACATATTAGAGAGTTTTTGCTCTTGTTCTCTAGGTGAAATCTCGAAAATTTCCATTACACGAGGACAAGGCAGACGCTCACGTGAATGCGTTTATTCCACCGCAATTCTGCGGTGTGTTTTGCGTGTTTCGACGATACCTGTTGTTATTGCGATTCACCATGAGGTGACGAAGCAATCTCAATAGGCTCATTGTCGCCCGTTTGGGGCGTGGGTCGTTTGCGTTTATCGTGTAAAGGCATTCGAGAGCCTCACCTAGGTAAATGCGACGATCTACGCCTTTCTTGTATCTATACAAATCGGTGTAGTTCTTTGCAGACTGGGGCTGAACTCCATAGTGTTAGGCGATGGAGGTCGGTATGGCAAGAAATGGAAATGAC
>CACXIR010000019.1:16732-39068 GCA_902767785.1 Fibrobacter succinogenes | reverse complement strand
TGTGCCTCGATGGTTTCCGATATTTTCATCGGAACCAAAATATAGTAAAAGAATCCGCTTTCTGGATAGTGTTTTTTGAATAATTTTTTTTCACCTTGAAGAGCTGTTTCACTTTATGTAAAGGCGACTCTTTGAAAATCAACAAAATGTAAAGAGTCCGCCCAGATAAGGGCGGACTCGAAGATTTCCTTTTTTAGCGGATTTTTTTGCCGCGAAGGTTAAAGAACTTTACGGTTCCGTCGGTAGAGGTCTTTTCTAGCAGCACGCGGTTGCCCTTGATCACCAACCTATGACCCGCCTGCACTGGATTCAGCTGCACATCCTTGACAATGGCTTCGGTATTTTCCGTGGTGTCAGCTTTGGCCTTGCTTTTAGGGGGACCAGGCATCAAGTCTAGCTGGTATGTAGCCTTGCTTGCGGTAGAAGTGGTGTCGTACGTCTTTCCGGTGGCGTAAATGGCCTGGATGCTTCCAACCAGGTAGGCGAAGGGTGCGTTCCAGTTGATGGCGACCTCGTTACTAGCGTAGCTACAGACGTTGTCATAGTAGGCTTCTGCAGCAGCCTTATCCTTGGCGTAATTGACTCCGCAGGAACTGGCATCGTCTGCACCTCTGTTGGGACCTCCGGCCACCATTCCCGGCACGGGGGCTTCAATCCCGTCTGCTTGGCTGGGACGGTGGTGGGGGTGCATCACCTGATTTACTCCGTAGCCGGTCAGGTAGGAAATGTCGAGGGGATTGCGTCCCAGAATGTAGTCTGCAATTGCAATGGCGGCATTAAGGTATTTTTCATCTTGGCTAAGGATGTAGGCGTGGATGAGTACCATGCCTTTGTTTGCGGCAACGCTATTGGAGCCCCAGTTAAAATCACCCTTGACTAGAGGAACGCCAAAGCCGTTATTATCAAGGCTCGCTACGTATTCGTCGGCAAGGTAGAAAATCAACGCCTTTGCCGTATCTACGTCGGCCTTCTCAAAAATTTTGGGGTTTGTGGCGATGGTGAAGGCTTCAAGCATCAGGCTACTGGACCAACTCTGCAAAGTGGCCCTGGTACGACTATACTTCAGAGTGCGGAGGGAGTCCACAAGCACTTTTTCGCCGGTGATGCGGAACAGTTCTGCGTTAGTCCAGATTTTGCCAGACCAGGTGTTGGAGCCGGCATAGGATCCTGTTCCGACATCTTTTGGCTGCTTGTAAATCTCATAGGGATTTTCGTATGCCCATATACGCGCTTTTGCAGAAGCCTTTGCACAAGAGTCTGCGAATTTTGAGTCAAAGGGAGCGTAAATGTCTGCAGCAAGGGCCATTACGGCAGCGAAATTCCAGGTGGCTTCAACGCCCTTGCCAATGGCGTACCTTTGCGACTTGGCTTTCTCGGGCATAACCATGCCGGCAAACTGCTTTGTGGTGAGCTTGTGGAATACGCCTCCGTCCTTGTCTTGCATGGCCATCATCCAGTCGAGGTTCCAGCGGATTTCATTGAGAATGTCGGGTACCTTGTCGGCACTTTCGGGGATGTTCAGGTTGAGGGTGTCAAAATAGTCCTTGTTCTGCTGGTAAAGCTGGAGGAGGGTGTAGGTGGTGATGCCGGAATTGACAATGTACTTGCCGTAGTCCCCTGCGTCGTACCATCCCTTGGGTGCACTGAACGTTTCGTTCAGGTAAATGTCGTGTCCTGTGGATTCGTGGTACTTGACGGAGGTGTCTGGGTGGCCTTTAGCACGGGCGTAGACTCCAGCATATTTCTCATCTAGGGCGGTGGAGGCACGCTGGAAATAGAAAAACTTTAGAGACCCCTTGGTCACAGATTCAAAGGCATTGTCAGAGATGATAATGGGGTGGCCCACTTTCTCTTCGCCTACGAAAATATCGTAGGTGCCAGCGGTGGTCACCTCGCTGAAATCAATTAACGAAGCGTCTTTGCTAGAGGGAACCCATGGCATGGCCTCGGGGATTTCCGTGGTGAATACCACCGTTCCCTCGCCGTCCTTCAGGGTAAGGGTTTGTCCGGCTCCCTCGGCAACGGCAATCTGTTTGAGGCCGTTTGTCAGGAACCCTACCTGGTTTTGGAACACTGTTGCTGCAAAAATGGCATTTGCGGCACAGAGAGACGAGATGAGGATGCTTTTTAGAGTCATGATTTTTCCCTTTTTTGACACTATAAAATTAGATTCGGCTCGGGATAAAAAAGCCGGTCTGCTTTAAGAAAGTGTTTTCACGAGAAAACAGGCGATTATGCTATGAAAAATGGGTTTTTTGAAAATTTTTTTAAACCTGAAAGACTCCATAAAAAAGTCCGCCGACCATGGGCCAGCGGACTTTTGTGAGGTTCAAGGAGTTTGTAGATAAAGTGGCATTTGGCCACGCACCTCCGACGCGTGGCCGATGCCGTTTATCAATAGATAAACAACATCTCCCTATACTTCGGCAGGGGCCACTTCTCGTCGGGGATAACGCTTTCAATCTTGTCCACCACGATACGGAGGTTTGCCATGGCGTCGAGGATTGCCTCGTGCTTGTCGCCCAGGGCAGATTCCATCTGGGCGATGGCTTCTTCCAGGCCCTTGAGCTTTTCACCCAATTCTCTGGCGTAGCCGTCCACGGCGTAGAATCCCTGACCCTTTGCCATTTCGTTGGTCTTGAGGGCGTTGGTGTAGGCACACAGCACCTGGGGTAGAACCACGTTCTTCGCAATGTCGAAAGCGATCTTGCCCTCGATGTGAATCTTCTTGTGGTAGTCTTCCATGTTGACTTCGTAACGGGAGTCCAGTTCGCGCTTGTTGAACACGCCGTACTTCTCGAACAGGGCCACGTTTTCCTTCTTGGCCAGGGCCTGGAGGGCTTCCATGGTGGTGCGGATGTTGGGGAGGCCACGCTTGGCGGCTTCTTCCACCCATTCGTCGGTGTAGCCGTTGCCGTTGAAGATGACCTTCTTGTGTTCCTTCACAATCTTCTGCAGCAGGTTCTGCAGTTCCTCGTGGAACTTGTCGGCAGGAACGTTCTGCATTTTGTCGGCAATCAGGTCGAAGGCTTCGGCCACGATGGTGTTCAGGATTACGTTGGGTTCGGAGCAGCTCTGGCTAGAGCCCGGAGCGCGGAATTCGAACTTGTTTCCGGTAAAGGCGAAGGGCGAAGTACGGTTACGGTCCGTAGCGTCGCGGGGGAGCGGCGGCAGTGTGTCGGAACCCAGCTTCAAGGCGCCTGCCTGCTTGCTGGACTTGGGGTCACCCTTTTCCAACTGTTCAATGACGTCGGCCAGCTGGTCGCCCAGGTACATGGAGATGATTGCCGGAGGAGCCTCGTTGGCACCAAGACGGTGATCGTTACCGGCGCTAGCGACAGCCATACGCAGCAGGTCAGCATGGCTGTCCACAGCGTAAATCACGGCACAGAGCGTGGTAAGGAAGATCGCGTTCTGGTGGGGGTCCTTGCCCGGATTCAAAAGGTTGGTCTTGCCGTAGTTCACAGACCAGTTGTTATGCTTGCCGGAACCATTGATACCGGCAAACGGCTTTTCGTGCAGCAGGCAAACCAGGCCGTGGCGGTCAGCCACCTGGCGCAGCACTTCCATAATCTGCATGTTATGGTCGCAGGCCAGGTTCACCTCTTCGAACATGGGGGCCAGTTCGAACTGGGCCGGAGCCACTTCGTTGTGGCGGGTCTTGGCCGGAATGCCCAGCTTCCAGAGTTCCTTTTCCACATCGTTCATGAAGTTGATGATGCGAGCCGGAATGCTACCGAAGTAATGGTCTTCCATCTGCTGGTGCTTGGCAGGGGCTGCACCGAACAGGGTGCGGCCAGCCTGGTACAGGTCGGGGCGCTGCAGGTAGAAGCGCTTGTCGATCAGGAAGTATTCCTGTTCAGCACCCAAGGTAACGGTGACCTTCTGCGGGGCCACGCCGAAGAGGCCCATGAGGTGATCGGCGGACTTCTGCAGGGCCTGAATGGAGCGCAGGAGAGGGGTTTTCTTGTCCAGTGCTTCACCAGTATAGCTACAGAAAGCGGTGGGGATGCAGAGGGTAGCACCGTTACCGTGGCGCTTGATAAAGGCGGGGGAGGTGGGGTCCCAGGCGGTGTAGCCGCGGGCCTCGAAGGTGGAGCGCAGGCCGCCGCTGGGGAAGGAGGAAGCGTCCGGTTCGCCAACGATCAGGTTCTTGCCGCTAAAGGCCATGATGGCCTTGCCGTCTTCGGGTTCCAAGAAGGAGTCGTGCTTTTCGGCGGTAGAACCGGTTAGAGGTTGGAACCAGTGAGTAAAGTGGGTTGCGCCGCGGTCCATGGCCCACTTTTTCATGGCGTGGGCAACTTCGCCGGCGATGCTCGGGTCAAGCGGTGCGCCGCCGTCGATGGTAGCGAACAGCTTTTTGCAGATGTCCTTGGGCAGGTAGGCACGCATGGCTTCGGCGTTGAACACGTCTTCACCATAGAAGTCTATGCTTGCAGGTGCTGCGGCCAGGTTTGCGCCGGCATTTTCGCTGGCGATTTCCTTGATGGCTTTCATTCTATATTCGTTGCTCATGGCAAACTCCTTTTCATGTTTTGTTTTTCGCTGCCATGATTGCAAAAATTGTGCCAAAGAAAGCTTGCCCTGGCCAAATGTCGCGAATTTCAAGAGAAAAAGGAAAATGCTTTGATACGCGGGGTGTAAAACCCCCGATGTAATACTTACAGAAAATGAAATTTCTTGAAAATTATTACGGAATTTGTAAAAATAATTGGTATAAGGCTGCATCCATCGGAATGCGATTTTATTTTACAAAAATTGTTAAATAAGGTTATTTCTTTACATAATTTGTAATTCTTAGCCTTTGAAAATTCGTAAATACCCCTTGTTTTACATTTTCTGCCGGACTTTTCAAAAATTGGCACGGATTTTGCGAAGTGTTGTCCGCAAAAAGTTAAAAAAGGATATTTATGAACGCTCAAGCCCTTTACGACCCGATAAATGAACACGACGCCTGCGGTGTCGGCCTGGTCGCCAATATTAATAATGTCGCCTCGCACCAGATTGTGCTGCAGGGCATTACTGTTTTGAAGAGGCTCATGCACCGCGGTGCAGCAGGTGGAGACCCGGAAACCGGCGACGGTGCGGGTCTCTTGCTTTCTATGCCTCATAAGTTTTTCCGCAAGGTGAATCCGGAACTCCCGGAGCGCTACGGCGTGGCCATGTTCTTTGTAGAGAATACCCTCGAGGCTGCCGCCTTTGATGCAGAAATCAAGTGCATTGCTGAAGCGGAGGGAGTTCCCGTATTGAACTTCCGCGAAGTCCCCGTGGACGCCTCTTCTATCGGACGTACCGCCCGCGAAACCTTGCCCCATATCCGTCAGGCTTTCTTCGACGGTTCCAAGTTCGAAAGCGATTCCGCCTTTGACATCAAGCTCTATGTGGTCCGCCGCCTTATCGAGAAGGCCTGTAAGGGCATTTACTTGTGCAGCTGCAGCCGCCGTAGCATTGTTTACAAGGGCCTGCTTTTGGCAAGCCAGATCGAGGGATTCTACAAGGACCTGAGCGATTTGGACTTTGAAAGCCCCCTGGCCCTGGTGCACCAGCGTTACTCCACCAATACTTTCCCCACTTGGCAGCTGGCCCACCCCTTCCGCTACCTGGCCCACAACGGCGAAATCAACACCTTGCGGGGAAACCTGAACAGCCTTCGCGCCCGCGAACCTCATTTGAAGAGCGAAATCATTGGCGAAGACATGCCCAAGCTCTTGCCGCTGATTATGCCGGGCCAGAGCGATTCTGCCAGTTTGGACAACATGTTCGAGCTTCTCGTGGCAGCGGGCCGTAGTCTTCCGCATGCCATGATGATGCTCATGCCGCAGGCCTGGGGCAAGAAGCATTACCTGGGTCGCGACGTGCGTGGGTTCTTCGAGTACGAATCCATGCTTATGGAACCTTGGGACGGCCCGGCCGCCGTGGCGTTCAGCGATGGCGTGAACGCGGGCGCGATTCTGGACCGCAACGGCCTTCGTCCGGCACGTTACACTTTATGTAAAGACGGCCTTTTCGTCATGGCGTCCGAAACGGGCGTGTTGGACCTCCGCGATGACGAGGTTGAGGAAAAGGGCCGTTTAAAGCCCGGCGAGATCATCTACCTCGACCTAGAAAATCATCGTATTTTGAAGAATGCCGAAATGAAGGCGCAGGTGGCGAGGGCCAAGCCTTACCGCCGCTGGGTTGCCGAGAACAAGATGAGCGTACGCGGACTCTTTAGCGAGATCAACCCCTCCGATGTTCCCGAAGACATTCTGGTGCAGCAGAAGCGCTTTGGCTATTCTGCCGAAGACCTTTCCATTATTTTGCAGCCCATGGCCAAGAATGGTGCGGAACCTATCGGCTCCATGGGTAACGATGCGGCTCTTGCTGTGCTTTCGGATAAGCCCCAGCCGTTGTTCAACTACTTCAAGCAGTTGTTTGCCCAGGTGACCAACCCGCCTATTGACCCGATTCGTGAAGAACTGGTGATGAGCCTTACCACCTACATCGGTAACCACGGCAACATCCTGGAAGAAACTCCGGAACAGGCCCACCTGATCAAAATTCCTCGCCCCATCGTCACTGAAGACGAAATCCGTCGCTTTGAAAACATTGGCGACAAGGCGTTCAAGGCCAAGGTGCTCAAGATGCAGTTCCCCCTGGGCGGTGACGGCTCCGTGCTGGAGGCCGCCCTGCAGAATTTGGCCGGCGATGCCGTGCGTGCGGTGAACGACCATTATGATATCATAGTGCTTTCGGACAAGAACATTGACTGGGGGTACGTGCCTATGCCTTCGCTCCTTGCGACGGCTTGCGTGAACCGTGCCCTGGTAGAAGCGGGTGTGCGTCCTGAAATCGGTTTGATTGTGCAGAGCGGCGAAGTTCGCGAAGTGATGCACTTTGCACTGCTTCTGGGCTTTGGCGCCACGGTCATCAACCCGTATTTGGCCTTTGAAACCATCACCAACATGTGCCACAACGGCGACTTGGAAGTGGACCCGGTGACGGCTGCGGCAAATTACGTGAAGGCGGTAGACAAGGGCCTGCTCAAGATTATGAGCAAGATGGGCATTTCTACCCTCCGCAGTTACCGCAGTGCCCAGATTTTCGAGGCTGTGGGCTTGAACCACGAACTGGTGGAAAAGTTCCTGCCGGGTACCGCCAGCCGTATCGAAGGCATTGGCCTTGAAGAAATCGCCCGTGAGGTGAATGAACGCCAGAAATTGGCCTTTGCCGATGCGAGCCATGTGCTGCAGGCGGGTGGCCAGTACGCCTTCCGCAAGGAAGGGGAGAAGCACTTGTGGACGCCCCAGTCCTTGGCCGCATTCCGCCAGGCTGTTCAGGGTAGCGATTACGAGAAGTTCAAGGTTTATAGCAAACTGATCAACGACCAGTCCGAACGTCAGGCGACGTTGCGTGGGTTGTTCAAGTTCAAGGAAGCCACTCCCATCGATATTTCCGAGGTGGAAAGCCGCGAATCCATTCTGAAGCACTTTGTGGCAGGCGCCATGAGCCTTGGCTCCTTGAGCCCCGAGGCCCACGAGACCATTGCCATTGCCATGAACCGCATTGGAGCCATGAGCAACTGCGGTGAGGGCGGTGAAGACCCCGATCGCGATACTCCGGCAGCAAACGGCGATATCCGCAGTTCCGCTATCCGTCAGGTGGCTTCGGGCCGCTTTGGCGTGACCATCGACTACCTGCGCCATGCCAAGGATTTGCAAATCAAGATGGCCCAGGGTGCAAAGCCCGGTGAAGGTGGCCAGTTGCCGGCCCACAAGGTGAACGAATTTGTGGCCCGCATCCGTCACTCCATTCCGAATGTGTCCCTGATTTCTCCGCCGCCGCATCACGATATTTACTCCATCGAAGACTTGGCCCAGCTGATTTACGACCTGCGTAACTCCAACCCCAAGGCCCGTGTGTCTGTGAAGTTGGTGTCCGAAGTGGGCGTGGGTACCATTGCCGCGGGCGTGGCCAAGGCTCATGCCGACGTGGTGCTGATTTCTGGCCATGATGGCGGTACGGGAGCCTCTCCGCTGACCTCCATCAAGCATGCCGGCCTCCCGTGGGAACTGGGCATTGCCGAAGCGGAACAGACTCTGGTCCTTAATGATCTGCGTGGACGCATCAAGCTCCAGGTGGATGGACAGCTCAAGACGGGCCGCGATATTGTGGTGGCTGCCCTCTTGGGTGCTGAAGAATTCGGCTTTGCCACCAACCTGCTGGTGAGCCTTGGCTGCGTGATGGATCGCAAGTGCCATACCAACCAGTGCCCCATGGGCATTGCCACACAGGATCCGGACTACCGCAAGCGTTTTGCGGGCAAGCCCGAATATGTGGAAAACTTCTTGTTCTTCATTGCTGACGAAGTCCGCGAAATCCTCGCTAGCCTGGGCCTTCATTCTCTGGAAGAAGCCTGCGGCCGTAGCGACCTTCTGGAAAAGGATTCCGCCATCGAGTTCTACAAGGCAAGGCACCTGGACTTTTCCAAGGTCTTCCAGACGGTGGAAGGCGGCGTCAAGTCTTTCGACAAGAACTTTGTGAAGGAAGAATTGGTCAACTTCGACCGCCGCGAAATTCTGCCCTTTGTGGGCGAAACCCTCAAGAGCGGTGCATCCGTGGAACTCTGCACGGTGGTGCACAATACCGACCGTACCGTGGGTACTGAACTTTCTGGCGAAGTGGACGAGCACTTTGGCGTGAAGGGCCTTCCCGAAGATACTATCAAAATTCACCTTCAGGGTGTGGCGGGCCAGAGTTTTGGTGCGTTCCTTGCTCCGGGCGTTACGCTGGACTTGGAAGGCGAAGCCAACGACTTTATGGGTAAGGGCCTTTCGGGCGGTAAGATTATCGTGCGGCCGCCCCATAACGCCTCTTTCAAGGCCGAAGAGAACGTCATTGCCGGTAACGTCATCGGTTATGGCGGAACCAGCGGTAAGATTTTCATCAACGGTCTTGCTGGCGAACGCTTTGGTATCCGTAACTCCGGTATGCTTCTGGTGAGCGAAGGCGTGGGCGACCATGGCTGCGAATACATGACGGGCGGCCGCGTGGTGGTACTTGGTCGTGTGGGCGTGAACTTTGCCGCCGGTATGACGGGTGGATTTGCCTACGTGTACGACGAAACTGGCCATTTTGACCTGAGCTGCAACGTGGATTCCGCCGACTTGGAAAGCGTACTCCCCGGTACCGACAGCGAGAAGGAACTGATGGACATTATCCAGCAGCACGTGGATGCTACGGGTAGCGAAAAGGGCAAGCGTATTCTTGAAAACTGGAATAGCGAGCGTCCCAAGTTCGTAAAGATATTCCCGATTGACTATCGCAATGCTTTGCAGGGGAGGGCATAATGGAACAGGTCCAACGCATACAAGACATTTACCGCCCGGTGGAAGAACGCATTCGGGACAACAAGGAAGTGGAACGCAAACTCTCTTCCATAGAAGTCATTGAACAGGCGGGGCGCTGCCACACGTGCGGCATTCCCTTCTGCCATGGTGCAGGCTGCCCTCTGGGCAATCTGGTTCCTGAATTCAATGCGGCCATTGCCATCGGGAACTTAGAACGGGCCTACGATGTCATCAGCAAGACGGCGTTTTTCCCGGAGTTCACGGGACGTGTCTGCCCTGCGCTTTGTGAATCTGCCTGTACCGGCAATGTGCACGATGACCCCGTGATGGTACGTCAAATTGAAAAGTTTATTATCGAGTCTGCCTACGAACAGGGCCTGGTGAAACTTCCTGCGGCAGAACCTAACGGAAAAACAGCAGCCGTCATCGGTTCTGGTCCCTCGGGCCTGTATGCTGCCGAGGCATTGCGCCGCAAGGGCTATGCGGTTACGGTTTACGAGAAGAACCCCAAGGTGGGTGGTCTCCTCCGTTATGGCATTCCCAACTGGAAGTTGGACAAGTCTGTTATTGACCGCCGCGTAAAACTGTTGGAAGCCGCCGGAATCAAGTTCGTTTGCAATACCGAAATTGGCAAGGACATTTCTGCGGAATATGTCCACAAGAATTTTGACGAGGTCATCCTCGCTATTGGCACACCCAATGCTCGCGATTTGAAGATCCCTGGCCGCGAAGCTGAAGGCATTTTCCTTGCTTTGGACTTTTTGCATGGTGCAAACCGCCCTGGCGAAACCAATCCCGAGCGTTTTAGCGCCAAGGGCAAGAAGGTTTTGATTATTGGTGGTGGCGATACAGGTAACGACTGCGTGGGCAAATCCATTCGCGAAGGCTGCGAAAGCGTTTTGCAGGTGGAATTCATGCCCAAGCCCCCTGAGACCCGCTCTCCGTCTACGCCGTGGCCCGATTGGGCCTACGTGCTTCGTACCAGTTACGCCCAGCATGAGGGCGGTGAACGCCGCTGGAATGTTTCTTCCAAGCAGTTCATAGTGAAGGATGGCCATGTGGCTGGTGTGGAAGTGGTAAAGGTGGATTGGGAAATGTCTCCCCAGGGCAGGCCCCTCAAGCCCAATGAAGTCCCGAATACCACGGAAATTATCGATGCTGACTTGGTGGTGCTTGCCATGGGCTTTACTGGCGTGTCTGCGGAAGGAATTGTGAATGATTTGGGTCTGAAACTCACTCCCAGAACCGCTATTATCGCGGATCCAGAACGCCATATTCATGCGGTGGGCGACTGTGCCAACGGTGCCTCCCTGGTGGTGCGAGCCATGGCCGACGCTCGGGCGAAAATCGCTGCCCTCAAGTAAATCTGTTGTTTGAGCCACCTGCGGAATTATGTTTGGATTTTACCGATTCGCAAGCATTTCGCCTATTTTGCGGGTGGCCGATACCGCCTTCAATACTAAAGAAATTATCAAGAGTGCTGCCGCCGCCGCTAATAACGGGGCGGCATTTGCCGTTTTTCCTGAACTTTCCTTAACGGGTTACACCTGCAGCGACTTGTTCCATCAGGAACTTTTGCTCAAGAACTGTCTGGAATCCTTGCGGAAAATCGCGGACGCTTTTGCGGAAAACGGCATGGTTATTGCGGTGGGGCTTCCGCTCCGCATGTTTGGAGGCCTTTACAATTGTGCCGCTTTTTTACAGCGGGGGAGGCTTGTGGCGGTAACGCCTAAAATCCACATGCCAAACCAGCGTGAATTCTACGAGAAAAGGCATTTTTCTAGCGGCCGTGAACTGTTGAAAGGCGGCGGCAACGGCCTTGCCGCAATGCATTGCCCTATCGAGGGCTTTGGCGATGTCCCTGTCACCAATTTCTTTACGGTGGCCGCTGGCGGAAATCTTGGCTCCGGTTCCGAGGTTCGCATTGGTGTGGAACTTTGCGAAGACTTGTGGACCCCGGCGCCCCCTAGCGGGGAACTGGCTCTTGCTGGGGCCAACGTGATTGTGAACCTTTCCGCCAGCGATGCACTGGTGGGCAAGCGGGACTACCGCCGTAATTTGGTGCTGAACCAGTCGGCCCGTTGCATGGCAGCCTACGTGTATGCCTCTGCGGGGGTCCATGAATCCACCACGGACATGGTGTTCAGCGGCCACCTGATGATTGCAGAAAACGGCAGCGTGCTGGCCGAAAGCAAGTCCTTCTCCCGGGATACCGAAATTGTTTATGCCGACGTGGATGTGGAACGTTTGAACATGCAGCGTCTAAGCGAAGGCTCTTTCCAGGACTTTGACAGTCGCGACTATTATGCCCGTGCGGCAGCTTTTGAAGGCCTGCGTGCCTGCGACAGCCTCCAATACCGCTTTGTTTCGCCTACGCCCTTTGTGCCAGGGAGTCTTGAAACTCGCGACAAGTCCTGCACCGAGATTTTTAACATACAGTGTGCGGGCCTGGCCAAACGATTGGAGGCCTCTCGCAGCAAGCGTGCAGTAATTGGCTTGAGCGGAGGCCTGGATTCGACACTGGCACTCCTTGTGGTGGCGGAAACCTTCAAGTTGCTGAACCGCCCTGCTTCTGAAATTCTGGCGCTTACCATGCCCGGGTTCGGTACCACCAAGCGTACCAAGAACAATGCGGTTGAACTTGCAAAACTTTTGGGTGTTGAACTCCGCACTGTGGACATTAAAAAAGCCTGCCTCCAGCATTTTGAGGACATCGGGCACGACCCGCAAAACCTTGACGTCACCTACGAGAACGTGCAGGCTCGGGAACGCACGCAAATCCTGATGGACCTTGCCAATAGCGAAAGCGGAATCGTTATCGGAACAGGGGACCTTTCTGAAATTGCACTAGGCTGGAGCACCTACAATGCCGATCACATGTCCATGTATGCGGTGAACTGTGATATTCCCAAGACTTTGGTGCGGCACATTGTAAGCTGGTACGCCGATAGGTCGGTTGCAGCAATCGCCTCCAGCGAAAACGATTCGGCTCTTGCCTCTGTTCTCCGGGACATCCTCGACACTCCTGTTTCTCCAGAACTCTTGCCCGCCGATTCAAGCGGACAGATTGCCCAAAAGACGGAAAACATTCTAGGTGCTTACGAAATCCACGATTTTTTCTTGTACCATTTCGCGAAATACGGTGCCACTCCCGAAAAACTTCGCTACTTGGCGAAGCATGCTTTCAAAGGCTTGCATGCCGACGAAGAAATCGACAAGGCTCTCGCCGTATTTATACGACGATTCTTTACGCAACAATTCAAGCGTAGTTGTATTCCTGACGGTCCGAAAGTCGGTACCATCTCGCTATCGCCCCGGGCCGATTGGCGCATGCCCAGCGACTCTAGTTTTAACGACTGGCTTTAGCCCTTACTTGTTCTTTTCAGAATGGCTGGGACACTCGCCGCTTTCGCAGGGGCAGTGGTAGCAATCCCCAGTCTCGGTGTAGTCCTTGCCGCTCCAGCAGTAGGTGCAAAGCTGTTCTGCCGGGAGTCCAATGGCGTGGACCACGTCGTCTATACGCTGGAATGCCAGTGTGGTCAAGTTCAGTTTTTTGCGGATGTATTCCACCATGGCCTTGTAGGGCTCACCGTTGGGATCCGTGTACTTCTCGATATCCGGATGTTCGCCTTCTTGCTCGCGGATGTAGCGGCGGGTAATCAGGTCGTATTCGTTCTTGGAACGGGAGAAGTTGATAAACTTACAGGGGAAAATCAGCGGGGGGCAGGCGATTCTCATGTGGGTTTCTTTACAGCCTAGGGAGTAGAGCTTTTGGGCCTGCTTGCCCAACTGGGTGCCGCGTACAATGGAGTCGTCGCAGAACACTAGGCGGCGGTCCTTGATAAGCCCCGGAATGGGGATAAGTTTCATGGAAGCCACGTGTTCACGCTGGCGCTG
This sequence comes from Fibrobacter succinogenes, assembly GCA_902767785.1. Taxonomy (GTDB): domain Bacteria; phylum Fibrobacterota; class Fibrobacteria; order Fibrobacterales; family Fibrobacteraceae; genus Fibrobacter; species Fibrobacter succinogenes_D. Next base: position 25,842 of record CACXIR010000019.1, on the reverse strand, counting down.
GTCCTGGGGCATAAAGGAACGGGCCCAGGTGGGCGTGTACTTCACGAAGGGCCTTGCAAATTTGATGCCGGCCTCGTGGGCATAACCCAGGGCGTGGGAGGTTCCCGAGTCGGGAATGCCGCAAGCGGCGTCTGCCTCGGTGGGAGTGCGTTTGGCCAGTGCGGAACCGCAGCGGTAGCGGGTCATTTCTACGTTACGACCTTCGTAACTGGAGGCGGGGTAGCCGTAGTACACCCACAAGAAGGAGCAGATAGCCATCTTTTCCTGGGGCTTTACCAGGGTGGTTTCGCCATCGGGAGTAATCTCTACGATTTCGCCGGGGCCAATATCGCGGACGTATTCGTAACCCAGATTGTGCAGCGCGCAGCTTTCCTGCACCGCAATCATGGAGTCCTCTTTCTTGCCTAAGATAATGGGAGTGCGGCCCCACTTGTCACGGCTGGCGTAGAATTTTCCGGAACTGTCCAGGAGCAGTACGGAACAGCTTCCCTTGACCCGGTCGTGTACGTACTTGAGGCCGTCCACAATGGAATCCTGGGTGGCGATAAGGGCGGACACCACTTCGGTGGGGCCTACCATGCCACTGGTAGTGGAATATTGGAGCTGCATGCAGTTGTTGCGGAACAATTCGTCCTTCAATTCCTCGATGTTGGTCAGCAACCCTACGGTCACAATGGCGAAGGTTCCCAACTTGGAGGTCATGACAAGGGGCTGCGGATCGGTATCGGAAATGACGCCGATTCCCTCTGCACCAGAGAAGGTGGCCAGGTCATGTTCGAACTTGCTGCGGAAGGGAGTGTTCTGGATGTTATGGATGGAGCGGTGGAAGGTTCCGTTGGACTTTAACACCGCCATGCCGCCGCGGTGGGTTCCAAGATGTGAATGGTAGTCCGTTCCGAAAAAAAGATCCGTTACGCAATCTTTTTTGGAAACAACGCCGCAAAAGCCGCCCATATGAAAACTCCTAGAAAAAGGACAAAAAACTTTGGCAAAAAAGATAAAAAAAGAAAGTAAAAAAAGAACCCCGCGCCTTGTGGTACGGGGTCCTCCAGGGGTACAAAGTGAGTTGTATTACATGTTGCTGAAGATTTGGAAACCGCTGTAAGATTCTTGACCGTGTTCGCTTTGGTCCAGACCCCGCAGTTCTTGCCTTTCGGTAACACGCAGGCCCATGGTCTTCTTGATGGCGAAGAATATCAGGCTAGCCGCAGCGAAGCAGGGTACTGCGTAGGCCAGCACGCCCACAGCCTGTGTTCCAAGGGAGTAATCTCCGGTGATGTCGAAGATACCCACGGCCAGGGTTCCCCACACGCCGTTCACCAGGTGAACAGAGAGGGCGCCAACGGGGTCGTCCAAGTGCAGACGGTCGAACATGAACACTGCTCCCACAACCAGCACGCCGGCGATAGCGCCAATAATCCAGGAGGAGAGCGGGCTTACCACGTCGGCACCGGCAGTGATGGCCACAAGGCCAGCAAGGCAGCCGTTCAAAGCCATGGTGGCATCGGGCTTCTTGGAAACAATCCAGCTGGTGAGCGTGGCGGTAATGATACCTGCAACAGCGGCCAGGTTCGTAGTTACCAGGATCCAGCTAGTGGCCTTGGGGTCGCCAGAGAGGGCGGAACCGGCGTTGAATCCCCACCAGCCGAACCACAGCATGAACACGCCCACAGTTGCAAGGGGAATGTTGTGTGCCGGAATGGCGTGGACCTTGCCGTTCACATACTTGCCAATACGGGGTCCAAGGATCATCACGCCTGCAAGGGCTGCCCAGCCGCCTACGGAGTGGACCAGGGTAGAACCGGCCAAGTCGTGGAAACCGTGTGCACCAAGGGTAGAGAGCCAGCCGCCGCCCCATGTCCAGCTACCCACGATGGGGTAGACGAATGCCACGTAGATAACCGTGAACACCAGGAAAGAGGAGAGCTTCACGCGTTCTGCCACGGCACCAGACACGATGGTTGCTGCGGTGGCGGCGAACATGGCCTGGAACAGCCAGTCCGTGAACAGGGTGAAGTGTCCGTTGTAGGCGGCAGTGAAGTTCGCCTCGTTGGCCCAGTCCCCGATGCCGAACCCGGCAAAGCCAAGCACGCCGGAGATGGCATTGAAGGTTCCCGGGTACATCAGCGCAAAGCCGATGGCGGCATACATGGTTATGCCTATGGCAGGAACGGCGATGTTTTTGAAGGCCACGTTGGCGGCGCACTTGGCACGGACCAAGCCCGCTTCCACGCAGGCGAATCCCAGGCCCATGATAAACACCAGCATGGCGCTAATCATGATCCAGATGTTTTCCGTCATAAAGAGGGCATCGCTGACGGTTGCGACATTTGCTACTTCGTTCATTGTGAATCCTTTGTTTTAAACTTGTTTATCCGATTGCCTCTGGTCCCGATTCTCCAGTGCGAATGCGTATGCACTGTTCCAGGCTAGTGACGAAAATTTTTCCATCGCCGATTTCACCCGTACGGGCCCCAGCGATAATAGCGTCGATACAGGGCTGCACGAACTCGTCGTTTACGGCGATCTTGAGGCAAATCTTCTTGAGCAAATTCACTTCGGTAACAACGCCGCGGAAACGTTGGTTGTAACCCTTCTGCTGGCCACAACCCAAAACGTTGGTGACTGACATCTTGAAAATGCTCTTCTCGTAAAGGGCTTGCTTTACCAGGTTGAGCCTTTCGGGTTGGATATAAGCTGTAACGAGCTTCATTTTCCTATCCTTTGTTGAGGTGGTTTTATGTTTCGCCCCCCTATACGCAAAGCCCGTGCCAAAAAAAGAGAGTGACGGAAAAAATGCCGTTTTTGATTCAAAAAGGGCGAAAAATGGGTGGAATGGGGTAGGATAAGCGACTTTCTTGGTTTTGTAATTCTTTACACTATTTGGAAAAATCGTATAAAGTGCTTTACAAAAACGCCGAGAAAAGTCGGAGCATGCTAACGTTTAATTTTACATAAAATGTAAGTTTTACCATTTTAATTTACAGAAATTGTAAATATTTGCGATGCTAAAATTGCCTTGATTTGTTGAATTTGGCCGTTTTGACCTCTTTTTAACAATTTTTGTAAAATTGGCATGTTTTTTGCAAAGGAGGAGGCATGAGTATGAGATTTTCTAAATGGACCGGGCTGGGTAACGATTTTGTTTTCGTTGAACCGGGTCAGCCCGTAAAATATGGACCTGAATTCGAACAGGAAGTGGTTCGCCTTTGCGACCGCCGTTTTGGCATAGGTGCCGATGGCGTGGTTGTCATTACTCCCATGGATGGTGACTTCGAAATGCGCATTTTCAATGCCGACGGTTCCGAGGCGGCCATGTGCGGGAACGCCACTCGCTGCGTGGCGAAGTTCATTGTGAGCAGGGGGCTTGCAAAGCCCGGGCAGAAAGTTTTCAATCTGCACACCAAGAGTGGGCTGGTGAAGCCTTCGCTTTTGGACGATGGCCGCGTGTGCGTGGATATGGGACTCCCTAGGGATTTCTTGGGGTCCATCAAACTTACCGCCGACAGTTTTGACTTTACCGCAGAAACCGTTTCCATGGGGAACCCCCATGCGGTAATCTTTGTGGACGACATCGAGAAGATTCAACTGGAAAAATGGGGGAGCATTCTGGAAGTGGACAAGCAGTTCCCCGACAGGTGCAACATCGAGTTTGCGCAGGTGGTGGCGCCCACCCAAATCCGCATGCGGGTTTGGGAACGAGGTTGCGGCGTTACCATGGCGTGCGGCACGGGAAGTTGCGCAACCCTCGTTGCGGCCCAGCGTACGGGCCGCGTGGGCGCCGAAGCAGATATTGTTCTGGATGGCGGTGTGCTTCACATCAAGCACGAGGAAGGCGGTCCGGTTCTGATGACCGGTCCCGCGCAGGAAGTATTTAGAGGAGAGATTTGACGACGACAAATGTGTAATGTGGAATGTGTAATGAGTAATTTCGCGTTTCACATTGCGGCGTCATGCTGAGGGAACCGAAGCATCCAGGCCATAGGAATTTAAAAAAACAAAGAAGATTAAAGCATTATGAACGACTCTTACATCAACAGCAATTACGATCGCCTTCCGGGCAGTTACCTTTTCTCTACCATTGCCCACAAGATTAAGGAATACCAGGGCATTCACCCCGAAGCAGATATTATCCGTCTGGGCATTGGCGATGTGACCACGCCCCTTATCCCCGAAGTCATTAAGGCCATGCACAAGGCCGTAGACGAGATGGGCGTAAAGGACACCTTCCGCGGTTACGGCCCCGAACAGGGCTACGATTTTTTGCGTGAAGCCATTGTCCGTGGCGAATACACGGCCCGGGGTATCGACATGGACCCCAACGACATCTTTGTGAGCGATGGTTCCAAGTGCGATGTGGCCAACATCCAGGAACTTTTCTCCGAAGATGTCCGCATTGCAATCCCTGACCCAGTTTACCCCGTCTATCTGGATTCCAACGTGATGGCGGGCCGCACTGGCACTCTGCAGGGCGACGGACATTTTTCCGAGGTGACCTACCTGGCCTCTACCGCCGAGAACGACTTTCAGCCGGACCTGCCCAAGAATCCGGTGCAGTTGATTTACCTGTGCAGCCCCAACAACCCCACGGGAACGGTGCTTAGCCGTGAAACCTTGCAGAAGTTTGTGGACTACGCCAACAAAACCGGTTCCCTGATTTTGTTCGACGGAGCTTACAACTGCTATATCCAGGATGAGTCTTTGCCCCACTCCATTTTCGAGATTCCTGGGGCTCGCACTTGTGCTATTGAGTTCCGCAGTTTCAGTAAGACGGCAGGCTTTACCGGTGTGCGTTGCGCCTACACGGTGATTCCCCACGAACTCTCGAAACTCCATTCCATGTGGAACCGCCGCCAGTGTACCAAGTTCAACGGCGTGAACTACGTGACCCAGCGGGCCGCCGAGGCCATTTACACTCCCCAGGGCTGGAAAGAGACCACGGCAGTCATCAAGGGCTACATGGATACGGCCAAGTTGATCCGCAAGGAACTTACGGCTGCAGGCTATACGGTGTTTGGCGGTGAGCACGCTCCCTATATCTGGTGGAAAATTCCCGATGGCGAAAAGTCCTTTGACTTCTTTGACCGTCTGCTTTCTACCTGCCAGGTGGTAGGCACGCCGGGAAGCGGCTTTGGGCCTTGTGGCGAGGGCTACTTCCGCCTGACTGCCTTTGGCGACCATGAACGCACCAAGGTTGCCCTGCAACGCATTAAGGAGAATCTGTAGGAATTACTATCTTATGCACATGTCATCACCCATAGGTCCAGAAATTTCAGTTATTCAGAAGATCAGCGTCGCGATTATCCACGAACGTAATGTGGAGAAATTGCTGGAAAACGTGCTGGGAATTTTGGAGTCTGAACTAGGCATGTTGCGCGGAACCTTCGCGCTACTGTTCGGTGACACCCTCAAGATTGAAGCCTCCCGCGGGCTAGATGAATCCGAAAAGCAGCGTGGCCTTTACCGCATGGGCGAGGGCATTACGGGTCATGTGGCAGAACGTGGCATTAGCCATGTGATTCCCGACTTGCGTAAGGATTCCAGGTTCTTGAACCGTACCGGTTCCCGCCATTACGAAAGCCAGGTGGCCTTTATTTGCGTACCGCTGCTCCATGAGGGGCAGGTCATTGGAACCTTGTCTATCGACCGCCCTGTGGACGGTTCTACCGACTTGGATAAGGACGTGGCCCTGTTGGAAATCATAGCCAACATTACGGGGGACGCCGCCAACGAATGTATAGAACTGCTGAACGAGCGGCAGGCCATGCTGGACGAGAACCGCAAACTCCGGGACATGCTCTCCAACAATCCCGGAGAGTTGGTGGGCAACTGCCGCGAAATGCAGATGATTTACGAGCAAGTGCGTCAGGTGGCCCCCAGCGACGCTACGGTTTTGATCCGCGGGGGTAGCGGAACGGGTAAGGAAATGATTGCCCGTGCTATCGTGAACCTGTCTTCACGCAAGGACAAGCCCTTTATAACGCTGAACTGCGCGGCGCTCCCTGAAAACCTCGTAGAAAGTGAGCTTTTCGGGCACGAGAAAGGTGCCTTTACCGGGGCTGTCAACCGCAGGATCGGTCGTGCTGAAGCTGCCGACGGTGGAACCTTGTTCCTGGACGAAATTGGCGACTTGACCATGCAAACCCAGGTGAAGTTGCTGCGCTTTTTGCAGGAACGGACCTTCAGCCGCGTGGGCAGCAACGAGGAACTTCATTCCGACGTGCGTTTTTTGGCGGCTACCAGCAGGAATCTAGAAGAACTTATTGCTCAGGGTAAGTTCCGCGAAGACCTCTTCTACCGCCTGAACATTTTCCCCATCGCCATGCCGGATTTGGCCAAGCGGAAATCCGACATCATCTTGCTGGCGGAGCACTTTATCGAAAAAATGAACCTGCGCTACAACAAGAAGGTGGCAAGGCTTTCTACTACGGCTATCAACCTGCTGATGAGTTATCATTGGCCGGGCAACGTCCGTGAACTGGAAAACTGCATGGAACGTGCGGTGCTAACTGCCAGCGATGATTGCATTCACAGTTACAACCTGCCGCCTTCGCTGCAGACCAGCCTGAGCGTGGGAACTGCAGATGCGCCGGGCTCAAAGACCGCCCCGCTGGATGTGATGATGAACAATTACGAAAGGGAAATCATCACCGAGGCCATAAAAAGAAACGACGGCAACATTTCTGCTGCCGGTCGTGATTTGGGTGTGTCGCCCCGTATGATGAATTATCGCATGAACAAGCTTGGAATCAAGACTGGCCGGTAAATCCGGCTTACGCCTTCTTTTCCAGGCAGTTGTCCATGGCGGCGATAATCTTCTTCTTGTCCATGTGCTGGCCGATGAACACCAGACGATTGGTGCGGTCGCCGTATTCTTCGTCCCAGATGTTGCGTAATTGCGGGTTTTCCCGCAACAGTTTCTCCTGGACCTCTTTGCTTTCGGCAGCGAACCAACGGCCAAAATTCTGGGCGCTGGCCTGCTTGCCTGCCTGTTCGAACAGGTAGCTTTCCGTAGGCTCGTCGCTGAACCACATGAGCCCCTTGGTGCGGATAATGCTGTTGGGGTAGTTGTCCAGGAAGGCTTCGAACTTTTGGCGGTTTACAGGCGGCTTGCGCTCGTAGACGAAGGTGCTGATGCCGTATTCGTCGCCATGGGGATGGTCCTTGTCGTGATGATGGCCGCAGTGGCAGACCCCGTGCTCGTGGTCGCAGTGGCTGTGGTCTTCTTCATCATGATCATGGTCGTCGTCGTGGTGGTGATGATGTTCATGGTCGTCTTCCTCCTCATCATCCATGTCATTGTCCATGCGGTTGAGTTCAATAGCCCAACGGCTGGATTCCGCCACCTTCTCGAAGTCGAACAACTTGGTGTCCAGAATATCCTTCATTTCCACCTTGCCAAAGTTGGTTTCGATCATCTTGGCGGTGGGTTGCAACGCCTTTACCACGGCCTTCACGTGTTCCAGGTCTCCCTTGGAGAGCATGTCCACCTTGTTCAAGATAACCGTGTTGCAGAATTCTATTTGCTGGATCAGCAGGTTGGCAATGTCCTCTTCTTCCAAATCCTTGGAAAGAAGCTTTTCGCCGGCACCAAATTCGTCGGCAAGGCGCAGGGCGTCTACCACGGCGGCGATGTTGTCCAAGTGGCAGGCCAGGTGCTGGCCGTTTTTGCCCTGGAGTTGGCTTCCGGCCATGCAGATGGTCTGGGCTATGGGAATAGGCTCGCAAATGCCGCTGGCTTCAATCAAGATGTAGTCGAATTTGCCCATCTCAAGGATTTCGGCAATCTGTTCCAGCAGGTCGGCCTTCAGGGAACAGCAGATGCAGCCGTTGGAGAGGGGAACCACTTTTCCCGAGTCTTCCTTGGTAATGTTTCCGCCCTTTTCGATAAGGGTCTGGTCGATGTTCACCTCTCCGATGTCGTTCACGATAACGGCTACGTGGTAGCCTTGCTGGTTGTTGAGGACATAGTTCAGGAGGGTGGTTTTACCGGCTCCCAGGTAACCGGTGAGCAGCGTTATAGGTACTGATTTCATAGTGGCGTAAAATTTAGCAAATTCTTTTGTTTCCTATATTTTCAATAGAAAAGAGGATGCCATGAGAATTTCTACAAAGGGCCGTTACGCACTCAGGGTCATGATTGACCTGGCGGTAAATGGCCATGACAATTTTGTGAAGCTGCAGGACCTGTCCACACGCCAGCAGATTTCCGAAAAATACCTGGAGGGAATTTTGGGGACCTTGGTCAGGAACAAGTTCTTGGAAGGGGCCAGGGGTAAGTCCGGGGGCTACAAGCTCAAGTGCAATCCCAAGAAGTGCAGCGTGTGGGACATTCTTGCCTTGACCGAGACGTCGGTGGCTCCTGTGGCCTGCTTGGACGAGAAGGAAAATCCCTGCCAGAGGGCGCCTGTCTGCGTGACGCTCCCTGTGTGGAAGGAACTGGATTCCATTATCCGGGGCTACCTGGGCAGCGTGACCCTGGACCAGCTTGTAAAAAAATCCAAGGCCATGAAAGACACGGCCTTGGACGATAAAAAGTGGAGTTGCGGATTGTAGTCTAGTCTGAACGGTCGCTACAGTTCCGGCTTCTTTCCAGTCAAACGCACAAAGATTTCTTCGTACTTCGCGAGCGTGTTCTTCACCACGTCTGCCGGAATTTCCGGACCCGGGTAGGTCTTGCCCCAGTCGAGAGTTTCAAGCCAGTCGCGAACGTACTGCTTGTCAAAGCTTTCCTGGTTCTTACCCACCTGGTACTTGTCGGCAGGCCAGTAACGGCTGGAGTCCGGAGTCAGCACTTCGTCGATGAGGATGGTTTCGCCATCGATTTCACCGAATTCGAACTTGGTGTCGGCGAGAATGATTCCCTTGCTTGCGGCGTAGTCGCGTGCCTTGGTGTAGATGTCCAAGGACATGTTCTTCAGTTCGGTGGCCACCTTTTCGCCAACGATGTCGAAGGTCTGCTCAAAGCTGATGTTTTCGTCGTGACCTACGTCCGGCTTGGTGCTGGGCGTGTAGAGGGGCTGATCCAACTTCTGGCAGAGTTGCAGGTTGGAGGGCAGCACGTGACCGCATATACGGCCCGTTTTCTGGTAGTCCTTCCAGCCGGAACC
>CACXIR010000019.1:0-16704 GCA_902767785.1 Fibrobacter succinogenes | reverse complement strand
GAACCAGAACAGCGAAAGCTGGTTGAGGATTTTGCCCTTACCAGGAATCGGGGTGGGGAGCACCACGTCAAAAGCGGAAAGACGGTCGCTGGCGACCATCAGGAAACTGTCGCCCAGGTCGTACATGTCGCGTACTTTGCCCTGGTGGAACAGCGGAACTTCGGTAATGGGGGTATCAAATTTTAGACTCATAGTGGCCCAAAAGATAGAAAAAAAGGCTGCAATGTGTCATTGGAGTCACGGAGCGTAGTCCCCCATAATACCCGTTTGTAAAAAAATCTATTTTTGGGTTGGGGGGAGCATGAAACTTTTTTAGGTTACTGAAAAGTTTGGGGGTGTAAAATGCTTGGCTCGAGTATGCTTTCAAAAACAGCAAAGGCTCTGGTGCTTTTGACCTTCGGCTTGCTTTCTGCAAGTGCATTTGCCGATATTGACGCCTGTACAGATGCTATGGGTCACGAAGGAACAGAAAAGATTACCTATGGCCAGAACAACAATAGTGTGACGGGTAATGTCGGTAGCTCTCCGTACCATTACGAAATCTGGTACCAGAGTGGCAACAATTCCCTGACTTACTACGACAACGGTACGTATAAGGCCAGCTGGAGCGGCACCAACGACTTCATTGCTCGCGTGGGCTTCAAGTACGACGAAAAGCACACTTACGAAGAACTCGGCCCTATCGATGCCTATTTCAGGTGGAACAAGTCGGGAAGTGGCGGTAACTATAATTATATCGGTATCTATGGTTGGACCGTTGATCCGCTCGTAGAATACTACATCGTGGATGACTGGTTCAAGAGGCCGGGTATAGACCTTACGGGAACCAAGAAGGGTGAGTTCGAAGTGGACGGTGCTGTCTATGAAGTTTATCAGAATCAGCGCTATAATGCCCCATCCATCAAAGGTCAAGCATCCTTCCCGCAGTACTTTAGCGTTCGTAAGAGTTATCGTAATTGCGGCCATATCGACGTGACGGCCCACTTTCAGAAATGGGAATCTCTCGGCATGAAGATGGGCAAGATGTACGAAGCCAAAGTACTTATAGAAGCTGGTGGTGGTTCAGGCTCGTTTGATGTTACCTATTTAAAGATGACCGATGCCGCACATCCGCTCTCGAATGCTGAAGCGTCCAGCTCTTCTGAAGCTATATCCTCAAGCTCTACAGTACGTCCGCTGCCTAAATCTTCCGCCTCCGTTAAACCGGAGTCCAGTTCGGGTAAGGTAAAAACTTCAAGTTCTGCACAACGTCCGAGATCCAGTTCTTCTGAAGTCGAATCCTCCAGCTCCGAAGAAAATAATACAACGGCTGTCGGATCTTTGATAAATATTCTGACAGACAATTACAGAGGAACGTTCTTTGTCTTTGACATGCAGGGCCGCTATTTGGGAACCGTTGAATATACAAAGGGATTGAACCTGGAACAGGCCTTGATGAAAAAGTTCCGCAAAGCGGGAATGTACTTGGTACGTCGCGGCAAGATTACCCGGATGGTTCGCGTTAGAGCATGAAATTCCTTGTTGTAGCCCTGTTCGTTTTCTGTCTTGCGGTATCGGCATTTTCCGCAAAGTACAGTGCGGACACCCGTTCCAATTTTTTGATAGGTTGCCTTTCCGGTGCGGACCGTGCTGCCTGTGACTGCGTTCTGCAGAAGTTGGAATCTCGGTACAGCGAGGCGGAGTTCAAGAGGGTGCAGAACCAGGTGCTTGCAGGCAAATCAGACCCCAAGTATGCCGATTTCCTTGCAAAAAAGAAGAGGGAATGCGGAATCAAGGAGCTGCCAGTAGCCTCGAAACCGGCAGCGGAAACGCCTGTGACTGCTGCGGAAACGCCCGCTACACAGCCTGCAACAACACCTGCCGCCCAGCCTGTCAACATTTCCCCTTCCGAAAGGATGCTGCTGCAACTGTTCTTAAGCAACCGGGACCTTCGGGATTCCTTTGTGGTGGCGTGCGTTAAAGAGGCCAGCGGATATTTGGGCAATGCACAGTCAAACAAAACCTGCCAGTGTGCCTTTGAACGTGCGGTTCAAAACGACACCCTGCTTTACCTGCTTATGGGAGCCGCCAACGGGAGCGGGGAAGCGAAGGATTTGGGGGAGGGCGGTTTCCGCCTGATTTCCCAGTGCCTGCCAGACCAGTTTTCCGTCGAGATGGAAAAGTCCATTGTAGCAGAATGCATGAAGGCTGTTCGTGGCGGCAACGAAAAACGCTGCACCTGCGCTTTGAATCATATCAAGAAAACCTATACGGTGCAGTCGTTGCTTCAGCAGGCTTACTTGAACCCGGAGCAGTTCAAGATCAAGTTGATTGGGTTGGTGGGGAAGTGCGTAGTTCCCTAAAGGGAGATTGTCGCTATGTTTGAGTCTTTGTTACAGAAATACCCATTCTTCCGTGCCGTCCCTTGCATCCTTTGCATGGCGGTTATTTTCAAGCTGTCTTCGCTGACGTATATGGACCTGAAGGATTTTCCGCAAATTTGGGACAAGTTGGCCCATTGCATGGAATATGCCGCCCTTGCAGGCTGCTACGCCATGGTATGGAGCCGTGCCGAATGGTCCCGCAGGCAGTGGTTGCGGGTCTTGGTGGTGACGATGCTTTGTGTTGCCTATGGCTGTACCGACGAATACCACCAGAGCTTTGTGGAAGGCCGGGACTGCAGTGCCTTGGACTTGGTTGCGGACCTTTGCGGCGGGTTACTAGGCGGTACGGTGTATGCTGTCATTACGCGAATCCTAAACCGCTTTGACCCTATAAAATCCGACAATAATTCGACTACGTCATCCTGAGTCCCGGATCAGGGTCCGGGATAAACCGTGCCGAAGGATCCAGGCTAGAATTCGCCAAGCAATATAATTTCCCGCTGTAAAGTAATTCCAAACTTCTCGGCGACTTTGCTTTGTACGTACTCGCTTAGGCTCTTGATGTCCGTGGCGGTGGCGTTGTCGGCATTTACGATGAAGTTTGCGTGCAGCGTGCTGACCTCTGCACCGCCAATGCGGTAGCCCTTGAGCCCAGCCTGCTCTATGTAGTAGCCGGGGGCGACTTGTGTTGGCATAGCGGCGGCACCGGTATCTAGCCGCTTGAAGGTGGAACCGGCGTTGGGCTTATTCAGCGGTTGCGTGGCCTTGCGCTTGGCCATGCATTCTTCCAGTTCTGCTTCCAGGTCGGCATTACTCTTGCCCAGGCTTGTTGTGTCTTGTAGCTGGAATGTGGCGGAAAGGATTATTCCTCCAGCGTCCTTAAAAACGCTCCGCCGGTATCCGAAGCCACATGCGGATGTGGGCAGTTCGCGGATATTTCCGTCGCTTTCGAGGACTGTCACCTGCGTACAGCAGTTGCCAATTTCTTGGCCATAGGCCCCTGCATTCATGTACACGGCTCCGCCCAAGGTTCCTGGAATACCTGCCAGTTTGTGTATTCCTGCGTAGCCCTGCTTGAGGGTGTGGCGGGCGAACTTGCCCAGGGGAGTTGCGGCACCCGCCTTGAACTTGCCGCTTCCCAGGTCTTCGATTTCCGAAAACGCTCCGGACAAGGCGATGACTACGCCCTCGTAACCCCTATCCGAAACCAGAAGGTTAGTGCCGTTTCCCAAGATAAAATAGGAGAGTCCCTTTTCCCGAGCCAAGGCAAGGGCTTCCTTTAGGTCAGCCATATTTTCGACTTTGGCAAAAAAACGGGCAGGGCCGCCTACCTTGAAGGAGGTGTGCTTGCTCATTGGCTCGTTTTCTAGGACTTGCATACTCGTTGTAATTTAGCAATTCTAACAGATTCTAAGCCCTATTTACTATAATTCCTCAAGTGACCGAAGAAGAACTGAAACAATTCAAGGCGTCGCTTTCCATTACGGCGGTGGCAAGATCCCTGGGCCTGGACGTGGTCCGGGGAAAGTTTCGGTGTTTTTGCCCCAAACGCCATGTACACGAGGACAGGACTCCTTCGGTTTCCATTTCCGAGGAACGGGGCTATTTCCGCTGCTGGGTATGCGAAGACGTCCGTGGAGACGTGTTTTCCCTGGTGCAGCAGGTCAAGGGCTGTTCTTTTCCTGAAGCGCTGAACTACCTCCGGGAAATGTACCCCTTCTTATTGCCAGGAGGCACTGCCACCGCAGCTACATCCTCCAGGGCAAAAAATCAGGTGGAAAACTTGGAAGAACCCCCGCAGGAAACCCCTGTGGAAGGTCCCGTTACCGAGGATGAACGCAAGAAAATCATTCTGAATTTTTTGAAAATGCTCTCGCCGGTTGACGACACACCCGCCGCCGCCTGGCTTGCCCGCCGCCGCATATACAAACCCGTATGGGACAAAATGCTTTTGCGGACCATTGACGACTATGGAAAGTTGAACGAGATGCTCAAGAACACCTACGACCAGGAGGTGCTGCAGTATGTGGGCCTGTTCAACGAAAAGGGCAACCTGAAGTTCTACAAGCATCCCCTGATTTTTCCGTACTTGGACCCCCAGCGCCGTGCCTTTTATTTCCAGTCCCGGGCCATTGATTCTTCGGTGCAGCCTAAGGAGATGAACCTGAGGGGTACTGTACCCTATCCCTACAACATGTCTGCCCTGGACGAGAAGACAGGCTGGATTTACCTTTGCGAAGGGGTGGTGGACACCCTGACCTTTTTGGGTCAGAAAATCGATGCCGTCGGTATTCCTGGTGTCCGCAGTTTCAAGGTGGAATGGCTGCCACTGTTCAAGAACAAGAACGTGGTGCTGTGCATGGACAAGGACAATGCAGGCCGCGAGGCGACCAAATACCTGCAAGAGGTTTTTGGCAATGCCGGGATTCGTACCATTGTGCTGGGCGAGGGCATGGAACATTTGAAATCCTCCATGAAGGAAGGGGAGGATGTCAATGACTGGTTCGGCGGAAAGCACTGATAATAACTATATATGCGGTTATTGCTATGAAAAAGATCAAGGATTTGATAGAAAAAATCAGGGGTAATCTTGCATTCAAGATTTTCCATGGTTTGTATAGCTTCATCAACTTTTTGCTCCGCGTGGTGCTGCTGGCCTTGATCCTTTATTCTGCAGTGTTTAGCATTGTGGCAACGATTGCCCTCTATAAGGCTTTTGTCTATGGGTACAATTTGTACGAGGGCGTGGAAAACCTGAAGGATACCCAGCCCGAAATGAGCCGTTACATGGAAGCGCTTAAGGATTCCAACCCTGCGGTGGAAATCAAGCATACCTTTGTCCCGCTGGATTCCATTAGCCCTTACCTGCAGAAGGCGGTGATTGCCAGCGAAGACGCCGGGTTCTACTTCCATCCGGGTTTTGACGTGAATGCCATTGCGGAGGCGCTTAATGCCAACCGCATGTCGGGAAAGACCAAGTTTGGCGGTTCAACCATCACCCAGCAGCTGGCTAAAAACCTGTTCTTGAGCGGGGAACGCTCCTGGGAACGGAAGTTCAAGGAGCTGGCCTATGCACTTTTGATGGAACACGAGTTGGGGAAGGACCGCATTCTGGAACTGTACCTGAACTACGCCCAGTGGGGCAAGGATATTTTCGGATGCCAGGCGGCCTGCTCCACCTATTACAAGAAGAGCTGCAGCAAGCTTAGCGTGGACCAGGCCATCAATCTGGCGGCCATGCTGGCAAGCCCCGGCAAGCACCATCCTAACATGCGGGAAAGCCAGTTCATGGCCAAGCGCCGGGCGGTCATCTATCAGAACATGTTCCCCAAGAAGGACAGCCTGCTGGTGGATTCCCTACGGCAGCTGATGGCACCGCCTCCTGCTGCGGCACCGGCAGCGACAGCGGCTGAACCTGTGGCGGCTCCCGTCGCGCCTGAGGTTGTCGAAAGCCCCGCACCTGCGACTGAATAAAAAGAGCCTTCAGTTTCCGAGAACCCGGAGTAATTCTTCTTTTTCCACAAGGCCGTTTTGGACAAGCCGGTCTGCGTATTCTTGTAGCATTCCGTCGGCGTAGGATCCGTCGGGCCGTAACAGTTCCAGTGCGGCGATGCGTCCGCCGGCCTTTTTCCGCAAGAGCCGCTGTGCCACAACGCCTATAAGGGATTGCTGTAGGCCGGCGGGCGGTACGCCCAAGTCCTGTAACCTTGCGGCGGTGCTCCTGGCACTGTTGGTGTGTAACGTTGAAAGCACCAGGTGGCCAGTTTCTGCGGCACGGAGCGCAATGCGGGCGGTTTCTTCGTCCCGGATTTCGCCTACCAGAATCACGTCGGGGTCTTGCCGGAGTATGGAGCGGAGGGCTACAGCGAAGGTGAACCCGCATTTTTCGTTGACCTGCACCTGGTTTGCGCCATTGAGGCTGTATTCCACCGGGTCTTCGATGGTGGTGACGTTTATCTTTTTCTGGATGATTTCCCGTAGGCCCGCGTACAGCGTGGTAGTCTTGCCGCTGCCGGTGGGGCCCGTTATCAGGAACAGTCCCTGGGGCATGGCGAAGATCCGCCGGAGTTCTGCAAGAATTTTCGGGCTGAATTCCAGGTCGCCAAGGGTGCCGCCTTCGTCCTTGGCGGGTAAAAGCCGCAGCACGCAGGTCTCGCCGTGTTGCACCGGCAGGGTGCTGAGCCGGACACGCACCGTTCCCGAGACGCCCTGGAACTTGAAACTCCCGTCATGGGGGATTCGCTTGTCTGTGATGTCCACTTGGGCCAGGAGCTTCAGCCGCACAAGGACCGGGTCCTTTAGCCATGGGGGCAGGCTTCTGTGGAATTGCAGCAGGCCATCGATGCGGAACCGAACCTTCAAATCTTTTTCGGTGGGTTCCAGGTGGATGTCGCTGGCGTTTTGCTCCAGGGCCTTGTCTAGCAGCGAATCCACCAGGTTGATGACCGGCTCCGATTCCCAGGAATTGGCCTTGCTTTCTTGCAGGGCTTCCGCTTCGCTTGCGAAGTTCGCCCGTATGGTCCGGAGCACTTCGGCTTCGGTCATGGGGCAGGGGATAACGGGCCCGTCGTGCATAAAGCGGATGCGTTCCAACAGAATTTCGTCGTGGGTGTTCGCCATGCCCAGGTACAGGGCGGCAGGGTTTTTGCCCGCCGGAGTGGGGAGGGGAGTGGTCAAGTGCGCTTTGCACCAGGCGTTAGTAAAATTCATGCCGGCCAAAATACAAAACACTGGTTGTTAAAAACCAGTGTTTGAAAAAAAGAATTTAGGCCTGGATCCTTCAGCCTCTTCGAGGCTTCAGGATGACATAGGGGAGGAATTACGCTTTCGCCTTGTTGAATTTGCCCTTCAGGTTGCTGGCCTTTTTCTTCGCCTTGTGGAACAGGGCGTTGGGTAGCCAGAAGAAGGTAGGCACCAGGTACATGGTAAGGATAGCGGACACGATCAGGCCGCCCACGGCAGCGATACCCATAGGCTGGGTCATGGCGGCCACGTTACCGCCCAAGGCCAGGGCCAGAGGCATCTGGGCCACTACAGAAGCGAAGGTAGCCAGGGCGATGGGCTGGAACTTGGTCTTGCCCGCCGTCATAATGGCGGAGCGCCTTCCCATAGAACCGCTTCGGAGTAGCCTGTTGGCTTCGTCCAGCAATAGAATAGCGTTGTTCACCACCACACCGATAAGCATCACGATAGCCATGAGGGCGATCATGGAAAGAGCCTTGCCGGTGAATATCAGGGCGAGGAACACGCCGATGGCGCCCATAGGAATGGTAGTCATGATGATAAAGGGCTGTGCAAAACTTTCCAGCAGGGCAATCAGCAAGATGTAGGTGAGCAAGATGGCCATGATGATGGCGGTCTTGAATTCGTTCACCATGTCTTCCTGCATGTCGGCCTGGGCACCGAAGCTGAAGGAAATACCTTCGGGAAGTTCGCCCTTCATGCTGGCGGTAAGCTTGTTCAGGTTGCCCATGACCTCACCGGTGGTGTGGCCAGGCAACAGGTTCATGGAAACGTCCACGCGGGTCATCTTGCGCTTACGGTCAATACGGGTGGGGCCTGCACCGTCTTCGATGAAGAACAGGTCGCGGGCGGCCACATAGCCCTTGGGGGTCTTCATGGGCAGGTCTTCGATGTCGGCGTGGCTCTTGCGGTTCTTCTCCTGCATGCGCACATACACGTCGTATTCTTCACCGTCTTCGGTGTACTGGCCCGCTTCATAACCGCTCACGGCGATGTAGTTGTAGGTGGCAAGGGACTGCAGGGTCACGCCGTAGTCGGCCAGGGCCTGCCTGTTGGGAATCAGGCGGATTTCGGGTTTACCCGCTTCGTAGCTGGTCTTTACATCTACTACGCCGGCAATGGTTTCCTTGACCCGGTCCATAATGAGTTCAGAGGCCTTGATCACGGAGTCCTTCTTGAGGCCGTTGATTTCCAGCACCACGTCGCCTGCGCTGTTGTTGTTCATTTCAGATGCCGAGGCGGACTTGATGGCGATATAGGCGTCGGGGATGTCGGCCAGGTAGGGACGCAGGGAGTCCACGATCTGGTCGGTACTCCTGGTACGGCCTTCCCAGTCCTTCAACAGCTTGATACGCATGGTAGCCTGGTTCACCGTAGCAAAACCGTTGGAACCACCCACGTTCACGCTGTAATGGACAATTTCGGGAACATCCTTGACCCGGTCCTCAATAATTTTCGCGATACTGTCGGTGGTTTCCACGTTGGTGCCCACGGGCATTTCCAGCTTGATGCTGATCATGCCCTGGTCCTGCTTAGGCATGATTTCCACCGTCATGTGGTTGGCGGCCATATAGCCCACGAAAAGGAGCATGGCAATCAGGGCGACCACCTGGAACAGCACTCCCGGAATGGAAAGGCAGAACGACAGGGTTTTCAGATACACAAAGCGGATGCCGTTGAGGGCAGTGGGGAACAGCCCGAGAATGCGTCCCACCACGGAGGGCTTTTCTTCGATAATGTTTCCGTTCTCGTCTTTCTTTTTGCCCTTGAACAGATAGGCCGCCAGAAGCGGGGTCAAGGTAAAGGTGGCGAGCAAGGACACCAGGGTGGCAAACACCATGGTAAGACCGAAGGTACGGAAGAAGATACCGGCGATGGATTTCATGAAGGCGATAGGCACGAACACGCACACGTTGGTAAGCGTAGATGCCATGATGGCCACCATGATTTCGGAGGTTCCCTTGTAGGCTGCCTCTTTCGGATCCAGGCCTTCGTTCAGTTTCACGTTGATATTTTCAAGCACCACGATGGCGTTGGTCACCAACAAACCCACCGACGACGACAATGCCATCAGGGACATCATATTGATGCCGAATCCAGCAAAGTACATCAGGGTAAAGGCACCGATCACGGAGGTCGGCATGGTGAGGGCCGCAATGAACATGGTGGAGAACTTGCCGAGGAACAAGAGCAAGAGTCCTGCGGTAAGCACGATAGCGATAATCACGTTCTGGATCACGTTGTCGATGGATTCGTTCACCGCTTCGGACTTGTCGTACACCAGGTGAAGTTCGAAACCTTCGGGAAGGCTCTTGTTGACGGCGTTCATGCGCTTGATAACGCCCTTGGAAACGTCCACCACGTTGGCATCGGAACGCTTCTTGATATCCAGGGAGATAGAACTTGTGCCGTTGAAACGGGAAATGGATGAAATGGTCTCGATGGTGTCCTTGACTTTTGCAACCTCGGAGAGCTTGATAACGCCGTTGGCCGTGGGAATATCCATGTTGCGCATTTCGTCCAGGCTCTGGAACTTGCCTGCCGTACGCACAGATGTGTTCTTGTGCTTGCCGATGACTTCGCCCACGGGGTAGTTCAAGTTGGACTGGCCGTACATACCCATGATGGTGGCAATGTCGATGCCACGGTCCTTCATCTTGTCCTTGTCAAGTTCGATAGAAATCTGGCGGGTAGTACCACCGAATACATCCACGCTGGCCACACCCGAGACGGAGGTGAACAGGGGTTCGATTTCGTCTTCCACCATCTGGCGGAGTTCCGTGGAGTTCAGCGGACCCGTAAAGGAAATGGCCATGATGGCTGCACCGTTGATGTCCACCTTGGAAATAATAGGGGGTTCCACGGCGTCGGGGAAGTCAGCCGCAGCAAGTTCCACCTTGGAACGCACGTCGTTTGCCGCCACATCTACGTTGACGCCCATGTTGAACATGGCGACGATAATGCCGTAGTTCTCGAGGCAGATGGACTGCACGTAGTCGATACCGTCCACCAGTTCCACCTGTTCTTCGACAGGCTTGATAACGGTGGTCTCGATTTCTTCGGGGCTAGCACCTGCGTAAATCATGGTCGCCGTCACCACCGGAACTTCGAATTTCGGCATCAGGTCCACGACCATCATGGTGTAGGTGTACAGACCGAAAACCACCACGGTCAAGATGACCATGAGCATGGTAATCGGTTTATAAATACTGGCCTTGATCATTCAGCGTATCTCCAGTAAAATTATTTGACGATGTTGACCTTGTCGCCGTCGTTCATCTTGGACATGCCTTCCACCATGACGGTCTCGCCGCTGCCGACCTTCACGATTTTACGGCGGGCGGTTCCGTCTTTATCGACAGTCCAGACCATGTTCAGTCCGTTCTTGTAGATTACGGCTTCGGCGGGTACCACCACGCCGCTTACCTGCTTGGTCTCGATTTCGGCGGTCATGTACATGCCGGGGAGCAGCCTCTTGCTGCTGTTGTCAAATGTCACTTCTACGGGGAAGAATCTGGTCACGGGGTTTGCGGCCAGGGGAATCAGGGTGACCTTACCCTTCATCTTCTTGCCGGCCACCTCGACGGTAGCAGCGGCACCATTCTTGAAGAGGGAGATGTCTTTGCTGGTCACGTTGAGTTTCAAAATGACCTTGTCCAGGTTGGCGATGGTGCAGAGCGTTGCTCCCACGCCGGGGGTCTGGCCTTCCTGGAAGTTCAGTTCGGTGACCACGCCTGCAGCCGGTGCCAGGATCTTGGTGGCGCGGCGGGCGGTTTCCAAATTCATCTTGGCAATCTTCAGCTGCATTTCGGCCTGGTCCAGGTCTTGCTGGCTAATGCCACCCTTGGCATGGACTTCGCGAAGACGCTGGGTGGACTTTTCAAGGAGGGCCACCTGTTCTTGCACCTGCTGGTACTGGGTGTTGTCGCCGGTGAAGATGTATTCGGCCAGCACCTGGTCCTTCTTGACGGTGGAACCCACCTGCACGTAGATCTTTTCCAGCGGGTCGCCCATCTTGGAGATGGCATTGGACTGCTGCATGCCCTCGATGGTGCCGCTGAACTCGCGGATATCCTTGAGCGAGGACTTCTTGGCCTTGGTCACACGGGCGGGCTTGCCCTTTTCTTTCTGAATTTCTTCGATGGTGGAGGGACCTGCTGTAGCCCCTGCCTTGTCTTCCTTGCCTTTACAGCCGACAAGGATAAATGTTAGGGCGGAAAGGGTGATGATGTACTTTTTGATGCTGTTCATAATCGTCTTCCTATTGATATTCTCCGGTGGCCTGCAAGAGGGCGTTATAGGCATTGTTCCAGTTGAGTACGGCTTCCATGTACTTGAGCTTGGTGCTGCGGAGCGTCATGGAGGCGTCCAGGTAGTCCAGCTGGGTGGCCTTACCCACCTTGTAGGAGGCCTCGGTCAAGTCATAGTTGCGGGTGGCCAGGTAAACCTGGCGCTTCTGGAGTTCCAGCTGGCGGACTGCGTCTTCTAGAGTGTTGGCACAAGACTCGATCTGCATGCGGAACCCGCGTTCGGCAGTCTCTTTTTGAATCTGCGTATTTCTCAGGCTGGACTTGGCCTGGACCACGGCTTCTTTTGTCTTCATGCCATTGAACAGGTTCATGGTCAAATTCAGTCCCACGTACTTGTTGATGTTCTTGTCCCAGTCGGGGGCGTCCCACTGCTGGATCTCGTTTTTGTTGTTGCCGTATTTGAGTCCGCCCACCAACACGACGGTAGGCTTGTAGCCGCCTTCTTCGATTTCAATATTCTTGTTGAGCATTTCCTCGGACTGGGAAAGCATCACCAGTTCCTTGCGGCGTTTTTTGACGTTTGCCATGGAAGTGTCGGGGTAGGGCAGGTTGGAATTCGGGTCACGGAGCTCGCCCTTGAATTGTACATCGGCTTCCCAATCCATGCCCATGGTGTTCAGCAGGGCGTTACGGGCTAGAATCTGGTTCTTCTTGGTCTTTTCCAATTCGGACTTGAGCTGGTCCAGCTGGAGCTGGGCACGGATCTGGTCCAGTTCCGAGGCAAGGCCGCTTTCCACGGCTCCGTTCACGAAGTCGATGTGCTGCTGAGTTTGAGCAATGCTTGCTTCCAGGATGGCCACGGCAGAATCCAGATAGATCAGCTGGTCAAAGGCGGTTTCCACGTTGTACTTGACGGTGGACTTCACATTTTCCAGGTTCACCTCTTTCAAGCGCCTGTAGGCCTTGGCAATTTCGATGCCTGTACCCACCTTGCCCTGGGCGTACAGGATCTGGGTGGCGGTGAGGCCTACGCTGGACTGCCAGCGGTAGGCTTGGGACTTCATGCCGTAGATTAGGCCGTCCACGGCAGGGGCCATAACCTGTTGGTCAAAATCGGGTGCGCCCATTTGAGTGGCTGCATTGGTCAGGGCGTGGTCGTTTTTGACGTCGTCCAGGCCGAAAATGCGTGTGATGCCCGCACTCAGGTCGATAGAGGGCATAGCGTTTCCATAACCGGCGTCCACCTGGGAGTTGGCAGAAACCAGTTCTTCTTCGGCGGTCTTGATGGTCGTGGACTTTTCCATGGCAATCCGGAGCGCGTCGTCGCGGGTATAGGCCTGCCCGGCCCAGGTGGGCAAAGCCAGCAGCGAAAGCGCGAAAGCCACGGAAGGTAGGATAGCAAATTGCCTTGACATTCGTTCTCCAATTTGTAATATGGGCCAAATTTAGCAAAAAAGCCCCCCTTTATATAGGGAGCTTCGTTTATTTGTGGATAAAATGCCCTTTATAGCGGATAAAAGGCACAGTCTGCCGACACTACATCAGGCCGGGAATTTTCATGCCGCCGGTAATGCCGCTGATGCTTTGCTGGGTGGCCTCTTCCTTCTTTTTGACGGCGGAATTTACGGCCGCCATGACCAGGTCTTCCAGGGCTTCCACGTCATCCTTGTCCACGGCGTCGGGGTTAATCTTGATCATGGTCAGTACGCCCTGACCGTTCATGGCCACTTTGACCATTCCTCCACCCGCTTCGGCGTCGAAACTCTGGGCCTTAAGGTCACTCTGGGCCTTCAGCATCTTGCTCTGCATTTTCTGAAGGTCTTTAAGCATTTTGCTCATGTCCATGGTAGTAAACTCCTTTAGTTTTCGTTATTTTCGTCGGTTCCGGTGAAAGTTTCCTTGTCCTTGTCCCTTTTTATGGGCACAGAATATACTAATTCTGCGGCGAAGGTCTCTTGCAGTTTCTTCAAAATAGGCTCCTTATCCAAGTCCAGCTGGTATGGGCTTTTCTTTGCATTTTCCTGGATTTGCCGTTCCGCCTCGGTGTAGGCACGGGTTTTAACGGAAAGGGAAATCTTGGTTTGGAGCTTGTCCTCCAAAATGGTCTGCAGCCTGGCAATGAATTCGGGGTGTTCCTGCAGGCTTTGAAAATTCCAAGAGTCGTTGTTTTCGGATTCGCCAACGTAGGTGAGCGCTATGGGGAAGGGATTCTCATGGATGTCGCCAGTTTCAAGGACCGTGCCTGCCATGGCGGCAGAGAACATCAGGTCGCCGTCGTCGGCAAAACCTGCGCAGATGGAGGGCCATGCCGCTGAAATTTCGTACCGGGAGAAACAGGCTGTCCCGCCGGTTCCCTGGTAGTTGAGGAAGGGGTCTTCGTAGGGTGCCTGCGGGGGTGGCTCAGAGTCCACCGCTGCGGCGACTTCAGCTACTTTTTTTTTTAACGCCTCGTCGGCGGCGGATTTGGGGTCGTTGATGGCGGCAAGCGCTCGCCTCAAGTCCGTAAGCCTGTCCAGCCAAGCCATGCGGGCAAAGGTGGTTTCCACCATGAGCCTGGGGTTGGTGCTGTAACGCAGTCCCGCCTGAAGGTCGATGAGCATCTTGCTTAGACGCAGCAGATCACCGTTGGAAATACTTTGTCCGCAACTTTTATAGCGGGTGTAGAGTTCTTCGGTAATGCTCAAGTCGTCGGCGGTGAAGGCCTCCAGGCGGCTGTAAATCATGTTCCGCAGGAACTTGCCAAAGCCGTCCAGTAGGGGAGTGAACTCGATGCCGATTTTTACTGCATCATCCACCATCTTGAAGCAGCCCTTCAGGTCGTGGTTTTCGATGGCCTGGATAAGGGAGAAGAACAGCTCCACCGGAGGGATCCCCAAGATGGAACGGACCGAGTCGGCGGTCATTTCGCTGCCGGTAAAGGCGTAGGCCTGGTCAAAATAGGTAAGACCGTCACGCATGGAACCATCTGCCTTTTCGGCAAAAATGTTCAGGGCCTCGTCGGTGGCGTTGATGCCTTCCTGTTCGCAAATGTAGCGTAGCCTGCTCCGGATTTGCTCCATGGTGAGTCGCTTGAAGTCAAAGCGCTGCACACGGCTCAGGATAGTCTGGGGAACCTTGTTCACCTCGGTAGTGGCGAAAATGAAAATTACGTGGGCAGGGGGCTCTTCCAGAGTCTTGAGCAGGGCGTTGAATGCGCCCGTGGAGAGCATGTGGACTTCGTCGATAATGAAAATCTTGTACTTGCCAATGACGGGCGGGTACTGGACCCGGTCGATGACATCGCGGATGTTGTCTACGCTGGTATTGGAGGCGGCGTCGATTTCATAGACGTCCATGGGGTTGCCGCCGGAAATGTCCTTGCAGCTGTCGCAGACTCCGCAGGGGTGCAGCGGGTCGCTGCCCTTGCAGTTCAGGGTGCGGGCGAGGATACGGGCGCTGGTGGTCTTGCCCACTCCGCGGGTGCCGGTAAACAGGAATGCGTGGTGTAGGCGACCGCCCTCGATGGCGTTCTGGAGGGTTTTTGCGATATGTTCCTGTCCGACCATGTCGGAGAAAGACTGGGGGCGCCACTTGCGGGCCATTGCTACGTATGCCATGGGCGGGAATATAGTAAAAAGTGTGGGGTGTGGAGTGACACATATTTCTATCTTTGCATTCATAATTACGAGGTTTATGATGAATCCCAATCTGGCGCTTTTGGTCCTTTCTTGGCAGGTGGCTTGCCTCTATCACGAGAACGAAACGGATAAACTTTTGCCCGGTTCTTCTTCGGCGACACAAGCGGAAAGTGACACGCTGGACCAGATTCACGACGAACTGACTCCCGATGTTTCTTGGGACGACTTCAATAAGGTTTACGGGCAGTTTTCCTCGGCCAAGGAACGTGCTGGGGCCTGCGTTAAGGTCCTTAAGGAACAGACTCCCGAATTCAAGAGCAAAGTCCTGGAATCCATGCTGAAGGTGGCCGCAGCCTCTAGGGAAGATGAGAACGAGAACAATGTTTCTCCTGAAGAGATGGACTTTATCCAACAGGTCCGTGAAGCTCTGGAATAGGGAAGATTTTCTATATTTAGCCCCGCAACAAATAACCGCACTTGCGGAAAGGATTAATCTATGTCGAAACTGACAGATTCTAAGGAATGGAAGGCCCTTGAGGCCCACGCCGAAGTCGCAAAGACCTGGCACATGAAGGAACTCTTCGCGAAGGACCCGGCCCGTGCCGAGAAGTTCAGCATGGAAGCCTGTGGACTTTTCCTGGACTACTCCAAGAACATCATCACCGACGAGACCATGGCCAAGCTTCAGGACCTGCTCAAGTCCGCAAACTTCGAAGACATGCGCAAGAAGTTCTTTGGCGGCGAAAAGATTAACACCACCGAAAAGCGCGCTGTGCTCCACACCGCACTTCGTTACAAGGGCAACGACGCCATCTGCGTTGATGGCAAGGACGTGATGCCCGAAGTCCGTGCGGTTCTCAAGCACATGGAAGACTTTACCCACCTGGTCCGTAGCGGCAAGTGGAAGGGCCACACCGGCAAGGCCATCAAGTACGTGGTGAACATCGGTATTGGCGGTTCTGACCTGGGTCCGGTGATGGTCACCGAAGCCTTGAAGCCCTACGCCGACAAGCCCATTGCTGGCGAGACCTCTCCGGAAGTCTATTTCGTTTCTAACATCGACGGCACCCACATGGCCGAAACCCTCAAGAAGGTGAACATCGAAGAGACGCTTTTCATCGTCGCTTCCAAGACGTTCACCACCCTTGAAACCATGACCAACGCCGAAACGGCCAAGGCTGCCGTTCTCAAGGCCTTCAACGGTGACGAGAAGTCCATCGCCAAGCACTTCGTGGCGCTCTCCACCAACACCGAAGCCGTTGCCGCTTTCGGTATCGACACGGCCAATATGTTCGAATTCTGGAACTGGGTGGGCGGCCGCTACTCCCTGTGGGCTGCCATCGGCCTTTCCATCGCGCTCCGCATCGGCTTCGAAAACTACATGAAGCTCCACCAGGGAGCCTACGAGATGGATCAGCACTTCAAGACCGCCCCGGCCGACAAGAACATGCCTGTCATCCTCGCCCTCATCGGCGTGTGGTACAACAACTTCTTCGGCGCTTCCAGCTATGCCATGCTCCCGTACGACCAGTACCTGCACCGCCTGGCCGCCTACTTCCAGCAGGCCGACATGGAATCCAACGGCAAGACCGTTGACCGTGACAGCAAGCGCGTGAACTACCAGACGGGTCCGATCCTCTGGGGCGAACCGGGTACGAACGGCCAGCACGCCTTCTACCAGCTCATCCACCAGGGCACCAAGATGATTCCGTGCGACTTCATCGCCCCGGC